>ONRL01000218.1 GCA_900320225.1 uncultured Lentisphaerota bacterium
GTGCTGCCGTAGTCGCCGCGCAGGTTGAAGAAGTTCGCGCAGCAGACGGTGCTGTTCTCGACGAGGAACGTGCCGAAGCCGATCGCGTTGATGCCCATGTAGCCGAGCTTCGAGTTGCGGATCGTCGCGTTCGCCACGCCCATGTGCGCGTCGAAGCGCGAGAACTCGCAGTCGTCGTAGAGGAGGTTCTTGCAGTAGTTCGAGCCGAGCAGGCCCCAGTAGCGACGGTCGTTGATGTCGGTCGTCTGGCGGCATCCGATGAACGACACGTTCACCGCCGTCCCCACGGAGAGGTCGTACGAGCCCATCGAGACCGGCAGCCCCGCCGCGCCGATCGTGGAGTAGGTCTTGTGCGCCGTGAACAGGCAGTTCGTCACGGTCACGTTCGCGCAGTTCTGGATGGAGAAGAACCCGCCGTACGGCGCGCCGTGGTCGAGCTCGCCGGTCACGAAGTGCTTCACGCCCTCGAGGCGCACGTTCGAGCGTTCCACGCTGAAGTTGCGCGCGTGGTAGTTGTACTTCGACACCGCCTGGTTCGCGATCGTGGTGAACGCGCCGCCCGTCACCACGAGCGTCCGCGCGTCGATCGGATGCGCCGAGAGGGACGTGACCGTCTCGAAGTCCCACACGATCGGCGCGCGCGGGTCGACCGTGCCGTCGCGTCCCGCGAGGAACACCTCCCGCTGCGCCACGCCGTTGTTCTGGTTCCGCCCGTAGCGGATGTAGCGGAGCACCTTGTCGTTGACCGCGATGAGCAGGCAGTCGCACGGCAGCGACACGTCGATCTTCGCCTGCCCGCGCGCGAGCGTCTTCACGCCCTTCACCGCAAACGGACGCGCGTCGGACACGATGCGGAAGATGGGCGCGCGGTGGTTCTTCAGGTACCGGTCGTCGATCACGAACTTCGCCGTGCCGAAGTCGACGTCCGTCTTGACGACGGCCACGGCGGCACCGCCGCCGATGTAGTACGTCTTGCCGTCGCCGGCCTTGACCGGCAGGCCTTTCTCGTTCGCCGCCGCGTGGGCGGCCACGATCGCGGACTGGTCGTCGGCCTTACCGTCGCCCACCGCGCCGAATTCCTCGTACGTGACCACGCCGGGGACGCGCTCCTGCGCGTCCGCCACCATGCCAACCACACCAGCGGCGAACACCGCGCCCAACAACAATGCCTTCTGCATATTTTTCATCTCCTGCTACAGCGCCTTGAGAAATTCTACGAGCGCTTTCCGGTCCTCCGGCGGGAGCGCGTCGCCGCGGGGCATGAGCGGAACGACGGCGTCCAGGTCCTTCACCTTGCCCTCCGTGAGGTACGCCTTGCGCAGGCCGAGACCGCGCAGCGCGGACACCTTCCGTCCGCGTGAGACCTTCCGCGCGCCGAGCACGGGACCGTCGTGGCAGTCCATGCATTTGGCGGCGAGGAACACCTCGCTCCCGCGCCGTTGTTCGGGGGAGAAGCGCTCTGCATGGCCCGCGCACCAGAAGTCGTACGGCGTACCGTCCGTGAGCAATGTCTTCAGGTACTCCACGACCGCGTCGACCACGTTCGAGCCCGTGAGGCCCTTTTCCCCGTACTCGAACTTGAACCGCGCGGCGAGGGCCGCGTCTTCCGCGAGGCGCGCGGCTACGCCCGCAAGCGGGCCGCCCCCGCTGAAGTGCGGGTGCTCGATCATCATGCCGACGACCGCATGCAGGTTCGGAAGGCTTCCGTCGTGGAGATACGACGTGGCGAACGCGGCGTTGTGCACGGGACGCGTCAGCACGCCGTGGTGGATCCGCGAATCCGTGCCGCCGGCCCCGAGCCAGTGGCACGCGCCGCAAACCAGACTCTGCGACACGCGCGAAGAGGTGAGCCGGCGGTCGTTGAACAGCTTCCGCCCGATTCCGGCGCGCCCGTAGTTGTGGGAGAGCACGGGCGGCAGGGGAACGAACAGGCGCGTACCCGGCATGTCGATGTCAAATTGCCGATAGACCGCTTCCCGCGCGGCGGCGGCCTCTGCCTCCGCCTGAAGCCGGGCGGCCTCCGCGGCGAGACGCCGCGCGCGCTGGTGCCACAGGAAGAAAAGCGCCCCTGCCAAGACACATCCCGCACACGCCGCGGCAATCGACCATTTGACACGCCTCGTCATCTCGCTGGCTCCTTTCCGCCTGGAAACGGCAACGATACGCCATCGACCTGTTCCATCTCGGGGAATTCCGGCGACCACACGCGGGCCGAACCGAAGAGCGACCGGAAAAGGGCGCGGCATCCCCTGTTGTGGCGTTCCATGCGCAATTGGTTGATGGCCGTCTTGCGGTCGCATCTTGTCGTCGGCTTCAGGCCGCGCGCCGCCTCATCGTCCGCGCGCCGGCGCAACTCGGCCATGCGCGCCTCGATCTCCGGCATCGACACGTTGATCTTGTCGTCAACCACGCGCGCGAGAAGCTTGTTGACGCGGATGTTGGACCGGAAGTCCTCCTGTTTCAGCGACTCTGGAAGGACGCCTTCCTTGAAGAACCGCTCCACGGTCAGCCGGTGGGGTTTCAGCGAATTGACCATCCTCGCCCGTTCCTTCCTCTCGTCGTCCGGCGTGACCGGGACGCCGTTCCGCAGGGCCTCGGCGCGCATCACGGCCTTGAAAATCCAGACCTGCGCCTCGTGGCGGCGAAGGACGGGCAACGATGGCAACTGCAATCCCCTCCGTTTCAGGTCGTCCTGCGCGTTGCGCACGCGCAGACTCAGTTCTGCGGACGTCACAACCTGTCCAGCCGCCGCGACGGACACGCGCGCGGGGTACCATCCCCACAGCCCGACATAAAGCGGCACGCCCGCGTCCGGACTCTCCAGCTCCGGAAACTCGGGACACTCCACAAGGGCCTTCTCGCGCAACGAATGGTAGAAATCCGGAAACGACGCATTGCTCAACCCGTCCTTGACGAGGGCATGGATGAGCAACCCTTCCTTGAAATCCTGCCGCATCGCGTCCTCGGGCAGCGGGCTCTCCGCGAAGAAGCGGTCGATCGTCGTCCCTTGGCTCACGAACCAAGCCGCGAGAACACCCTTCACGTCGCGTTCGTCCTCTTCCGTCAACGACACGTTCCGCTGCACGGCCTCGCCGAGAAGAATCTCCTTGGCGATCCACGCCCGCGCCATCTCGCGCCGGTCGCCGCCGTACGCCTCGGCGCGGAGATCCAGCTCGCGAGCCGCGAGGGAGACCCCGTTCACGGTCGCGACAACACGCCAGGGCCGGCGCATCCACAGCCACGCGCCGCCGAAGACCAGCGCGGAGAGGACGATAAACGTCAAGGCTAGGACAAACGCCTTGCGCATCACGAAAACTCTGCGATCATCCCGTTGGCGACGCCGTGAGCCGTCCGCTCGTCCGTGAGATGGGCGAGCACCGCGAGGGCGAAGAGCATCGCCGCTCCCGGCCCCTGGCCCGTGATGATCTGCCCGTCCGCGATCACGGGCACCGACTCGACCGGACGGCCCATCTGCGGCGTGCAGGAGGGATAGCACGTGACGGACTCGTCCTCGATGACCTCAGCCTTCTCCAGCACGGTGGGCGCCGCGCAGATGGCGCACACGAACCCGCCCTCGGCCTTCTGGCGGCGCAGGCGATCCAGGAGCGGCTCACATTCCGAAAGATTCTGCGTGCCTTCCCCGCCGCCAGGTAGTATAATAGCGTCGTACTCTTTTTCGAGCACGTCGGGGAGCAGGGCGTCGGCAACCATCTGGATGCCGTGCGCGGACCGGACGGCAGGGCCGTCCGCGAGCGATGCCGTGACCACCTCGACGCCGCCGCGGCGGAGAACGTCGACGATGGAGACGGCTTCGATGTCCTCGAATCCGTCCGCAAGAGGAACGAGTGCCTTTTTCATGGTGGAAAGAGTATAGCAGAATGATGACCCCAGAGACAATAGCAAAAATCAAGTCATTGATGGTGGAGGCTTCCGTGTACGAGGAGGACCTCGAGGAGACGTTCATCCTCGGCGGCGGCCCCGGCGGACAGAAGACGAACAAGACGTCCAGCGTCGTGCGCCTCTTCCACCCGCCGAGCGGCCTTCAGGTGCGCTGCGGCGAGAACCGTTCGCGCGAGATCAACCGCTGGCTCGCGCGCCGCACCCTCGCCGAGCGCATTCTCGCGCGCGAGCAGGGGCGCAAGTCCGCCGAACAGCAGGCCCGCGAAAAGAAACGGCGGCAGAAACGCCGCCGTTCCCGCCGCCAGAAGCAGCGCATGCTCGACGCGAAGCACGCCCACGCCGAGATCAAGGCGAACCGCAAGCCCGTGGACTGGTAGCCTGCGGGGCGCCGCGGCTACTTGCCGTTGCCGCGGGCGCAGACGCGCTCGTGCGCCGCCTTCAGCACCGCCGGATTGTACTTCAGCACCTTGCGGTCGTACGTGAGCACGCCGTTGATCTCGATCTCGACGTCCGTCGTCTGCGTGTAGATCGCGCCGCCGAGGCCCTTCTCGGCGAGGTCGCCGAGCTTCTCCATGAGGCCGAGGTAGGTCTTCTCCAGTCCCTCGCGCGTCTTCGTGTCCTCAATGCCGCCGTAGCCCCAGTTGCCCTTCTTGGACGTCCGCCAGAGATGGCCCTCCACGGGATGGCCGAGGCCGCCGAACTCGCCGAGGAAGCTGATGCGACGGTCGTTGACGGCGAACATCTCGGGGCCGCGGTAGAGGTGCAGGTCCACCGTGTCGGCCGCCTCGCACTCCCCGGCCGGCTTGTGCTGGGTCCACACGCGGTTCTCCCACTTCCAGCCCTTCGGCAGGAGGTGGCCGCCCTCCCAGTCCCAGCAGCCGCTGGGGCCGTTCACGAGACGCGTGGGGTCGTAGCGGCGCGTGAAGTCGAGCATTGCGTGCGTGAGGAACTCGCCGGGCTGGGTCCAGCCCTCGTTGTAGGGGTTCCACATCACGATCGAGGGGACGGCCTGCAGCGCGTCCATCATCTCCTTCTGCTCGAGGCGCTGGAGACCGTAGCGCGCCGTCTCCTTCGCGTCAAGCGGAGTCTGCGCGTTGTGGTTTCCGCTCGGCAGGTCCTGAATCACGAGGATACCCAGCTGGTCGCAGAGGTAGTAGTAGCGGAGCGGCTCCACCTTGATGTGCTTGCGGAGCGTGTTGAAGCCGCAGTCCTTCAGCACCTGGATGTCGTAGGCCATCGCCTCGTCGGAGGGCGGCGTAAGCAGGCCGTCCGGCCACCAGCCCTGGTCGAGCGTGCCCATCACGAAGTACGGCTCGTTGTTGAGGAAGAAGCGCAGCATTTCGCCGTGAACGTGTAGAGGTTCGGCGACTCCGGACTCCAGAGCTTGAAGCCGGCCGGCATCTTCACCGTGACCTTGCCGTTGCCCGTGAACTCGCCCACGCCGTCGACGGACACCTTGATTTCGCAAGCTGCCGCGCAGGAGCACGCCCCTCCCATCGCGCCGCAAATCCGGAAGTCCAGCGTGGCCGTGCCCTTGTCGATGTCGGTCACCACCGTGTAGCCGTCGATGTGGCAGGCGGGCACGGTTTCCATCCACACCGTCTGCCAGATGCCGGAGACGCGTGTGTAGAAGCACCCCTTCGGCTTGAAGCTCTGCTTGCCGCGCGAGTTGATGTAGTCCTCGGTCGGGTCCCACACGCAGACGGTCAGCTCGTTCGCGCCGGGCTTCACGTAGTCGGTGATGTCGAGCGTGAACGGATTCTGCCCGCCTTCGTGCGGCACGTCCGTCACCTCGTTGTGGCCGATGAACACCATCGTGCGGAAGTCGACGCCGCCGAAGTGGAGGAGGATGCGCTCGCCCGGCTTCGGATCGCACGTGATCGTGCGCGTGTACCAGAGGAACTGGTCCGGCTCCAGCAGACGGCCTACGCCCGAGAGCGCGCTCTCGAGGCAAAACGGGACGAGGATCTTGCCGTCCCACTTCGTCGGACGCCCCGGCGTGTTGGTGACGCTCGTGACGGCGTAGTCCCATTCGCCGTTCAGGTTCGTCCAGTTGGCGCGGACCATCTGCGGGCGCGGGTACTCACGCCAGGCGTTCTCGGGCGTGATCTTCTCGCCCCAGGTGGTCATGAGCGGGGAGGGCGCGTGCGCGTACGCGAGCGCGCCGGCGGTCAGGCCGCACGCGGCGGCGAATAGGATGCTCTTCATCGTGTCTCCTTATTTTGTGAAAGTGGTATTGTACCATATTCCCCCCACTCCCTCAATGTCTCATGTTGCCTCGGCGACGGAACCGTGCTATACTTTCCGCGTCAGGACAAAGAAGGACCAGAAAATGGCAAGTGCACTCTATGACAAGCTCATGGCCGACATGAAGGACGCCATGAAGGCCCACGACACGCGGACCGTGAATACGGTCCGCGGCGTAATCGCAAAGGTCAAAGACCTCACGGTCAACGCCGGCAAGGAGATGACGGACGACGTGGTGCTCGCCGTCGTCGTCAAGGGCGTGAAGCAGCGCGAGGAGTCGATCGCGGCATTCGAGTCGGCCGGGCGCGCCGAACTCGCCGCGGGCGAAAAGGCCGAACTCGAGTTCCTCAAGGGCTATCTGCCCGCGCAGCTCTCCGAGGCGGAGGTGGCCGACGTGGTCAAGGCAACGATCGCCGAACTCGGCGCCACGTCCAAAAAGGACATGGGGCGCGTGATGAAGGAAGTGATGGCGCGCGTGAAGGGGCAGGCGGACGGCAAGCTCGTCTCGAAGCTCGTCAGCGCCGCCCTTCCGTGACTCACCCGAGACGGCGCTTGAAATCGTCGTAGCCGAAATCCCGCAGCGTCTCCACCGTGCCGTCCATGCGCCGCACGGCGATGGACGGCAAAGGCATGCCGTTGAAGGTGTTGTTCTTCACCATCGAGTAGATCGCCATGTCCTCGAACACGACCGTGTCGCCCTCCGCGAGCGGCTGCGGGAAGCTGTACGTGCCGATCACGTCCCCCGCGAGGCACGTCGGCCCGCCAAAGCGGTAAAGATATTTAAATGGCCCTTCGGGCCTAAGTGCCCCTTCGGGGCTAAGTGCGCCTGCGGCGCTATGTGGTCCATCGGGCCTAAGTGTTCCTTCGGAACTTAGTCGCGAAGCGACACTTAGGGGCGAAGCCCCACTTAGGGCCGCAGGCCCACTTAGGGGCGAAGCCCCACTCACCCGCGGCGTGTAGGGCATCTCCAGCACGTCGGGCATGTGACAGGCCGCGCTTACGTCGAGGATCGCATTTGATATCCCATCGGCCCCCGGCGGCTGGATCTCGAGCACCGTCGCCTCAAGCGTACCCGCGTTGAGCGCCACCGCCTCGCCCGGTTCCAGATAGACCGTGAGGTGCGGATAGCGCTGACGGAAATCGAGGAGAAGCGCCACGAGCCCGTCCACGTCGTAGTCCGCGCGCGTGATGTGGTGTCCGCCGCCGAAGTTGACCCACTTCATGCGCGGCAGCAAATCGCCGAACTTCGCCTCAAACCCCGCCAACACCTTGCGTAGCTCCTCCACCCCCTGCTCGCACAGGCAGTGGAAGTGGAGTCCGTCGATGGGAGGGACGCGCTCCTGCGCGTCCGCGACGGGAGGGACGCAATTTATTGCGTCCGAATCATCGGTCGCAGTAAACTGCGACCCTCCCCATACGGCGTCCAGCTCCCCCCGCGTCACCCCCAATCTTGAGCCCGGCCGACACGGATCGTAGGCGGGCGTGGTCGCCACGGACACCTCGGGGTTCACCCGCAGCCCCACCGACACGCCCGCCGCGCGCGCCATCTCCCCGAACTTCTCCACCTGTCTGGACGAGTTGAACACGATGTGGTTGACGACACGCAGCAGTTCCGGCATGTCCTCCGCGCGGAACGCCGGCGCGAACACGTGGTTCTCCTTCCCCGGCATCTCCTCGTGCGCGAGCCGCGCCTCGAAGAGACCGCTTGCCGTCGTTCCGTCGAGGTAGCGCGCCACGAGCGGGTACAATTCGAAGCACGAAAACGCCTTCTGCGCAAGCAGGATATTCACCCCCGCGCGTTCCCGCACCGACGCGAGAATCTCCAGATTACGCCTCAGCGCAACTTCATCAACGATGTACCGTGGCATGGCTTCTATCTTTCTACATTTTCTGTAAATCGGCGCAATAATACCACATCCCCTTCATCCCCTGCAAGCAGAATCACGCCAGCAAAACCACGCCAGCAAAACCACACCAGCAGAATCACGGCAGCAGAATCACGGCAGGAGTGGACCGAGACATGACACCCCATTCCGTTCCGCACCGTAATCGTACTTCACCTACCTGCCTCGTTCCGCACCGTAATACCACCGTCACACGCGTCCCATTCTGTTCCGAGCCATAATCGCACCAATCCATCGTGCCAGCCCGCTCCACCACCTCACAGACAACGCATAAGGTCTCTATCCCCGCCGTAATCTCACGGCGAAGACCATAGAAAAGATTGGTGGCTATGGGGCGCTGATCCCGCGACATCGCAAGTTTCGTGCGAAATGCGTATTTCGGGGGAGGGCGGTCGTCGAACCGTCCACGGTGACAAAGGTTCTGCACCAATTTCGGCTGAATGGTGCCGTCAGGCGACCCGTTGTCGGGCGAGCCAGCCGACAACCTTCTTCGGGATGCGCGGCCGGCCGGGCTTGCGCGCGTACGCCTCGCCCCGCGCGGGTATGCAGTCGGGATCGAGCCGCAGCGCGAGCGCGGCCTCAAGCGAGATGACCGTCCCCTCGCACTCCCCCAGGATCTCCCGCGCAATCCCGCGGGCACAAGCAAGGCCTGTCGCCATTTCATCCAGACCGTTGATCAATCCCGATGCTGACGTGGGCACGGACTCGGGCATTGGAGGAAGTCCACAGGGAATAGGCGTTGGCGTTGAAACGGAATCGGTGGGCACTGACGGTTGGATGGGCGCAGTGTCGTCCGGATTCGACGTGGGCAGGAGCGTCGCGGGCGGCACGGGCTCGCCGGAGCCGCACGCCTGGCGGAAGCGCTTCGCCATCGCCTTGTAGCGCATGATGGTGGAGTATTTCTCGAACAGGTCGGGCGCCTCGCGCTGGAGCAGGCGCTTGATGCCGCCCCGGCGCCCCACGATCTGCCCCTGCGCGTCGTGGATGAGGGTGTTGTCCACGAAGCACTCGAGGTCCTCCAGGAGCGAGCCGAGCCGGAGGGCGGATTCGGGCGAGCTGCGCGCGACGCGAAGCG
>ONRL01000217.1 GCA_900320225.1 uncultured Lentisphaerota bacterium
CTCCTGCGCGTGTACGGCGACTCCGGCTTCTACCTGCGCGGCATGCCCCAGGTGCAGATCTGGGACCCCAACATGTGGAACGGACTCGGCTCCGGCTGCATCTGGAACAACCCGAGCGAGCTCTTCGCCGCCACCGAATGCGCCGACAACCCGATCGGCGACTGGAACACCTGCCGGATGCGCATCGTGGGCGACCGCGTGAGCGTGTGGCTCAACGGCGTGAAGGTGGTGGACAACATCGTCTACCAGAACTACCGCGACCCCCAGAAGGGCATCCCGGCCTGCGACCGCTTCGAGCTCCAGTGCCACGGCGACCCGGTCGAGTTCCGCAACATCTTCGTGAAGGAGCTGCCCTGACCCCCTTTGCCCCTGAGCGCGGCTTTCTCATTGCCTTGTATTTGTGATTTCCAACGGGGGGAGTCTGTGGTATACTATTCCTTCCATGGAAAAAATTGACTTGGCCATGCAGAAAGCCGCCGTCCTGACGGAAGCATTGCCGTACATTCAGGACTTCAGCGGCTCGACCGTGCTCGTGAAGGTGGGCGGGAGCGTGATGGAGAACGAGGAAAACCTCGTCTCCCTCCTCTCCGACATCGCCTTCATGGACGCGGTGGGCATGCGCGTCGTTTTGGTTCACGGGGGCGGAAAGGCGATTTCGAAGGCCCTCAAGGAGAGCGGCCTCGTGCCGCAGTTCGTGGACGGCCTCCGCGTGACGGACGAGCCGACGATGGAGATCGTGCGGCGCACGCTCAACAACGTGGTGAACGCGGACCTCGTGAAGAAGCTCCAGGCGTTCCAGACGAACGCGCGCCCGCTCCACGGCAACTGGATGTTCACGGCCGAGAAGATCACGTCGCCGGATCGCGGCTACGTGGGCGAGCCCGTGGCCGTGGACACGCGCGCCGTGCGCGAGATGCTCGACGCGGGGATCGTCCCCGTCGTGACGCCGCTCGGCACCGGCCGCGACGGGCACCTTTACAACGTCAACGCCGACAGCGCCGCCGCGGCGCTCGCCAAGGCGCTGAAAGTGCGCAAGTTCGCCGTCGTGTCGGACGTGCCCGGTTTGCTCCGGGATCCGTCCGACCCGTCGACGCTCCTGCCGACGCTCCACCTCTCCAGCGTCGCGAAACTCAAGGCGGAGGGCGTGATCGCGGGCGGCATGCTACCCAAGATCGAAGGTTGCGAGGACGCGATCCGCGCCGGGGTGCGCAAGGTGCACCTGGTCGACGGCCGGATGCCGCACTCGCTGTTATTGGAAATATTCACCCGGGAAGGGGTGGGAACGGAGATCACCGAATGAGCAAGAGCGAAGAGATTCTGGAAGTGTACAAGCAGTACATGATGCCCACGTACGTGCCGAGCATCGTGCTGGAGAAGGGCAAGGGGCCGCGCGTGTTCGGCGTGGACGGCACCCAGTACTACGACTTCACGAGCGGCATCGGCGTGCACAACGTCGGCCACTGCCACCCGGAGGTGATCAAGGCCGTGCAGGCGCAGGTCGAGGCGCTCGGGCACTGCTCGAACCTCTTCGTCCACGAGGGGCAGGCGCTGCTCGCGAAGAAGCTCGTGGAGATCTCCGGCCTCGGCGGCAAGGTGTTCTTCTGCAACTCGGGCGCCGAGGCGAACGAGGCGGCGATCAAGCTTGCGCGTCGCTGGGGCAGCCAGAACGGCGGCCGCTACGAGATCGTCACGATGCGCAACAGCTTCCACGGCCGCACGCTCGCCACGCTCACGGCGACGGGCCAGAATTGGTGCCAGCAGGGCTACGAGCCGTTGCCGGTCGGCTTCGCGTATGCCGACTTCAACGACATCGAGTCCGTCAAGGCGGCAGTCACCGACAAGACGGTGGCGATTCTCCTCGAGGCCGTGCAGGGCGAGGGCGGCGTGAATCCCGCCACGGAGGAGTTCATGGCGGGCGTGCGCGCCCTCTGCGACGAGAAGAACCTCCTGATGATCTGCGACGAGGTGCAGTGCGGCATGGGTCGCACCGGCAAGTGGTGGGGCTGGCAGAACTTCTCCGTGGAGCCGGACCTCTTCACGGTCGCGAAGTCCATCGCCGACGGCATCCCGATGGGGGCGCTCGTGTCGAACGCGAAGTACGCGGACGTCTTCACCCCCGGCAGCCACGCCTCCACGTTCGGCGGCAACCCGGTTGCATGCGCCGCGGCGCTCGCCACGATCGGCCTGATCGAGAAGTACGACCTCCTCTCCGCCGCCGCGAATAAGGGCGAGATGCTCATGGCCGCCCTCCAGTCCTTTGCGGAGAAGTACGACCAGATCCTCGACGTGCGCGGCCTCGGCCTCATGCTCGGCATGGTCACGGAGGGCCCGGCGAAGGACGTGGTGCAGGCGTTTGCGGACGGCGGCGTGCTCGCGTGCACGGCCGGCGAGCACGTGGTGCGCCTCCTCCCCCCGCTTGCGATGAGGGATTCCGACATCGAGGACGCCGTGGACATGATGGGCGACTCGCTCGAAGAGCTCTTCGGCGCCGCCGAAGAAGATGAAGCTTGATAGGAGATAACGAAATGAAACTCGAAGAACTCAAGGGCAAGACCGTCGGCGTGTGCGTGTCGGGCGGCCTCGATTCGAAAACGATCTGCTGCGTCCTCCTGGACGCCGGCGTGAAGGTGAAGGCGTTCAGCGCGAACGTCGGCCAGCCGGACGAGAAGGACATCAACGACATCAAGAAGCGCATGGCCCCCACGGGCGTGGACACCACGATCGTGGACGTGACGAAGGAGATGGCCGAAATCTGCTTCGAGACGGTCAAGTGCCAGGCGATGTACGACGGTGGCTACTGGAACTCCACGGGCATCGCGCGCGCGGTGACGGTGCAGGCCCTCCTGCCCGTGATGAAGAAGGCCGGCTGCGTGGCCCTCGTGCACGGCGCGACGGGCCGCGGCAACGACCAGATGCGCTTCGAGCGCTACACGAACGTGCTTGACCCGAAGTTCGGTGTGTACGCCCCCTGGCGCGACGCGGAGCTCCTCAAGAAGTTCCCCGGCCGCACCCAGATGGTCGAGTTCCTCGCGAAGCGCGGCATCGTCGCGTTCGTAGGCACGAAGAAGAAGTACTCCACCGACGCGAACCTCGCAGGCCTCTCTCACGAGGCGGAGGACCTGGAGAGCATGGAGACGTCGATGCGCATCGTGAAGCCCACGATGGGCGTGTGGCCCGAGAAGGCCCCGAACAAGGTCGAGAAGGTCACGCTCTCCTTCGTGAAGGGTCGCTGCGTGGCAATCAACGGCAAGAAGATGACGCCGTACGAGGTCATGCTCGAGGCGAACAAGATCGGCGGCCGCAACGGCATCGGCATGAAGCACGCGCTCGAGAACCGCATCATCGGCACGAAGAGCCGCGGCGTGTACGAGGCGCCTGGCATGGAAGTGCTCAGCTGGGGCCTCAAGTACATCTACGAGGGCGTGATGGACCGCCGCTCGACGCTCCTCTTCCAGCAGCTCTCCAAGCTCGTCGCCGACCAGATCTACGACGGCCGCTGGTTCGACCCCGCCACCCGCGCCGCCCGCGCGGCCATCCAGGTGTGGGCGGACAAGGCCACCGCCGACATCACCCTCGGCCTCTACAAGGGCAACATCTTCTTCGAGTCCCTCACGGGCCTCAAGGCCACGATCTACAACGAGGCCGACAGCTCGATGGAGGCCTCCAACGGACTCAACCCGCACAGCTCGCAGGGCTTCGCGGAAATCCAGTCCGTCGAGGCGAAGATGCTCGCGAAGGCCGGCCAGATCGTCGCGAAGTAAGCGGGGTTGACGGGATGTCGAGCCGCGAATACGCCGCCGACGAGCTGCGCGACGTGCTTGCCGGGATGGGCGTCAAGGACGTCGTCTCGGCGGCGCGTTACGGCAGCGGGCACATCAACGACACGTTCAAGGTGGACTGCGCCTCGGGCGTGTCGTACATCCTCCAGCGCATCAACACGGACATCTTCGACCCCGACGCCGTGATGTCCAACATCCGCCGCGTGACGGAGCACATCCGCGCGAAGGGCGGCAAGTCCCTCGAGGTGGTGGCCTACACGCGCCCGTGGCGTCTCTACGCGTTCATCAAGGGTGCGCACACGGTGGACCTCATCACCGAGGCGGGCCAGGCGTACAAGGCGGCCAGCGCGTTCGCGGGGTTCCAGGACGCGCTCGCCGACCTCCCCGCGCCGCGTCTCGTCGACATCATCCCCAACTTCCACAACACCGTCTCGCGCCTCGCGCAGCTCGACGCCGCCCGCGCGGCGGACGTGAAGGGGCGCGCCGCGTCGTGCGGACCCGAGCTCGACTTCGTGGACGCCCGCCGCGCCGAGGCCGCCACGATCGTGGAACTCATGGCGCGCGGCGACATCCCCGAGCGCACCACGCACAACGACACGAAGATCAACAACGTGATGCTCGACGACGCGACCGGCGAGGGCACGCACGTGATCGACCTCGACACGACGATGCCCGGCTGTGCCCTCTACGATTTCGGCGACATGGTGCGCACCTCCACGGCGAACGCCGCCGAGGACGAGCGCGACCTCGCGAAGGTCTACTCCCGCAATGAGTACTTCGAGCAGCTCGTGCGCGGCTACCTCTGCAAGGCGAAGTTCCTCAACGAGGCGGAGCTCGCGCACCTCGCGTTCTCCGGGCGCCTCATCACCCTCACGATCGGCATCCGATTCCTCACGGATTATCTCGCCGGCGACGTCTACTTCCACACGGCGTGCGACGACCACAACCTCGTGCGCGCGCGCACGCAGTTCAAGATGGTGCGGTCCATGGAGGAACAGGCCGCCGACTACGAGGGAATCGTCCGCGCCGTCGCGCGCGGGCGCTAAACAGTTTGGAGAAAAAGACATGAAGTGGTCCAAGATGATGATCCAGACCCTCCGGGAAGACCCGGGGGACGCTGAAATCGACTCGCACAAGCTGCTCGTGCGCGCGGCTCTCGTGAAGAAGACGGCCGCCGGGCTGTTCACGTTCCTGCCCCTCGGCATGCGCGCGCTGCGCAAGGTCGAGGCGATCGTGCGCGAGGAGATGAACCGCGCCGGCGCGCAGGAGCTCCTGATGCCGATCCTCCAGCCCGCCGAGCTGTGGCAGACCACCGGACGCTGGGAGACGATGGGCGCCAACATGTTCAAGCTCAAGGACCGCGCCCAGCACGACTTCGCGCTCGGCCCGACCGCCGAGGAGGAAGTGACGGACGTCGTCAAGTCCGTCGTGAGCTCCTACCGCCAGCTGCCGGTGATCGTGTACCAGATCCAGACGAAGTTCCGCGACGAGACGCGTCCGCGCTTCGGC
>ONRL01000216.1 GCA_900320225.1 uncultured Lentisphaerota bacterium
CAAGGTGGAGCTGATGATCTCCACGGGCAACCACGACGTCGACGCCTGGGGCGGGCGCTGGAAGAACTTCACCGAAGCGGAGATGCTCGCGAAGCGCTTCTGCTACAGGGACAATCCCGAGAAGACCTGGCAGCGCCTCTTCGGACAGAAGTGGGAGATCATCTGGCGGCGCGAGGTGAAGGGCTACACGTTCTTCGGCTCGCAGTGGTCCAGCCTCAAGCCGCCGATCGAGAAGTACATGAAGGAGCACGCGCAGGAGTTCACCTCGTCCAAGCCGTTCTTCTACTGCCAGCACCAGGCACCCAGGGGAACGTGCCACGGCTCTTATTCGGCCGCGCTGTCCGGCGACGACCTGGGCGAGACCGTGCGCGCGCTCTCGCCGTTCCCCAACGCGGTGGCGTTCAGCGGGCATTCGCACTGCGCGATCTCGGACGAGCGCACGGTGTGGCAGGGAGCGTTCACGTCCATCGGCGCGGGCTGCATCCACGAGGGCTCGGGCGGGTTCGGCTACGCCAACGTGACGGCCTCCTGGCATGCGAGCTACCGCAAGAAGCTCATGACGTCGCTGGCCGACCCGCACCCGTGGGGCGGCGATGCGAAGGGCGGCGGCTGCGAGCTCGTGGAGGTGTTCGACGACCATCTCGTCGTCCACCGCCGGTCGGTCGCGTTCGGACGCCCGGTCGGGCCGGCGTTCGTCGTGCCGTTGCCGGCGCGGAAGGGCGGCCCGCTCGATTTCGCGCGCCGCGCGGCGGCGCCGGTCGCCCCGCAGTTCGCGCCGGACGCGACGGTGACGGCCACGTTCTGCCCGAAGGGACATGCGCTGGAAGGCGTGTCGTTCAGGGGCAAGCCGTGCATCTACGTGTCCTTCCCGCGCGCGAAGACGGTGGGCGGCAGCCGCGTGTTCGACTACACGGTGGAGGTGGCGGACGCGCAGGAGCACGTCCCTCCCGTGGTGCGCAAGATCGTCGCGCCCGGGTTCGCGTATCCCGAAGCGTGCGCCGACCTGCCGGGCGAGTGCCTCTTCACGCCCGAGGAGCTGCCGGTCGGCAAGCCGGTTCGCCTGACCGTCACGCCGCGCGACTGCTTCGGACGCGCGGGCCGTCCGCTCGTTGCCTCAACCACGATCGCCACATGAGGAGCTGATTATGCGTCAGGTGCAAATGGCAGTCTTGCTCGGAACGGCCTTGCTCGCCGGGAGCTCGTTCGCGCGCACGGTCGACGTGCCGGAGGGAACGACGGAGACGCTCTCGGATTCGCTTTCCGGCGGCGAGGAGCTGGTGAAGACCGGTCTTGGCACGCTCGTGCTGGGTGGCGCCAACACGGGCTGGACGGGGGCGATCGACGTGCAGGGCGGCGTGCTGGAGTCGCCGTACGACTCGCTCGGCACGACGGGCGACATGCGCGTGCGCAGCGGCGCGACCCTCCGCGTGACGGGCCAGGTGCGGTACACGCGCCAGACGCGCCATCTCTACGTCAGCGGCACGGGCGCGGCGGACGCGGGCGGCGCAGTCGTCGCCGCCGTCGAGACGACCAACAACGACTGGCTGCTTGCCGACGTGACGCTGGAGGGCGACACGACGTTCGGCGGCGGCGCGATGGGCTTCACGGACGGTACGCTCGACTTCGGCGGGTATACGCTCACGCTGATGTCGGGCACGGGAGTCGTCTGGTTTTCGCGCGAGCAGTTCGCCCGCCCCGGAAAGATCGCCAAGACGAACGGATACATCGGTCTCTATGGATACACCTCGGACTACGGCGAGGGCGTCACGATCGAGGTGTTCGGCAACGTGACGGTGGAGATGCACACCTGCCGAGGGTGCAAGGCGCTTTTCAGGCTCGTCGCCCACGAGGGCACGCGCTACAACTGGCTTGCGGCAAAGGCGACGAGCAATCCCGATACGGACAACATCTGGGCCGGGCCGATCGAGATCGTCGGATCGTCCAACCAGCTGATGCTGTGGGCCGACAACGCCGCCATCGACAATTTCGTCGTCGAGGGCCCCATCTCCGGGGCCGGTTACCTTTCGTCCGGGAACGGCGAGACGCAGGCGGCCGCGTGCTTTACGTTGCGGGGAGACGCGGCGAACACCTTCCGGAACGGTCTCGTCGCGAACGCGGCGTCCTGGCGCATCGAGGGTGCGCACAAGGTGCCGACGGAACGGGACGCCTCCTCGCGCGCCTACCTTACCTACGGCAACGGCAACATCACGCTTGTCGGCTGGACGGATGAGGAGGCCGGCGCCCTCCTGGCATCCACTACGCAGAACGGCGGCACCGGCAGGGTGGTGCTTGATCCGGGCACGAACGGGGTCATGGAATACCACGGGCCTTTCAATTCCGTTCTCGCGCATGACGGCGCGGGCGTCATCGCCACCACGACGAACGCGATCACGTTCGCGCTTCTTGCGGGGGTCAGGAACGCCAACTTGTCTGGCGACTGGCGCATCGTCGGCGACCCGTCGGCGACGGCCGTGCTGGGCGACACGTACTACAAGGGCGGGCGGATGGTCCTCCGTGACGCCGGGACGCTCTCCTGGAACGGCAATCACTGGATGGTCGCCCAACTGCAGACGACGGAGAACGTCGACGCGCCGCGGCTGCGTTTCGAGGGGGCGACCACGGTCCTCGCCAGCGAAGGTTCGGCCGATGGCTGGCTGGGGCTGTTCGCCGGATACGGCGGCGACAACGGACTCGGCGTGATCGAGGTCGCGGACGGCGCGACGATTACCTCCCGGTGGCAGGTCGCCCACAGCGCGAACGAGCGCGGGGCCGTCTACCAGACGGGCGGACAGGCCGTCGCCCACAGCACGGGCAAGTCCGTCTGTGCGGGCGGGCGAAGCGGCGACGGCGGCTGGTTCTTGCGGGGCGGCGAGTTCGTCGTTGACGGATACCTGCTGTGCGCGCGGGCGGCGGACTCCTACTTCGCGTTCGTCCAGCACGGCGGCACGGCGCGCATCACGACGAGCGGCCTGGCCCGCTTCGGCGCGGGCGGGAGGAGCCAGGTCCTTGTGGACGGAGGCGAGTTCATCGACGAGAACACCGACGCCCGGAGATACGCCTTCGGCTTCAACGTGAACGAAAACGTGGGCAGCGTCACGCATCCGTTCGCGGAATCGGGATTCACCGTGTCGGGGTCGAACGCCGTCGTGCGGTCGCGGGCGCGGCTCGAGAACTGGATGAAGAACAGCGTCACGCGCTACACGGTGCGCGACGGCGGCACCCTGGAGGCGCCTGTCATCGGTTGCTGGCTCACCGGCGGATACGCGCCGAGCTCGGCATACGTGGCGTTCGACGGCGGCATCTGGAAAGTCGGCGAGACGCGGAAGAGCGGCAACCTGTTCCATTACAGCGACGACGACAATTCCATCGCCCCCACGTCCGTGGTGATCTACGAGGGCGGACTCGTCCTCGACACGTCCGACGGCACGTTCAGGACCCGCCATGGCTTTGAAAGGCCGACGGGGCTGGGCGTGAGGTCCGTGACGCTGCCGGACGAGATCGGCGGCGTGGCGCTGGCGGACTGGAAGTACGTCACGTGCGCGAAGCTCTGGCTCGAGGGCGGCAACGGGAGCGCGAACGCGCTCGTGGACTTCGACGAGCGCACGGGCGAGACGAAGGGCGTGCTCGTCACGTCCAGCG
This sequence comes from uncultured Lentisphaerota bacterium, assembly GCA_900320225.1. Lineage (GTDB taxonomy): Bacteria > Verrucomicrobiota > Kiritimatiellia > RFP12 > UBA1067 > RUG572. The sequence continues at coordinate 3,640 of ONRL01000216.1, forward strand.
GCTACGGCTACTCGGAGGCGCCGACCGCGTACGTCGTGAGCGCGAACGGACTCTTCACCAACACCTGCGCCGTGACGATGTTCGAGCCGAAGGGCGGCGGCTTCACGAAGAAGGGAACGGGAACGTTCATCTTCGACTGCGTCAACACGTACGCGGGGCCGACCGTGGTGGCGGAGGGGACGCTCGAGTTCAAGGTGGCGGGCAGCGTGCCCGAAGGCGCCGACGTGACGGTGCAGACGAACGCGACGGCGCAGTTCGACGCGGCGGCCACGCTCGCGGCGCTGCGCGGCGCCGGGACGGTGAAGGGCGACGTGACGGTGACGAACGCGCTCGTCTGCGCGTACGGGGACGTGTCGGCCGGGCGGCATCTGTCGGTCCAGGGCGCGCTGGCGGCGTCGGCCGGCGCGAAGCTGACGATCTCCGATCCGGAGGCGTTGCTCGAGGGGAGGAAGGGCGGCGCCGTGCTCACGGCGACGGGCGGCATCTCCGGCACGTTCACGCTCGATACGGGAGACGTGGAGGCGGGCAACCTGTGGCGGCTTGTGCAACGCGACGCGAACACGCTTGCGCTGTCCAGCGCGCGCGGCACGGTGGTGGTGTTCAGGTGAGCCGCTTCGCAAAGGCATTCTTTCAGAAAGGAAATCAACCATGAGTAAGCACAAAATGATACTTGCAACGTTCGCCGCAATCGCCGCCGTGGCGGTGGCCGCGCCCGAGTTCAAGGTCGGATCCGTGGAGAACCCCACGGCGATCCACATCCAGCGCACGATGAAGGCGCTGGAGGAATCGACCGCCGAGAAGCCGGCCACCGTGCGGGTGCTCTTCTACGGGCAGTCCATCGTAAGGCAGGGATGGACGGATGTTCTCATGAAGATGCTTCGCGAGAAATACCCCACGGTCAACTTCGTGTGGGCGAACAAGGCGATCGGCGGGTTCACGTCGCCGGCCCTGACGCGCACGGCGTGGAGCGACCTCTTCCCGTACTATCCCGACCTGCTGTTCTTCCACGTGTACGGTCCGATCGACAAGTACGAGGAGATCGTGAAGAACACGCGCGCGATGACCTCGGCGGAGATCGTCCTGTGGTCCAGCCACCTCAGCAAGGGCCAGGACCCGAAGAAGATGCTCGCCGAGCGCGATCAGCGCTCGAAGGACATCAAGGCCGTCGCGGAGCGCAACAAGTGCATGTTCGTGGACCTCAACAGGAAGTGGAGCGAGATGCTCGTGGCGAACGATTGGGCCGCCACGAACCTTCTGGCCGACGGCATCCACATGAACGGCAAGACCGACGCATTCAAGTACTACGCCGGCTTCATCGGCGAGGAGCTGTGCCGCATCCCCGGAACGTCGGGAGAGCCCGACGTCTCCGGAACCATCACGGAAGTGCCGGCGAAGAAGGGCAGGGACGTCAAGGTGGGGAAAGGCGGTTCGGTCAAGCTGCGTTTCACCGGCAACCGCGTGGTGGCGGTTTCCAGCGGTGTGAACTTCAATCCCGCGAAGGGCGCCCAGCAGCCGGAGGCCGAGCTCTTCCTCGACGGCAAGCCCGTCGCGTCCTACAAGGAGATGTGGTACTGCACGCGGCCGTCCACGCTCGTCTCGTGGATGCCGATGCTCTACCGCGTCACGTTCGACGCGCTGCCCGTGAAGGAGGACTGGACGCTCACCTACCTTGACGGCACCCTCCAAGCGCGCCGTCATCGCGAAGGACGCGTACCACTTCACGTGGCAGTACGACTACTTCGTGAAGAAGCACGTCGACAAGAAGCCCGAGTTGATGAAGAAGGCCGCCAAGCCCGGCGACAAGATCACGTGGAAGACGCTGCCGCTCTTCGCCGATCCGTTCGTCGCGCAGAAGAAGGGCGAGCGGAGCGTCCTCGTGCAGAACTGCCCGAACGGGCCGCACGTGCTGGAGATCCGTCCGAAAAAGGGCGGCAAGCTCCCCGGAATCGAGAAGTTCATCATCTACTCGCCCGCACCGGCGCGGTAGAGGGTGGCCTGCGGCGCTGAACGCGGAGACAGGAAGATCGTAAAGGCCATTTCCATTAATCCGTCCAGCGGTTGCGGCGGGGCGAGCGTTGTGGTAGAATGTTGCCAAGCCCAAAAAGAACGAGGAGATGATATGGGAAGTCTGATAGGAGCGTCAGTGTCCTGCCTTTGGCAGGCGGCGATGGTCGTGGCCGACGTGATCGCTTACGGCGTTGGCGTCGCGGGCAGCGTAGGAGCTTGACATGAACACGACACGCAGAGATTTCGTAGGTGCCGCGCTGGCGGCCGGTGTGTGGGGAACAGCCGCCGGGACGGCGACTCCCCATATGGAGAGCCGCCGTCCCGGCGGCGGTGAACCCCATCTGGTTCTTGGCGTCTTGAGCGACATCCACATCTTCGACGAGAAGCAGGTGCCGGTGTTCGAGCGCGCGCTGGAGTTCTTCCGCGACCGCAAGGCCGACGGCGTGATCATCGCGGGCGACATGGCGGACCGCGGGCTCGTGGACCAGCTGGAGCTCGTGGGGAAGGCGTGGTTCAAGGTTTTCCCCGAGAACCGGCGTCCCGACGGCCAGCCGATCGAGAAGCTGTTCGTCTACGGCAACCACGACGTGCAGGGACACGGCTACGGCGACACGCCGAAGAAACTCGCGGAGAAGTATCCCGACGAGGCGACGCGCGCGGCGCACCGCATCGTCACGGACCGCAAGGCCGTGTGGGAGCGCGTGTTCAAGGAGCCGTGGACGGGCGTGTACGCGAAGCAGGTGAAGGGCTACACGTTCATCGGTTCGCACTGGGGCTACGAGAAGGAGCTGGAGGCGTTCCTGAAGGCGAACGAGTCCAAGCTGGGGTTGAAGGGCAAGAAGCCGTTCTTCTACGCGCAGCATCCGCATCCCGGCGACACGGTGCAGGGACCGTGGGCGTGGGGACACGATCGCGGCGTCGCCACGCGCGCGCTGTCCGCCTACCCGAACGCCGTGGCGTTCTCCGGCCACTCGCACTATTCGCTCACGGACGAGCGGTGCGTCTGGCAGGGGGCGTTCACGTCCATCGGCACCTCGTCGCTCTCCTACATCTTCGCGCAGTACTGGCGCGAGAACGGCGAGAACCACGACAACGTCCTCATGCAGATGCCGATCCTGCCCGAACACCTTGGGAAGCAGGGGATGCTCGTGTCGGTGTACGACGACAAGCTCGTGATCGAGCGACGCGAGTTCCTGGGCGGCGAGAAGGTGGGGCCCGACTGGCATGTGCCGCTGGACGGGTCGCGCGCCTTCGCGTTCGACGTGCGCGGCGCGAAGATGGTCGCGCCCGAATTCGCCGCCGGCGCGTCCGTGAAGGTGACGCGCGCCATGGGCAAGGACCGGCGCGGCACGGCGACGGATCAGGTGACGGTGCATTTCCCGGCGGCGAAGCCCTCGGCGACGTCGCGCGTGTACGACTACGAGGTGCAGGCGTTCGCCTACCACGAGGACGTGGACTATCCCGTCGCGTCGAAGCGCGTGCTCTCCGAAAGCTTCCACCTGCCGCCCACGCGCGAGGCGACGAAGGGCACGTGCGTGTTCGCGGCGGGCGAGCTGCCGAAGAAGGGCACGAAGGTGCGCTTCGTCGTGCGTCCCACGGAATGCTACGGGCACAAGGGCCGCGCAATCGTCTCGGACCTGTACGAGATGTAGGGCAAGCGCCGTCACGGTGAATCCGACGAATGAGGTCGGTCCCGTGAAGCTGATGAACGCCGTCAACAACGGCTTCGCTAAAAGAAAGGCAGAATGAAAATGAACATGACAAGAAGAAGTTTCCTCGCGGGCAGCACGGCGTTCGGCGGCCTCGCACTCGTCTCATCGGCCGAGATGTGCACGGGAGGCGCCCCGGCGCCGTCAACGTGCTGCAGGAAGAACAAGAGCCGCTCCCTGTACAACGGCATCGAAGTGGGCTGCATCACGTACAGCTACCGCTCCATGCGCCAGAAGAACGCCGAGGACATTGTCAAGTACGCCGTGGAGGACGGGCTCGGCACCCTCGAGCTCAAGGGCGAAGTGGTGGACGAGTACCTGAAGCGCGAAGGCGCGCGCGACATGGGCCGCCTCCCCGCGCTGCGCAAGATGTTCGACGACGCGGGCGTGTCGATCCACATCGTGAAGTACGGCGGCATCGGCGGCAAGAACGTGAAGGAGGACGAGTACCGCATGGCCGTGGCGAAGGCGCTGGGTGCGAAGTGCATCACGCGCGAGGTGCCGAAGGTCGCGGAATACGAGACGATCGGGCGCCGCTGCGCGGCCCTCGCCGACAAGCACGGCGTGTTCATCGCGTTCCACAACCACATGCAGATCGACGCGCTCACCTACGACGGCCCGCTGCTCGGCTACTCGCCGAACCTGCGCATCAACTTCGACATCGGCCACTACGTGGCGGCCACCACGGACGACGCCAAGCGCTTCATCGATCCCCTCGCCTTCATCGAGAAGTACCACGAGAAGATCTTCTCCATCCACCTCAAGGACCGCACCACGAAGGCGAACGGCTCGAAGAACCTTGAGTTCGGCAAGGGCGACACACCTCTCGCCAAACTGTTCCCCTTCCTACAGAGGAAGGGATGGCCCTTCTACTGCGACATTGAACTTGAGTACAAGATCCCGAATGGCTCCGACGCCGTGAAGGAAGTCGCGCGCTGCAACGCCTTCTGCCGCAAGGCCGCCGGCTGCTGAGATTACTTTGCGGCCTTGATCTTGTTCCAGGCGCCGACGTACAACTTGTGGACCCCATAGTCACGCTCTTGCGCATGTCCTGCCGGCAGACGAAAGGGCGACCGTTACGACGCGTGGAAGGTCGCGCTGCAGTGGGCGCGCCAAGTCACTCAAAATACGCCACGTCGGGATTGAGGAAGCCGAGGGAATAGATTTGCGGCAAGAGCTTCGCGCGGAGGGTGTCGTGGGCGGCGCGCAAACTGGGACAACGGGCATCTTGCCCGTTGACACTGGGACAACGGGCGTCCCGCCCGTTGAAGTCTTTCATCGCGTTGCGGATTTGGTAGTAGCCAACGTCCCATGTCTCGATCTTCCAGTCCATCCACGGCGTGTGGGTGATGTTGGCGTAGAACTCGCGGTAGAGCGCGCGGGCGGCGTCCAGCACGGCCCGTGCCTCATGGGATATTAACAAACGGATTTGTTCGCGGCTAACGCCGCTCACTATTTCTGAATCGCGAACGCCGTTAGGCGTGAGCAAATCCGTTTGTTGTTGTTTTTCCCGCGCGGCAAGCCACTTCGCCAAGAACCGATCCTCGTTCGCCGCTGCGAGCTGCGCCGCGATGTCGCCGTGCCCGCACGGCCAACGGCGCACCTCCTCCAGCAAAAACGGGAACATCTGGTTGGCGATCTGCCACACGCGCCCCTGATACTGCACGTTGCGCAGCGACACGGCGTAGTTGGAATCCGCGAACGCCGACCACACGACGCAATCAGTCACGAACTCGGAGGGAAGGCCCGTCTGCGGGTCTGTCGGTTTTAACAAACGGATTTGTTCGCGGCTAACGCCGCTCACTATTTCTGAATCGCGAACGCCGTTAGGCGTGAGCAAATCCGTTTGTTTTAAATTTGTCGGCGCGTAGAACGCGTCGCGGTCGTTCGTCCATGTCGCCTTCGGAATCTTCTTCACGGCGTGGAGCACCATCGCCCGCTCGAAGTTCTCCGGCGTCACCGAGAACGCGCCCGCGTTCGCGTAGGGCGCGGAGAGGATGAATACGCTGTTCGTATTCTGGAAATCGTCTCCTTTGCTTGCCACGGAGCAGAGGAAGCCGGGCGCGACGTGGTTGCGCTTGTCCTTGTTGTCCGTCTTGAGGTTGAACGCGCTCACGAACGTGGGCATGATCGACTTGCCGTCCCACTTCGGGCGCGGACACCACTTGTTGAGCATTGCCGTGCGCTCGACGGACGGGAACCGTTTCGTGCCGACCTTCTCCACGTCCGCGTTGAACACGTCCAACGTGATCGACTGGTCTTTCAGGTGCTTTTTCTTCGCGAGATTCCAGACGAGGAATCCCACGGGGAAGTTGCCCGTCGCGCCGTAGAAGCACTTGATGGGGAAGATGAATCCGCGCTCGTACTGGTACTGGAAGAATCCGTCGCGTATCTTCTGGTCGTTGTTGGAGTTGACGTACTTCAGCTTCGAGAACATGCAGAGGTGGGACTGTCTGTCCTTGAACTCCTTCGAGATGCGGAAGAGGAACTGCGTGAAGAGCTCGCGGCTCGCCTCGCCGTAGCCCTCCTCGTTCATCCATTCGCGGATCGTGGTCATGGAGACCGTGTCCTTGGATTTCTTGCCCGTTTCGCCGCTGACGGTGTTGGCGGTGGCGAACGGCGGATTGATGAAGATGATCCACTTGATGTTCGGGTTCGCGAGGTCGGCGGCGAGGTTGGACGGCATCTTGCGCGTCTGGCCGAAGGTCATCTGGCCTGCGAGCGCGGGGATGTCGTCCGCGAGGTAGTCGTACTGAAAGCATGTTGCTGAGGGAAATATCTTCTGGCAGTATTTCGCGTCTTCGGCCTCGAGGGTGGAAATGTAGCAGTACGGGAGCGCGGAGGACGGCAGCTCGAATTCGAGGTTGCCCGTGCCGGCGGCCATGTCCCAGAAGCGGTACTCGCCCGACTTCCACCACTCGCGGCCAATGGTGCGCTCCAGGTAAGCGAGGCCCTTTGCGGCGAACTCGACGGGCGTGTAGAACTCGCCCGTGAAGCGGCGGCGGAAGTCCTCGGTGAGTCGGTCGGCCTTCTGGCGGATGCGCCACGGAGAAAAGGACCTGGCCGCCCTGTGCGACGATGGATTTGCCTTGCTCGATGTCGGAGAGGAAGTATTCGGAGGACTTGCGCCCGTTGCGGACGTATGCGCCGAAGAGGCCGTCCCAGTACTCGAACACGTCGAGGAAGTTGTCCTCGGTGATGGCCTTCTTTTCGAG
>ONRL01000214.1 GCA_900320225.1 uncultured Lentisphaerota bacterium
AAGTCGGGCTCTGGGGGCTCTGATGGCCCCCCGCCCGACTTACAAACAGGCGGGCGATTAGAAGTATACCAGGGACGGCGTTCCATCGCCGTCCGCCCCTCCCGCGTTTTGGGCGCATCTGCGTAATTCACCCGAGTCCAGCCGCTGCGATCATGCGACAGGGCGGTAAAGGTACTTGATTTCGTCGTTCGTGTACCAGACGTATGCTTCAAGGAAGGACGCGAAGCCGCGCTTTGACCAGAACTGGCCGCGCCGCTTGAAGCGGTTCTGGTTCTGAGAGCACTGCGACTCCATCGCGCCGCTTCCTATTGGCACGCCCTCTCCCCGCGCCGTGCGGTAGTCCATGTGTCCCTCGTGGTCTCTGAAGTATGACGCCTCGCGCCTGACGGTCTCCCTCCGCTCCTTGTCCGCGATCTTCTTCTCCTCGGCCTCCGCGATGGCGTCCATGAGTGTCCTGGGGCCCCACGTCTTGAGGTTCTTCAGGAGCCTGTGCGTCCACGCCTCCCTTTCGGCCCTCTGCGCCTCCTTCGGGAAGAGCGCGTCCGCGAGCGCGTGGAGGTGCTGCGAGGCGTGGTAGTAGTCGAGCTGCCCGACCGCGATGTCGGCGAACCTGTCTTCGAACACGCCCCAGAGGTACACGCCCCCGTCCATGATCACGTACACCTTCGCCGCCCGATTCATCCCCATCCTCTGCGCCTCGTCCTGCACCCTGCGCCCGAAGTCCACGGGGGGCGTCTCCGCGGGCATCGCGACGACGTGCTTCGTGATCAGGATCCTGCGCCCCTTGTTCACCTCGGCCACCTGCGAGAGGCGGAACATCACGGCCGACTTCACCTCGTGCCACGACACCCGCTCGTCGCGCGGGGCCTTGGGCCTCCCCCACCTGGCCCCCTTGAACCGGGCCAGCCATCCGTCCATCATCACGACCAGCGTGTCCTCCGTCCCCGCCGCGCAGCCGCAGAGCTTCGGCAGCAGCGCGGGGTCGCACGCGTCGCCCACCCTGCGTATGGTCGCCATCGCCTTGTCGTCGCTCAGCTCGCAGCCCCAGGCGCCGCAGACCTTCGCGGCCTTCTCGAAGGAGCCCGTCTCGCAGACCGTCGTCACGACCTTGCGCTCAAGCGCGGGCGACACCGCGCCGCGCTCGCCCCTGAACAGCCTGTCGCGGAACGGCGTCTCCCACCCGCGCGTGGACTTGCACTGCCCGCACACGACGCTTATGCGCGCCTTGCCGAACGACGTGTCGATCTCCATGCCGATGCGCCTGGCCCGCCTGAGGCGCCTGCCGTCCGAGCCCACGGACGGCTCCGCGTCTGCCATGGCCTGGAGCGCCTCCTCGAACCTTCTCAGCCCGTCGGCCATCACGTCGCGGAGGATCCCGGTCTCGACGTCCGCCAGCGATTCGGGCGTCTGCGCCGCGTTTTCGCACTTTTTCATTTTTTCTCCTCTTTCGGGTTGACATTGAATCATTCAAGTGATACAATATCGTACCAAAAATCGGGAGTAACTGTCCACATGAAAAGCGAAAAAGTTCTCGCCGCGCGGATCGACGCGGCAAAACGCGCCATCGCCGCGCTCGGCGACATGCGCCCGGGCCACCTGTCCGTCCAGCAGAGGGCGAGCGGGAGGAACAGGCGGGGGTACGCCCAGCTGAGCTACACGTTCCAGAAGCGCAGCCGCACCGACTACGTCCAGCCAGAGGACGTGGAGAGGATCAAGTCCGAGATCGCGAACTACAGGAAGTTCAAGGAGCTCTGCGAACGGCTCGTCGCCCTGTCGATCGAGGAGTCGAAGCGCAAGACCGAGCAGAGGCGCAAGGCGGTCGCCGCAGGGCGCAGCCAGTCATAGGCCGGGGAGCCGTGCAAGATTCTCCGCACCCATCCGGGAGTGGAGTGCGGTGAATTACGCAGATGCGCCCCCGCGTTTTCGCTGCCGCTTTCCGTAATTGACGCGGGGGCGACGATAGGATATACTGTACGCCATGAAAACGACGTTCATCGCAAGGTGACGGGCGCGACAAGAGATTGAAAGTCGGTTTGACGAAGAAAGGAAGTCTGGCATGAAAAAGATGATGATGTTTGTGATGGCGGTCGCGGCAGGCGCGGCGTTCGCCGCCAACGTCACGGACGTTGACGACACCTCGTGGTGGTCGCTTTCGGGCGGCGTGCTGACGCTCAACAACAGCGACGCCGACATCTCGACGTCCACCAACATCTACACGTCCGTGATCGGCGCGGACGTGACGAAGATCGTGAAGACCGGCCCGGGCGCGGTGCGCCTGAGCGGCACGAACCCGAACTTCGCGGGCGAGATCGACGTGCAGGCCGGCATTCTCATGGGCTGGGTAAAGGAGAAGGCCACCGTCAACAACGTGACCGTGTACACAGAGGACAACTACGGCCATCCCTCGCAGGTGACGGTGGCGGACGGCGCGACGTTCGAGATGCTGGCGACGCCGATCGTGGACGCGGCCTACACGGGCAGCCGCTTCGGCGAGTCGCCCGCGACCGAGTTCTACGTGCAGGGCACCGGCCTGAACGGCATGGGCGCGCTCCGGCGGCATGGCGGCCTGCAGAAGTCGGAACGCTCCTACGCCACCGTCACGCACGTCACGCTCAGGGGGCCGACGATGATCTGGGTGGGCATGCGCTGGGGATTCAACGGCACGACATGCAGGCTCAACATGAACGGCTACCCGCTCACGCTGAAAAGCGCGGGCGGCGGCTACAACGTGTTCAACTTCTGCCGTGACGGACAGACGGAACTCCTCAATCCCGGCGACATCATCCTCGACAAGACGATGATCTGCATCGAGAACAACGTGCCGAAGAACCATTCGGCGGCGCAGGTGGCGGGCACATACATGGTCATCACCAACGGTGGCGTCTGCCAGTACCTCTCGGGCGGCGCGAACAAGTCGCCGCTCTACTGGAACGTCAAGTCGTACGGCGGCGACATCCAGGGACCGAACGCGAGCAGCGCGACGCACAACCACGTGGCCACGTTCGCCGGAAACCTCGAACTCCTGGCCAAGACGACGTACCTCTACAACTACAACACCACCGGCGATGCGGGCATCGAGCTGACCGGCACGATCAACGGGCCGGGCGCGCTTTCAACGCAGCACGGCAAGACGCAGAACATCTGGACGCGGATCACGGGCGGCGGCGCGGGGCACGTGAACCAGTTCGCGCAGCTGCACGTTCCCTACGGCAAGGTGACGCTGACGGACGCGGACCGGTTCACGATCACGAACGGCGCCACGGTCAACGGGCCGAACAAGTCCGGCAAATTCGCGGCGACGCTCGTCGTCACGAACACGGTCCTCTTCATGCAGCCCGGCAAGAACAAGCCTCTTCTCGCCGTCGGCAACTCGGATTCAAGGTTCGGCGTGGTGGACATCCGGCACGGCGCGGTGGTCACGAACGACATGCAGTTCGGCTACGCGAACAATGGCGCGGGCGCGCTCTACCTCTCCGGCAACGCGCGCCTCTACTGGCACGGGGGCGGCAACTCCAACCCGTTCCTCGGCGTGTCGGGCTGCGCATACATGGGCATCCGCGACGACGCCGTCATGGAGAACCTCGGGTGGTTCAACATCGGCGCGAACGGCGGGCGCAGCTTCGTGATCCAGCGCGGCGGCACGTTCCGCAACGTCAAGAGCACCGTCACGGGCGATTCGATCAGCAGCACGGCGTTCAAGATCGGGCGCACGAACGGCTCCAGCCACTACTACCAGTGCGGCGGCGTGCAGGCGTGCACCGGCAGCCTCTGGTTCACGTGGGACTACCCGCAGAGCGTCCACTCGTCGTATGGCGCGTACACGGTGGACGGCGCGAACGCGACGGCGGAAGTGAACGACGTGTGCTACTGCATCACGTTCGCGGGCACGCCAACGGCGAACGCCGCCAAGGCGGGAACCTTCGGCACGATTAACGTCAACCACGGCGGCACCTTTACGGTCAACCGCATGTACAAGACCGTGCAGAACTACAGCAAGAACGGCGTCGTCTGGAACTGGGACAACTCGAAGGACCTCGCGCCGAACACGTGGGCGTGGCTGAACTTCGACGGCGGCGTCCTGAAGGTCAAGGGGACGGGCGATTTCTTCTCGGTGAACGGCACGGCGGAAGATCAGCGTCTTCCCACGCGCGTGACGGTGTACGCGGGCGGCGCGACGATCGACACGAACGGCAGGGACTCGACGTGGCGTCTGCCGCTCGAAAAGCCGTACGGGAAGGGCGTCAAGTCCATCACGCTCGCGAATTCCGTCCTGAAGAACGGCAACTACATCTGTCCGCCGGCCGTGCGCTTCGCGGGCGACGGCTCCAACGTGACGGCGGTGGTGGACTTCGACGAGACGCTGCGCACGAACCGGGGCGTGATCGTGACGAGCCCGGGCTTCGGCTTCACGTCCGCGCCCACGGTCAAGATCGAGAAGGAGGTGTGCGACAACGCCTCGTTCTACACGGACGCGACGGTGGAGATGGTGGACTTCGACGCGGCGGACTACGCGCACGGCGGCCTCACGAAGCGCGGCGCGGGCACGCTCACGCTCACGCGCGCGAACACCTACGGCGGCGCGACGCGCCTGGAGGGCGGCACGCTCGCGTTCACGCACGCGCAGGGCCTGCCGGGCGGCGACGTGGAGTTCGCGGCCGCGGCGCTGATGTCCGCGAACGGCACGGTGCCGCTCCTCACGGCCGTGAGCTACACGGGCGCCGCGCTGCGCGTGGCGGAGGCGGACACGCTCGACGACGAGACTTGGCGCGGCATGAAGACGGTTGCCACGTTCACGGAACCGCTCGCGTCCCTGCCGTCCGTGGAGTTCGTGAACGCGGATGGCACGGCGGCGAGTCCCGGTGCGTGGTCGTTTATGCTGAGGAACGGCGGAAGGTCGCTCGCGTTTGGCTACGTGCGCGGCACGCAGATTCTCTTCCGATAGGAGGTCAATTCGACATGAAGATAGCAACGATAGCGATAGTGGCGGCGATTGCGGCAGGCGCGGCAATTCCGGCGAGCGGTGTGACGACGAACACGTTCTACGTGGCCGAGGGGCAGACGCTGACGGTCGACCAGGTGGTGGCCGCCAGCAACTTCACGTTCGCGGCGGGCGACTGGCTGCGCAAGACGGGCAAGGGCCAGCTCAACGCCGTAACGACCTACAAGGACACGAAGATCAACCTCCTGATTGAGGAGGGTGTCTACTACGTGGGCGGCACAGACAAGCAGTACTGCCACAAGGGCGGGTCCACGCTCATCATCAAGGCGGGCGCGACCGTGAATGTCGATGGCAAGACCACCCATCAGTTTAACGACTCCTGGACTGTCTATTTTGAAGGGAACGGCACGGGCGAGGGCGACAACTTGGGC
>ONRL01000213.1 GCA_900320225.1 uncultured Lentisphaerota bacterium
CCTGGGCGCGCAGTGCAACGTGGTCATGCTGCTCGCCCGCGCGTCCAGGTTCTTCCGTCCGTCCGACGCCGCCTACGCCGACCGGCTGCTCGCCGCCGCACGCCGCGTGTGGAACGCGATCGAGACGAATCCGTTCTTCGAGAAGGTACAGCCCGCGCCGGCCCCAAACCTCCCCGCCGGCGCGCAGCCCGCGGAGCGCTGCTACTTCCAGCAGTGGCGCACGAGCGTGAACGGGATCGCGGAACGTGCGATGGCCGCGCTTGACCTCTACCAGGCCACGGGCGAAAGGCGATTCGCCGACAAGGCGAAGGCGCTGGGCGCGGAGATGGTGGCGCACCTCGCGCGGGAAGGCGAGAACGCGGGCTGGTACATGGCGGACGACGGCACGCGCGCGTTTCGCGACTGGAGCTACTGCTGGCGCGCTTCCGGGTACAACGTGCCGATCGAGCTCTGGCGGACGTTCGGGGACGCCGCGTGGAAGGACGCGGCCCTGTGCGTCGCCGAGCGCATCGCGCGCGACGTCGAGAAGGGCGCCGGCTGGAATGCCCTCAAGGGCTCGTCGTCCGGGGCGGCCGCGAACGCCTGCTACCTCCTGGACTGCGCCGAGCTCTTCGGACGCGACGACTTCCGCGTGTGGGCGCAGCGGTCCTTCGACTGGATTTTCGGCATGAACCCGTGGAACGCAAGCTACGTCGAGGGCGTGGGGCAGAACCAGTGGCAACGGCCCGTGTTCGGGCAGTTCTTCCCCTCCACCCCGCAGATTCCCGGAGCTGTACTGCATGTGCCCAACGGCGAGTACGACATGCCGCCCGTGGTCGCGACCCTCTTAGCCTCTGCGCGGCTTGCGCAGACAACATCCTCGTCGAAAGAAGGAGCGCAGAAGAAATGAAGAAACTGCTTGTTTGCATGGCAACCATGGGTACCATCAGCGCGTGGGCGGAGCCGACGGACGGGGTCTACTGGCCGGAGGGCTGGTACCACCATCTGAACACGTTCCAGTCGCAACTGCGCTACTGGGAGGGGAATATCGTGCCAGCCGATGGTGGCGTGGCGTACTGGACCGGCCCTCGTGCCGGCGATATCACGTTTGGCTCGCCGGTGACGTTGCGTGGCCTCGACTTCGGCAACGTGCAAGTAGCCAACGCCAGCAACGCCGACCATCCGCGCATCCTTACGACGGGTCTTACGCTCGCGGGCGACGATGCGTTCATCCGCGGCACGGGCCGTGGCACGTCCACCAGCGGGCAAGACCGCTATGCCCTCGTGAACGCGACCGTGAGCGGCACGGGCGCTAACACGCTCACCATCAAGGGGCCAGGTTTCCTAACCGTAAACACGCCATTCGCAAACTTCGACACGGTGGCACTAAGCGGCGGCGACACGATTGTCTCCGCCACGAGCGGGCGGCTGCTCGCCACTGGCAGCACAACGGCTCTACGCGGCGGTACCCTGCGCTGGGCGCCGTCGCTTGCGGCGGGAGCATCAGGTGCGGCTTCGTTGGGGACCGTCACGTATGGCTTGGGTTTCAATGAGCTGAGATGGCTGAAGGGCAACGGTGACGCCGCTACGCTCACCATTGATTCGCTTGCATCGGAAGGCATAGGCTCCACGCTGTGGATCCGTCCGAGCGGCGGCACGTCAACGCTGGGCGACACGGAGAAGCTGATTGTCACCACGCCGCCCGCGCTCGTGAACGGCATCATCGACCCTGGCGTGGTGGCGCACGACGAGGAGACGGAATCCGCCCCACTTTCCTTCCTTACATACGACGCGGCGAACGGCGTGGTACCTTATCCCGTTGCCTCGCTCGTTCCGCTGGCGGACGCAACGTCGACGGATGTGGCGGTGCTCTCCGCCTCGAATACGCTTTCCGAGTCCAAGCAGGTGGCGGCGCTCGTGGTGGACAACTCGGCTCTCCTGGCGATCTCCAACGGCGTGACGCTGACGGTGGGCGACAATAACGCTTCCCACCAGGCTGGCGTCATCTTCAACAGGCAGGTCGGCCTCGGCACGAACAAGCCGCTTGTGTTCGAGGGCGCGGGCACTCTCGACTTCGGCGCGTCACCCGGCGTCATCTGGTCTTCTTCGCCCACGATAGACGGCTGGGGCGCGAACCGTGCAGTAGCCGTGAAGACGAGGATCACGGGCCAGAACGGCGTAACGTTCGCTTCGCATGGCGTGGACGGCACGAACAGGAGAAGCGGCTACTTCAGCATCTACAGCGGGTATTGCAACTGGAGCGGCCCCACGCGCGTTAACGGCACGTTCCTGTGGATTTACGACCAGGATGCGCTGCCGGCCGGCGACGTCTACGTGGTTGACGGGGACAGCTCGTTCGGCGCGCAGTTACGTCCGGAAGGCACCTGGACGTTCAACCAGAACTTCTTCCTTTCTGGCAGCGGCCATGTAAAAGACGGTACCTGCGTCTTCTACCTTCCGAACGGAAACACGTCGCTGAAGGGCGTGGTGACTCTCGTGGGCGATGCGGCCTTCGGCTGTCGTACGGCAGGTCAGGGCGGCGTGCTCTTCCATAACGAGGTGCGAGGTCCGGGTAGCCTGATCGTCTGGAACGGCGGTACATACTACTTCTACGCCACAAACTCGTTCGATATGCTCGATGTCACCGACGCGACGACGATCAATGTCATCGGAAACGGAACGCTCGGCACAGGCCGCGTGTGGCTGCGCGGCGGTGCCGCCCGCTCCCTCAACTTCTCCGACGTGTCGTCGCTCGCAGTCACGAACGAGTTCCGTCAGGACGGCGGCACGCTGGCCATGTCGCTCAAGCATTCCAAGGTGTCCATCACGAAAAACGTGAAGACGACCTCGCTGTCCCTCAACAACTTCTCCGAACTCACGATCGGCGGTGCGTTCGACGCGGGCGCGTTGAAGGCCACCGGCGGGCGCGACGGCACGGAGGGCACGGAGCAGATCAAGGCTTGCGCGGCGGGCGCGACGCTGGGCGTGGGCGACGCCACGGACTCCGTGCTGGGCATTCCGCTGAGCGACGGCACGGGCACGCTGAGCCTCACGAAAAAGGGGACGGGTACGGTGGAGTTGCCGCCTGTCGAGCGCACATACACCGGCACCACCAAGGTGGCGTCGGGAACGCTGAAGTTCAACGACAACCCGTTCCTGTCCAAGTCGCTCGCCTACTGGCTGGACGCCTCGTGCGAGGAGGACTTCGAGAAGGACGCCGAGACGGGCGTGATCACGAAGTGGCATTCGCACGGCGGAACGAAGAATCTCACCTTCAGCGTTGCCAATGGCACGCCCACGTGGGGGACGGAGGAGAAGGTGAACGGCCTGAACGTGGTGACCACGAAGAAGGCGGACGGCGCGACGCCCGACAGGCTCGTGGCGTCCGGCTCGGCCGAGCACCGGACGGTGTTCATCGTCTACCGTGCGCGGACTTCAGTGAGCATGGGAGGAATCCTTGGCAAGAACACCGTCGATATCGGCTTGCGTATGGCCACCGCGTCGAATCCGACTACTTGGGACGTTAACAACTTCGGCAGCTGGACGATTCATTCCAAGACCATTCGCTACGATGGCGCGAACGGCAACGCAATTGATTTCGGGAATCCGCACATCCTTACGCTGGTGCATGACCGCGACGAATGGAAGTCCAGCGTATCATGGGGCGGCGTCACCCCAACGTGCGATTTCACGCCGGCCATTGGCTGGTATCTGAATGCGACCCGTTACTATGGCGGCGACTACTGCGAGGTGCTGGCGTTTGAACGCGTGTTGACGGAGCATGAGATGCGCATCGTGGAGAACTACCTCTCCGAGAAGTGGCTGAACAGGACGATCTGGAACGACACGCAGACGGCCTCGGCACCGCTCCCTGCGGGGACGGCGCTTACGGTGGAGACGGGCGCGACGCTCGACCTGGCGGGCTGCTCGGCTACGGTGGCGTCGCTTTCCGGCAACGGTACGATCACCAACTCGTCTGAGACGGCGGCTACGCTCATCGTCACGGGCGGAGGCTCGTTCACGGGCCACGTGGGCGGCAAGACGACGCTCGCGATGGGCGCTGACGCGGCGGCGGGCGCGGTGGTCACCGAAGGCGCGACGCTCGCTGCGACGGGTGGCACGCTCGCTACGGGGACGCACATCCTCACGCCGCCCACCAACGGCCTTGCCTACTGGTGCGACGCCGGACAGCGCGATACGATCCTGCTGAATTCCTCCAACTACGTGACGGGATGGGTGAGTCGCGCGGCGTCCAGCGCGGCGATGCTCCTGAACACCGGCACGATGCCGAATTCCAATTCGCGCACGAAGCCCACCTACTCGTCTGACGCCCTGGGAGGCAAGCCGTGTCTCTCGCTGACAGGCGGCAACGCGTTCTGGTCGAGCGCGAACACGCCTGTGCGGACGATGTTCGTGGTCGTGGCGGCGAACGGGACGCAGACGGGCAACTGCGCGGGGATCTGGGGCATTACCGGCATTGACCGGGGACTCCGCTTCAGCAACAACTCCACAACGGTCGAAGGCAACGGCGGCGGCGTGCGCTTCACCGGCCCGAAGGACTGGGTGTCATTGGACGGCGTGCGCAAGGACGCGGACAGTCTGCCACTCGGCAGCGGGACGGTTCGCGTGATCGGTGCGCGGATGGATCCGGCCAACCACACGGAGGCGTACTTCCGGGATGAACTCGGGCTGGGGACGGAAGGCGCGACGCGCGCCACCACCCTCGGAAACTATTCTGGCAACCCGTCGTTCGTCGGCTATGTCGGCGAGGTGATCGCCTACGACCGCGCGCTCTCCGACAACGAGATGAAGCAGGTGGAGAACTACCTGATCGCCAAGTGGAAGGACGCCTCGTGGACGGAGGGGAATCCTCCTTTGGAGAGCGAGCAGGGCCTCGCGGGCGGCACACTGTCCGTCGCGTCCGGCGCATCGGCCACCGTGGCGTCCGGCATGTCGGTGGGCTTCCTCTCCGGCGCCGGCACGCTCGTGGGCGATGTGACAGCGGACGGGTTCGACGTGACGGTGAAGCCCGACGGCACCACCGACACGCTCGCGGTGAACGGCACGGTGACGCTGGACGGCACGGCGTATCTGCGGGTCAACAACCCCGAGAACCTCCAGAACGGCGTCTTCGGCACCTTCCTCCAGGCAACGGGCATTGTCGGGCGCTTCGCCGACTCCAACCTTGAGAAGCCCAACGGCTGGTCTGTTAGCAGCACGAGGGCTCAAGTCTTCCGCTCCTCCGGAACCGTTCTGATCTTCCGATAAGAGCACCAGTATTTCGAATTTCTCCTTGCCGCCCGCAAAACTAAACGCAAGTCTGAAAGGATAAACGCAAGTTGCAGAAGTGATTGCAAGTCCTTGAAATACTGTATGCAAGTTTTTGTGTCGC
>ONRL01000212.1 GCA_900320225.1 uncultured Lentisphaerota bacterium
TCCTCAATTCCAATGGAACCCGTGTCTCCCTTGATATGCAGCCCGCCGCGGTAGGTGTGGTTGGCACGCTTCTCGAACAAAACGTAATTGGTGAGGTTCGACACAATGATGCCTCCGTCCGTCGGAAGGCTGGTATCCGTTCCGATCGGCCGGGGCAGATAGGTGTTGCCGGAGTTCGCTCGGCTTTTTACGACCATTCCACCTTCACCAATGACCATCTTGGTGTTCCCAAAGGTGACATGATTATTCCAGTCGTTCCATATATGAAGCAAAGCGCCGCCGTTGAAGTAGATTGTGGGCTTGTTGCTGTTGTTGAGGTTGTTTCTGTTGAAGGTTGCCCTGAACGTGCCGTTCGTGAGGACAATCACCTTGCCGGCATACTCGGCGCTGTATGGCGAGAAGTAGGCATTGAGGTAGCCGCCGTCGCCGACGGTGAGCGTCCCGTTTCCGCCAAACATGCGTAAACCGTAACTGGTATTGGTGCAGTTCACGGTGTTGTAGATCGTGGTGTCGCCGCCGTTCGTGTCGATGACCGCCATCGTGACCGGGCCGCCGGAGAGCGTGTGGGTGCCGCCAAGGTCGAACTCGAAGCCCTCCACGCCGGCGGCGTCAACCGTGATGTCCGTCGCGCCCTGCGAGTCGAACTTTGGGTTGGAGGAGGAAGAGTTGACCCACACCTTGCGGGTTGTAGTTGATGAGTCATACGCCCAGTTCTGAGACGTCGTGTTCCAGACGGGATTGTCCGTCGTGCCGCGCCAAAAGAAGTTCTCGGCATGCGCGGCGAGAGTAATCCCCGTGCAAATTGCCGCGACGGCGGCCTTCGCCATCCATGCCGCCGGTGCGACTTCTCTCTCATCAAATAGCACGTGCGGGTTTTCCGCATACGGCTTTCGATTGAAAACTTTTCCTTTTGCCATGAATTTCTTCCTTTCTCTGTCCTTCTCCTGCCTAAGCCTGCTCTTTTCCACCCATGAACATGTCTTTCCAAGAATGAAAAGATATCCACGGATGATTTCGTTGTTCATTTGTGGTTATGTTATCACAATCCCGGCACGGACACAAGGCGGAAATTTTGGTATACTTGCGCCATGGCAGAAAATGACGACAACTTCTCCGTCCCCGGTCTTTCGCGGGGCATCCGCATCATGGAGCTTCTCGCCCAGCGGTCGGACGGACTCAACCAGACCGAGATCGCGCACGCGCTCGGCATTCCCTTCGCCAGCGTTTCGCGCATCACGCTCCAGCTGGAGGAGATGGGCTACCTGCGGCGCGACCCCGAGTCGAAGGCATTCCGACTCACGATGAAGATGATGGTCGTGGGGCAGCGGGCCATGCTCGGCGCCGACATGCTGGAGCTGGCGATTCCCGTCATGCGCCAGTTGCGCGACGAGCTGCACGACACGGTCGCCCTCGGCGTGATCCAGGGTACGAACGTGGTCGTCGTCGAGTCCGTGCCCGGCACGCACCCCTTCATCTTCACGCTCAACCCGGGCTTCACCGGCCAGATCCACGTCACCGCCCCGGGCAAGGCCATCTTGGCCTGGTATGACGACGCCCGCCGCGACGCGCTCCTCGCGCGCATGAAGTTCAAGCGCTACAACGCGCGCACGATCACGAGCCGCACGGCGTTCGTGAAGGAGCTGGAGCTCACCCGCCGGCGCGGCTGGGCGCTTGACAACGCCGAGGAGTACGACGGCGTCTACTGCATCGCCGTCCCCATCCTCGACCGCACGGACTTCCCGCTCGCCGCCATTTGGGTGACGGGACCGATGAACCGCGTCCCCAGCAGCCGCTATCCCGCCATCGCCGCGCGCCTGAACTCGCTCGTCGGCACCATTTCCTCCGCGCTCGGACACCAAACGGAGGCGCGGGATTCTCATCCTTCGTGAAGAATGCCGACTGGCGGCCTCGGCGCGATCCTGATAGGTGTTCTCAGCCGGCCGCCGCGAACGAGAAGACTTTCACCGTGCCGTTCCCCGCGCACGCCGCTTCTACGCGAGGCGGAACGTGCACGTCTGTCCGTCCTTCTCGCGGACGATGTCGTCGCGGAAGCTTTGCCCGTCGCCAGGTCCGCCGGTGAAGAAGAAGTCGTACTGGTGAAGCGTCAGCGTCACGCGGTCCGGGAACGTGCGGAACGTCGCGAACCCGATGTCGCCCCAGTGCCCGGTGGACGGCAGACAGGAGATCGGGAACACCTTCTGCGGATTCCAGCCCACATGGAGGAAATCGCGGAACCAGCGGTGCCAGTGGCCGTAGACGTGTCCTTTGCAGGCAGGCGAGCCGTGCAGCAGCCGGGACAATTCCACCTTGTCCTCATCCGGGCGGTGGTGCGAGCAGGTGATGACGGGCTTCGTGGCCGACTTCAGCGTCTCGGCCAGCCATTCGCGTTCTTCCTTGCTGCAGTCGCCGGGATGCGATTTGCTTTTCTTCTCGACGGATTTGGCGCTGCTGGTGTCAAGCATCAGCAGGTCCGCGTACGGCATCTCCACCTTCGAGACGATGCGCCCGGGGACGAGCGTCGATTTCGCGTAGGACGGCCACTGCGCGAGGAAGTTGTCGCGCCGGTCGTGGTTGCCGAGTCCGAGCGTCAGCTTGATGCCCGCGTCCAGCAGGGGCTGGAACAGCTGGGCCGCGAGCGCGTAGTCCTCGGGCTGCCCCCAGTGGTAGGCGATGTCGCCGAAGCACACCACGTGCGCCGGCAGCGGCCTCAGCGCGAGGATCTTCGCTACCGCCTGCCGGAAGCACTGCTCCTCGTACAGGTGCGTCGGAACCTCGTCGCGCAGGCCGTTGAGGTGCAGGTCCGAAATGAATACGGCAAGGCTCGGGTCGTGTCCGGCGGGAGCGTCCGCCTTCGTACGCGTGCCCGCCATAACGCCGGCCGCGGCCACCATGCCCGAAAGAAATGAACGTCGAGAAGTCTTCATACCAGTAGCCTAACTCTAATTGACCGAATGATTCATCCCCACCTACGCGCGGAGATACGGCTGAGTCCACGCCACGTGCACCTTCGGGTGCTGGAATGCGGTCACCGGCGGACGCTCCGGGGAGACGATGCGCGCGCGCACGTAGAGGTCGTCCGGCGCGAGCGTATAGGAGGCCGAAACCGCCTCGCCGATGCCGCCCGAGACTGTCTTCGCCACCACGCCGATCTTCTTCTGGTCATAGACGTTGATCTTGCGCGCGTAGATCTTCTGCTTGTCCGCCGGCGCGTCCGGCGGCTCAATTGAGACCGTCTTGACGGGCTTCTCGGAGAAGTCGCGCTTCGTGACGATGAACTGGATCGTGCGGCAGAGGTTCTTCTTGCCGGCCACCGAGACGGACAGCGTGCCGCTCGCGGCGTCAAAGGAGAAGTCCTCGGGCTGCACGCCCTCGCACACGGCGAAGTCGCCCGCGTTCATCGCGCGGATGAGCGCGTCGGCCGTCAGCGCCTCGGCGCGCACGAGACTCCAGGCGTTGTACGGGATGCAGTGGATGCCGGGCGGCGAAAAGCTGGAGGTGCCGAAGTATCCATGCGTATCGTCGTTGCCCACGCCGTAGAGGAGCGGCTCGCCACGACGGGCGCGGAACGCGTTCACCACGTCCCAGAAGCGGTCCGTGGCAAACCCGTCGCTCGGCAGGCCCTTCCCCGGCGCATACGGGCTGCCGCCGTTGCAGAGCTCGAAGAAGCGCACCTTGGGGTTCGCCACGAGATCTTCGGGGCGCACGTCGTACCAGCGCCAGATCGGGTGGTTGAGGATGAACATCGTCTCGCGGCCCTTCTCCTTGGCCATGGCCTCCACGGCCTTGAGCGAGTCGCCGATGCGCTGCGCCACGGAGGCCTTCGTGCCGCAGCTGCGGAAGAACTCCGGCACGCCGGGCACGTTGAGGTAGTTCATGTGGACCTGATGCTCCACGCCGTCTTCGTCGTACGTGCGCGTGGTGCCCTCGACGGCGTCGAGGAGCAGGAACTCGCCGGGCTTCTCGAAGAGCTTGCGCATCTTCGCGTAGGTCTGGACGACGACGTTCAGGGAACCGTCCGCCGCCGTCTCGGTCTGGACGCTCGTGGGGAAGTCGCGCTTGTAGGCGTCGAATATCTCCTGCTTGACGATGCCCTTGCCCTTCCCGCCGACCTTCTTGACGCGATGGGTGTCGGCGTAGACGTTGTGGTCGCTGAGGCCGAGGAAGTTGTAACCCGTCTCACGGTAGAACTGGATCGCCTGCTCCGGGAACGCACTGCCGTCGCTCCAGTAGGTGTGCGTGTGGAACTGGCCCTTATAGAACCTCTTGCCGCCCGTCGGCGCGGCCGTCGCCGCGCGGTGCGCGCCTGCGGCCGCGGCCAGCGCCGCCGCCGTGATGAAGCCTCTGCGAGTTGTATTCATTTTCGTTTTCCTTTCAATTTTCGGTTGACGTCAGAAAAAGATCGAGAAGGCGTTCGCGCCGTCCGGCAGCAGGCTGTCGCCGGCGGACGGGAAGTCGCACACCTTCGTGCGGTAGACCTCGGTGCCGCGCGTGAAGGTGGCCTCCCACGCGCCCATCACGTAATCGTTGGGGAACGGCTTGAGCGTCACCTTCCAGCCGCCCTTGTTGAGATCCGCGCGCAGGATGTCGGCGTCGCCGTCGCCCACGACCTTCGCCTTGGCGAGCAGCAGCGGGCCGTGGAAGAGCCGCGCGGCGGGCGTGGTGCGAAAGAGCGCGTCGGAATCGCGTCCCACCCTCCAGCGGCGGAAGCGGTAATCGCTTCGGTCGTCCGAAGGAAGCCGATCCGAATCCTCCAGGCGCGGCGTCATGTCGAACGCCACCCGGATCGCCGTCACGCCGGCGGGCACCTGTTCGACATGCCATCCGTCAGTCGGCGTGGCGACGGCTTCCTTGCCGTCCGGCAGACGGCGGAAGACCGTGCGCTTCGACCAGGCCGGCACGCGGAACTTCACCGTCTGGGGCGTCTTCGCCTCCACCATCGCCGTCACCTTGTCCGCCACCGGGAAGTCGCCGGTCAGCACCACGGACACGTCGTCGAAGCTCGTCGTGAACGGCGAGTAGAGGTTGACGCGCAGCGCCCCGCCCTCGGACTCGCGCGTCGCGCCCAGCTGCGCGATGTCCATGAACGTGCGCGGCATGTTGTTCACGCAGCAGTGCTGGTGGCGCATGCCGCTCTGCCCAAAGCGCGCGACGTGCCGTCCGTGCGAACGCACCTCGCGCGCGCCCCACTTCCCGTCGCGGAACACGCCCGCGAGGAACGCGTTGCAGTAGGTCGCCTCGATGGCGTCCACGTACTTCCTGTCGCCCGTGATGAGGTAGAGGTCGAGGTTGAGGCGGATCCAGTGGATCGCGTCGCACGGCTCGGACGTGCCGTTCAGGTGGCGCGTCGCGCCCACGAACTGGTCGTTGTAGCCC
>ONRL01000211.1 GCA_900320225.1 uncultured Lentisphaerota bacterium
TCCAAGCGCCTTCTTCACCATCTTCACGCCCGCGCCGAGAAACGGCAGCAACGCGCGCTTGTTGCCGAGATACGTGAGAATCTGCTCGGTCAGGTAGGCGCTCGACTCCTCGGCGGACATCAGTCCCTTCCCGCGGCCTCGAAGCAGGCGAGGGGCATGTGCGCGGACCCCGCGCCCATCCAGCCGCCGTTTACGTCGATCATGCCGCCATTGATCACGGGTTCGACGCCCGTGCGGAGCACGACGTCGACGTCGATCATCCCCGTGCCGCCGGACGGCACGTCGGGGTTGATCGGACGGATCCGCCCGCCCCACCCGCGGCATTCCGTGATCGAGCTGTCCCCGATCCACGGCAGTTGGTTCTCGCGCCGCGCCCCTTCCACGAGGTAGGGCCCCTCGATCATCGGCGAAGGCGCCGTATACCAGCGGTTGCCGCGTCCCGCCACCTTGACGCCGTACTCCACGCCGTTGCCGCCGGCGGCGACGACGAGCGACGCACCCTCCACTTCCTGTGCCGAGAGGAGCGCCGCGCGGCTCGCGGCCTGTCCGAAATTGTGCGTGAAGCGGTTCGTCGAGGCGAAGTAGGCGAGCAGGTCGTGCGCGTTGGCGCATTTCAGCGCGTACGGGATGATTGCCCGCGTGAAGAGCGCGTCGATCGCCTTCTGAGAGGAATGCAGTTCGTCACCCATGCGGATCGCCTCGGCGAAGAGGTCTCGGAGCGGAAAGCCCCCCGCGTCGCGCAGCACGCGCGTGATCGGCGCGAAGAGTTCGTCGCGCATCCACGCGAGGTTCGCCGCGATTTCCTCGGAGTAGACGCCCCAGCCGCAGAAACCGCCGCCGAAGCGCCCTTCCGCCGGGAACACGCCCGCACGCTTCCCCGTGCGGCGGTCCTCGACAACGACGAGCGGCACGCTCGCCGTCACGATGCCCGTGCCGGAGCCCACCGTGGCGTAATCCATCGCGCTCTCCACGCGCACCTCGCCGCTTTCCAGCAACGACACCGCCTCGGCCTCGGTTTTAGCCCAGCCTTCCATGAAGCAGGCGTTGACCATGCCGCGGCGGTGGAGCGGGCACATCCGCGCAAAGGCGATCGGCGGCCCCGCATGCAGCACCACGCGCCCTTCGAGGCCGAGGAACTCCCCGGCCGGTTCCACGCCCATCCACGCGGGTTCGCTCTCGGCGACGCAGCGCGCCGACTCCTGATTTGCATCTTCCTTGCTCTGCATCGCCTTAGCCCTTCTTCACCGGGAAGGTGCACCACGGACGCTTCCGGTCCGCGAACCCCTTGTCGAAGGCGTCGTTCGCGAGGTTCACGTCCTCCACCACCTGGAAGTCGAACATGCCCATGCACGCGGCGTCCGCGCCGCCGTTGAACACGAACGGGATCGCCTGCTTGGGATGCACCGCGCCCGCCGCCATCGTCTTGAACGCGATCCACGGCTCGGGACGCTTCTCGAACCATTCGGCCAGCGCCTTCGGGTCGCGGCACCAGTTGTTGTCGTTCCAGCCCTTCTTCTGGGCGCCGGGTTCGCCCTCGCCCTGGTCCTGCGGCGTCTTCTGCGCGCTCCAGTATCCGCCGGGGTGGAACGTCTTCATCCAGAAGTCGGGGATGAGGTCGTGCTCCACGCAGAACTTCAGCGTGCTGAACGCGTGCGCGCCGATGCCCACCGGCACGCCGAGCTTGCGCATCTCCTTCAGCGCGCGCTCCATGATCTTCCAGTTGCCCTCCACGGCCCACTTGTCCGCGCCGAACCCGTGGATGTAGATGAGCTTCGCGCCGCCGTCCACGCTCTTCTTCGCGCCCACGATCACGCCCGGCTCGCCGTTGACGTCGGGATGGCCGCAGTCCGAGACGAAGTTGATCGTGCCGCCGTCCTCCTTCCAGTACGCCTGGATGAAGTTCATCAGGCTCGGGTTCGTGGAGATCGTGTTGATGCCGCACGCCTCCGCGAGGTGCATCGTGTCGTAGATGCGGCGCGGGGTGTTGTAGGCCTTCATGAGCGTGGAGACGTACTTGAGGTCGCGCGAATGGCTCCAGCCGCCGATGAGGTTGCCGCCGAGCGTGATGCGGCTCATCTGGAAGCCGCCGATGTCCACGGTGTGCGCGAACTTCTTCTTGAGTTCGCCGATGCCCTGGTACTTGAAGCGGTAGGACGCGCTTGTGACGGCGTCGACCTTCTCGGGCTTGCGCACGAGCGAGGAGAGTCCGTGCTTCGCGGCGAACGCGCCCGCGAACACGCCGAGCGCCGGAAGCGTCGCAAGCCCCGCGATCACCTCGCGCCGGTCGGGCGACTGCACGCCAGCCGCCGCTGGCGCGCCGATCGCATCGCTCTTCCGCGCCTTCCACTTCGCCCACAGGGCGCGTGCGACTGTCCAGAGCCCCGCGCCCGGACAGGCGATCACGGCCGCGAGCGCGAAGCCCTCGAGGAGGTTGTAGTTGAGCAGGAGGAAGTGGTTCTCGCCCCCGGCCACGAGGAACGGCGGCTGCGCCACGTAGAACATCGCCATCAGCAGGATGCCGAAGGCGGACGCGACGCGCGACAGCACGCCCGTCACGAGTCCGAGGCCGATCAGCGTGAGCCCCCACGCCATCGCGTAGTCGCAGACGGTCGTGGCCGTCCGGTTCTCCGCAATCGCCTGGAACAGCGGCGCGGCGAACCACCGGCTGAGGCGCAGGTAGCCCACGCACGTCCACTCGCCGTGCTGGATGATCTTCCAGAGTCCCTCGTAGAGGAAATGCCAGCCCACGGCGATGCGCAGCAGCGTCATCGTCCAGAGGAGCGCCGTGCCCCGCTTCGAATGCTCTTCCATGTCCTGCTTCCTTCCTGCCCTGAAAGCTGTTCCGCGTCAGCGGCCGAACGCGCGGTCGGCGAAGTCGAGCGTCCACATCCAGTCGTAGCCGGTGATGCCGTGCTGTCCGCCGCGCCGCACATAGCCGAGATAGGGGCCGATGCGGCCGGTGTCGTAGTTCTCGGGGAATTCGCCCGCCGGCAGGCCGGGCTTGCCGAGGAACTCCCAGGCCGGCGACGCGGCGCGGCAGGAGAGGAACTCGCCCTTCGTGTCGAACCACCCCGAGTTGAAGCCCTGCACGAGGATGCGGCGCGGCGCGATCGCCGCGACGATCAGGTGCTGGTCGAACTTCATCGCCTGCTCGTTGTCCACGTACTTGTTGTACGCCTTGCAGTACCAGTGGTGGAACATGTTCATCTCGGTCGAGACGTTTTCGCCGTAGTCGCGCTTGGCGAGCGGCACGCCGCCGCCGCCCGTCTGGTTGGGCACGCACACGGCGAAGCGCGTGTCGCGCGCGGCCGCGAGGAGCGCGGTCTTCGCGAGACGCGAGCAGCCGGTCGCGACGGATTTCGTGGCGTCGATCTCGGGGATGCGCTCGGCGAGGTCGAGCCCGCGCGAGAGCGCCCATGCCCACGCGCCAAGCGCCGTCGTGTTGTCATCGCGGCTCTCGTCGCGCTTCGGCCACAGCGTGAAGACGCCCGTGTAGGCCGTCTCGCGCGGCGTGCCGTTCTTCACGTCGCGCTCCTCCACGTCGGGCGACACCTGCCCGTAGCACGCGCTCATCACGGCGTAGCCGCGCGCGAGGATCGTCTCGAGCGGGAACACGCTCGTCTCGGCCGTCCGGCGCTGGCGCCCGCGCGTCTTCTCGAATTCGGGCTTGTGGTCCTTGCAGTCGAGCGACTTGTTGTTGCGCACCCAGATGTTCGCGGGGAAGATCACCTCGGGGTCGGTCACGAGCTCCTGGTTGCCGCGGTAGTTGAGGAAGAGGATCACGGGCACCTTGCGCGCGTTCTCGCACGCGGGCACCTTCCCCTTCTTGGGCGACAGGCCCTGGATCTGGTTCGGGAGGAACACGATCCAGTCGATCATGGGGCCGGACTTGTCCGCCTTGAACCACATCTTGTACTGGCGGCGGATGCCGAGGCCGCCGAGCGTCGGGCCCTC
Source organism: uncultured Lentisphaerota bacterium (assembly GCA_900320225.1). Classification (GTDB taxonomy): domain Bacteria; phylum Verrucomicrobiota; class Kiritimatiellia; order RFP12; family UBA1067; genus RUG572. The sequence goes on from ONRL01000211.1 coordinate 3,955, forward strand.
CTCCACGAGCTCGGTGACGACCGTCTCGGGCGGGGGCGGCGGCTGGCCGTACATCTCACGCGCGAAGATCTCAAGAATCTCCTTGCGGCGCGCGGGCCATTCGGCGGCGTCCTTGAGTTTGCGGCCGTCCGCGAACGTCAGCGGGTCCTCGAGCGTGTACGGCGCGACCTTCGACTCATCGTAGTTCGGCGGGCGTGCAAACACGCCTCCAACGGCGAGCGCGAGCACGGCAAGCAGGAATCGTTCTTTCATTTCAGCATCCTTTCAAGTTGGGTTAGCAAGATGATACCATTTTCGGCCCTTCGGCGCAAGAAGGCCGCGCGCGTGCGCGCAGAATGAAGGCAAGGAGGCCGAACACGAGCGCGGAGACCGCCGTCGTGACCGCAGCCTTCATCCACCAGCCGTAGATCCACGCGCCCACGGCGTACATGAACGCGAAGATCGCGACCGAGGCGAGGAACATGCACAACACGCCCCTTCCCACGTCGCGTCCGCGCGCGCGCACAGTCTCGCGGAAGCGCGCGAGCGTCTCCGCGTCCGTAGGCGACGTGAGGAACGTCACGGCGAGCCACGAGACCGTGGTGAAGCCGATCACGATGAGCAACTGCACCCAATCCGCCAATGGTGCGCCGCCGCAGGCGGGCCACACGAAGAGGAGGAACGCCGCCGCGAGGAACGAGGACACCATCCCCGCCACCTCGCTCCACGCGTTGACGCGCATCCAGAACCAGCGGAGGAGGAAAATCGGACCCGTCCCCGCGCCGATGAGCATCGTGAGGTCCATCGCCACGCGCGCCGACTGCATGAGCGGCGCCATCGCGCACGCGGTGACGATCAGCGCCACGCTCGCCGCGCGCCCCGCGAACACGAGCTCGCGCTCGCCGGCCTGCGGACGCACGAAGCGGCGGTAGAAGTCGTTCACGATGTAGCTCGCGCCCATGTTGATGTGCGCCGCGAGCGTGGAGAAGAGCGCGCCCATGAGCGAAGCGACCGTGAGACCGTACCAGCCGGACGGGATCACCGTCATCATCGCGGGATACGCCATGTCGTGGCCCACGAGCTTCGGATCCACCTTCGGAAAGGCCGCCTGGATGTCCGCAAGCTGCGGGAACACGATGATCGAGGCGAGGCCCACAATGAACCAGGGCCACGGACGCAGCGCGTAGTTCATCACGTTGAAGAAGAGCGCCGCGCCCACGGCGTGGTTCTCGTTCTTCGCCGAGAGCATCCGCTGCACGATGTAGCCGCCGCCGCCCGGCTCGCTGCCCGGCCACCACACGTTCCACCACTGCACGGCGAGCGGGATGATGAAGATCATGATGAGGAGGTCGGTGTCCGCATGCGCGAAGTCCGGAAAGAAGTTGAGCTTCGGCGCCACGGCGGCGTGGGTGACGAGCGCGTGGAGCCCGCCCACGTGCCCGAGCGCGAACACCATCGACACGACCGCGCCCACCATCACGAGCGCGAAGAGGAAGAGGTCCGTGTACACCATCCCGCGCAGGCCGCC
>ONRL01000207.1 GCA_900320225.1 uncultured Lentisphaerota bacterium
CGATCCGTTCACAGCAGGACTCCTTCGGTTTCAACCCAACGGCTCATCAACGGCTCCCGTTCGTACCTCCGTTGCCACGGAGTTCAATCCCGGAGAGCGTCACTATGATACCACAAACCGGCCCCCGCCGTCTATCCGAAAATCAGGCAAAATCAGTGCCGCTGCAAACTTGGCGATATTCTGTGCCAAGTTTGCACCGCACAATCACGTCATTCGCGCCTCCGCTGCACTCCTCTTTCGCTTGCTTTTCCTACTCAACGTCTTCGGTCAGAACTTCGCAAACCAGCCGACTGCGCCATACGGACGCGGAAACCTCTCGTTCCAATCAAACTGCGCATCTGTTTCCCGCATCGTCTTGAACCGCCCGATCCATGTGAAGTTGAGGTAGTGGTAGACGTGTTCAAGCGAAGCGGTAACGAGTCCTCCCGCATGGCCGCGTTGACAGGAATGCCTCCATCTTGCTGGACTCCGTGACAACGGGCATCTTGCTCGTTGCGGGTCACTATTGACACGCGATGCCGTTTACTTTTGAAGTTTTATATAACATTAAATTGAACTTAACGTTTTATAAAACGTTTAAAATAAAACAACGTTTTATAAAACATCTAAAGTAAACTTCCTTCAAAGGAGCTGATAGCAGAGATTCGGGCGGGCGGCGACGAGACGCGCGAGCGAACCTTTAGATCAAGCGACGCAAAGACGGCCTCGTCGCAATGGCCGAGAATCCAGCCGTTGCGCTTCTCCGCCGTCAGCACCGCATCGCCCCCATCGGAAACCTACCGTCACGTAGACTGCCGCAGGTTGCGAAGCCGCAGTTCCCGTCCCCAGGACGCGGGCTTTTCACCATCGCCAGTCAAGAGCCAAAGAACCGGATAAGGCGGAGAATTATCCGGCGTGAGGCCGAATCCGTCCGTAATGTAGATGAAACACGACGGCTTGATTTCAGGATGCTCCGCAACATAAACGAACGGAGGACGGAAGTCGGTGCCGCCCTGTCCGTACACCTCCCATTCCGGCGAATGAAAAGGATTGTAGGCATCGTATCTCTCCACGTTCTGTATTTTGCAGTCGCACTGGATGACCGTCAGCTCGTAGTCTCCGAACGTATTCAAGAGCGAACTCAGCTCCGAGAAGAACTGCGGCAGGTCGGCCGTCGTGCTGCCGCTTGTGTCGATCGCCACGGCCGCCTGCAGACGCTCCTTGCGCGAGCTTTGCAGGTACAGTCCCTGCGAGACATGCCGGCGGTTCGGCGGCAACCACCGACGCGATCCGCCATAGCAGCTCGTCACGAACTGCGCCAGTACTTCCTGCCAGCGTATCTGCGGACGCAGCGCCGCACGCACGACGCCTTGCAGGTGCGCGGGAAGACTTCCCCGCGTCTGCTCGATCTGCTGTGCGAGCGACACGATCCGCTCGCGGATCTTGTCCGCCAGGTCCTTGGTGATGACTGGCTCGTAGTCCCTGTCAAAACCGACTTCCCCCCACTGGTCGCGAATGGAATCGTCCTCGTCTGCCGCGTTGCTGTTCGGGCGCGCGTTCCCGTCATCCGCATCGCTGCCATACACGTGCTTGTCGAATTGACCGCCGCCGAGATTGTCCCCTTCCCCCTCGCCAGGCCCCGATGCCCGGGGCGACTGAGGTTCCGTGTGGAGGCATTCGTATATCTCCTCTGCCGACAAGCCATCCCACTCGTCTTTCGGCATCAGACAGTCTGGCAGCGTTCTCACCCCCTCCTTCTTCAGCATGCGGTTCACCTCCATGTCCGCCGCGACGTTGAACGCGAAACGCTCGCGCGTCTGACGGCGGAGCATGTGCATGAGGACGCAATGCCACACCTCGTGCGCCATGACGAACAGCCGCTCGTCCGCAGACAATCTGGCGCAAAACGCAATGTCCATGAAAACCCGATCACCGTCCGTCGCCGCCGTGCGAAGACGCATATCCCGCACAGGCACGAACTCCATACGCATCAGGATTCCGCCCGTAAACGGAAAGCGCACCAGCAGCCTCTGCCGGTCCTGGCACATCAAAGCAAGCGTCGCCTTCTTGAGCTTGGCAAGTTCTTTTTCCGAAAGCGCCATCTCAAATTCCTTTATACCTTGATTGTACATCTTTTGCGAAGAGCCTTGCCGTGCTTCTCCGCCCATTCCTTGTACCGTGGATGACGGAACAATTTCTCGGCGAAGACCGAACCCGCCCCGCGCTTGTTGCCCGCCATCGCGTCCATCATCGCCATCGACGCGAAGTCGCTCGAAAGCGCCATGCAGATGCGGTAGAACCCATCGATGCGGCGCGCCTCTTCCTCATCATCCTTGCCCCTCCACAAAAGATACGTCATCGCCGCGCAGAGCGCGTACTTGCGGTCGGAGGCGTCGGGGACCTTGATCGGCTTGTCCGGATTCGTCATCATCTCCAACACGTCGTCGAACGTCTCGTTGATCTTGTGGAACTCCATGAACTCCACGCCCGCACGATTACCGACAAGGCCGTAAACGACCTTGCGGAGAAGCGATTCGTCGCCGTTCCCGAATTGCGCCAGCATCCGGCTCACGCGCTCCCACGAACGCGGCGTCGGCCAGCCGCGTTCCAGGTTCTCGCCCTCCTGATTGAACAGACTACCCGGACGGTAGCGGATGAAGCCCATCACGGACGGATGGATGTCGTGCGTCCGCGCCCAAGCGACCCAGCTCTCGGCGTCCTCCTGCATTTCGACGTGCAGAAAGCGGTTGGCGAGAGCGGACGACATCGTCGCCGCGACCGCGCGATCCTCGGTTCTGTTTCCCGCCGCGCAGATGTACCATCCTTCCGGCACCTTGTAGAGCTCGCCAAGCCGTCTGTCGAGGATGAACTCGTAGGCCGCCACCTGCAGCGAACGGTCCGCCGCCGTAATCTCGTCGAAGAGGATGATGCCCCGCGAGTCCGGATCGCGCGGCCATTCGCTCGCGACGAGCCACTTCACGCCGTCCGGACCCGGCACGGGGAGTCCGCGGATGTCGACCGGTTCGCGCTGCGCGAGACGCACATCGATGAACCCGATGCCGAGTTCCCGCGCCACGTCGCGCAGGATGCTCGACTTTCCAAGTCCCGGCGCGCCCCACACCATGAGCGGCGGCAGCGCGTTCGCCATTTCAGGGTTTTCCGCCAGCGCAGTCAGCTGCATCTTCAGCAGCTTCTCCAGTTCCTCGCCCGTCACGCGGTTGTGAAGGTCGAGTGCGAACGTTTCATCATTCTGCTTTGTCATTGTCCACTTCCTTTACTTTACATCCATATCGTACCAGCGTCTTCTGCAACTCCGGAACGACCGTCCAACGCCACTTCGAGAGATCAGTCCGGTCTTCCGTCTTCATCCGCTCCCGCTGCCGCGTGCAGGCAAGCGCATCGTTGCCTTTCCCGTCACGAGCCCGTGCGACAACGCCCGGCGAGAGCGATTCGGCCATCTCGATGAACTTGATCGCGCGCGGCCCGGGAATCCGGCTGTCCCTGCAGCACAGGATGACGAAATCCTCATGCGAAACGACATCCCAGAACTCGTCCGTCTCGTGTATCGCCGCATCAAAGATCCGCCATGCCCGCGCGTCCAGAATCTCGTCAAGCCATGCGTGATTCAATTCGTGCCCGGCGATTGCAAAGTGCATGAAGAATTCCGGCACGTTGTCCGCGCCCAGGGCTTTTCGTTCCGCAGGCGTTACGAAGTGACTGTCTCTAGAATTAAGACCCTGGTGCATTGTTCCTACTCCTTCTTTATCTTGTAGTATTACAGGCAACGATGTTGAGCCGCCCATTCTCATCACACCTAATGACAAACTCGTCACTGCACGTGTCATCCTTCCAGATCTTCAACGGGCGGCAGAGGATACTAGCCGGCATATAATTTCGCCATCGCCCGTAATCTCGCTCACGCAAAGAGATAATACTTTCCGCACACTCGGTCAGATCAATCCCCTGCTCAACGCTGATCCGCATTGCAAGCTCGCCATAAGAAGTGGCCTCATAGGGTTCACCCTGTGCATCCAGCAATTCCCTTACAATGACAAAGGTCTTGCCACTTGCCTTGACTGTTCTGTTAAGCCGCGCCAGATTCTCAAGTGAGATCCTCTGCCTGTGGTTGACAATCGTAATACCGCCTGCGTATTCTCGAACCGCTTCAATCGATTCGGCATCCATGTCGTCCGGTGTATGGATACAACGCCGGATTGAATTTCGAATTTTGAGGTTGATCCGATCCTCGATCTGCGTTCCCGTCAAAGGATTCAACGCCGGCGGCATGATCCCGTCTTCCTTTGTAACCGTCCAACAGTGTGTATCTACCGCCGAATCGCCCGTGAGAAGATAATGTCGGTCATGTGCCCAGTGGAATCCATTCCATGACCATACGCACAAGCGCTGGGCGTCGCCGATCTCCATCATCGTCGTACCTATCTCGAAGGCGAGATCAAGGCAGGGAGTCTTTTTGCTGTCGCCGTCTATCAAAATAACGCCCGGCGATTTGTTCAAGTACAAATCCAGCAGCCACATCGGTCTTGATTTACCTTTTCTCATTTCATGTACTCCTTGAATGCATTAAACATACAGCATCCAGTCTCATACAAGAACTGCCGCAACAACACATCATCGTCATTCACATAACCCGTTGCAAAGTAGCAACAGTTTCTTTCTTCGACGAAATGCATTTCTGGGAATTGCCCGTCAACGGCAAAGACGAAGTCGTATCCGGATGATGGGAGACACCGACAATCGAGAAGCCCTTCTACCGCCATTCGCATAATCTTTTCCTTGATTTCATAATTCACAACCTCCCTCCCATTGAGCAGAAGTTTTCCGAAGACTCTGCGAATTGAACCCCGCCTTTGCACTGCACCGCATGAAAATGACACCTTGCCGCAAGTTGATGTTCGCGGCTGCATGAATATCGAACCCTCAATTGATTCCAGATGTTTCTTCACATACCCTTGGATTCCTTCATCGTAAATGTATTGATGGCCATTCACTGAAACGGCAAGCCCCGGGCATCTCGCCGCCAAGCCATTTCCCAATCCCTGCACGACCTCGTCCAGTTGGTCATCGTTTAAGTCTATCATGCGATAATAATCCTTGGAGGGAATGAATCTTATGCGGACCAGCTTCTTCCCGGCCGTATCCATCAGCGCAGGGAATAACCTCTCCACAGTCCCTACATGGCCATCCACGCTTTGCACGGCAATCCACTCTCCGTCCTTGCAAGTCTCAATTTCCATGAACCTCGAAAGCGCATTTATCATCGCATATTCAAATCCCAGGTTTCTCCCCTCGCCGAGGATTTCCTTGACCTGGCCCATGCAAATGCCCTGCAAGTCGTCCGTTCGGGGTGCGCCATCGCATTCGATGGACATCATCTTGCATCCGGAGTCACAGCGGGCATCAGCGTCAGACACGCGAATGTCCACGTAAGATATCTCCCCGCACCCGAACGCCTCAGCCATTTCATTGGCCAGTTGGTCAAGAAGGAACACCCACACGCTCTTGTCGGGGATGCCGTCGCGCGTCAGCCAATACATCCCCAACCGGGC
>ONRL01000259.1 GCA_900320225.1 uncultured Lentisphaerota bacterium
CATGTAGAAATACTGGAGATGCGAGAGCTTCTTGTAGTCCTCGTACGCCTGCTTGACCGGGGCGATGTCCTCGTAGCGCGTGTAGTAGAAGATCGGGCGTCCGCCGAACTCGTGGAGCTTCAGTATCCGAGTGGCGGCATTGTCCAGGTACGTGAACCTTTGCATGCTGTCGGAGTAGTTCTTTCCGCTCCTCCTTGTAGACCTTCGGGCAGAGCCGATGCGTCCTTCCGCCGGCGACGATGCTGGCCGTCAGGAGCGAGCCGTCAAGCCTGTGGCAGATGTCATCCACGTTCCAGTTCCGGGAACACTCGAACATGGCCGTCGTGGCGAAGTGGACGGTCATCTGGTAGCCGAGGGAACGCCCGTACGCGTTCGCGTGGCGGATGCCGTCCGCGCCGCCAAACTCCTCGGGAATCCCCAGCCGAATCTCAACATGAACGGCCATACGCTCACGATCGAAGGCGGCTTCTGCTTCGGCAACAGTTCGTCAGCCAATTCCGCCACGCTCTCGAATCCGGGCGACATCGTGCTGCTCGCGAACGCCCGTCTGCTGCTTGCCAGCATGGCGAGCCTGACCGTGAACGGCACGGGCGCGGCCACGTGGCCGGCGCTCAACGGAAAGACGATCACGCTGAACGACGGCGCGCAGATGATGCATTACATGCTGCGCGATGCGCCGACGGCCACCTGGAAGGTCGTGGTGCCGGAGGGCGCGGCGGCGCGTTTCAACCTGCATGGCAACAACGACAAGACGCGCGCCTACGTGTACAATCCGTTCGAGGTGGACGGCACGTTGTATCTCCACGAGAACGACGGGTCCATCTTCTCGGCACGCCTCCTCTCGGAGATGACGGGGGGCGGAAAAGTCATCTGCGAGTCAAAGCAGGGCAAAAGCAGGGCGAAGGCCGAGGGCGTCATGCGCTTCCGAACACGCTCATGGACACGAACGAATGCTACATCGGCGCGTCGCGGATCTACGCGAACACCGAGGCCGGGTGGTCGTTCACCGGGTTGACCTGCTTCAACCCCTCGCGGCGTTCGGTGGAGGGGGCGGTCGTCACCTGTCCCGGTTACGACTTGCCGGATGACGACGCGTTCGCCGTCAACGTGCTCTCCCGCATGCGCAACGCAAGGGCCTGCACGTTCACGCTGGCCGACCTGCCCACGACGGGCGGCGTCACGAAGAAGGGCGCCGGCACGCTCACGCTCAACGGCGCGAACACGTACGGCGGCACCACGCGCGTGGAGGCTGGCACGCTCGCCTTCGCAGCCGTCGGCGGCTATCCGGACGGCGACCTGGAGATTCCGGCGGCCGCGCTGACGACGAACGGCGTGGCGTTCGTGACGGCCGTGGACTTCGCGCTGGCAGCAGGACGGAAGATCCGCATCACGGGCGCCGACACGCTGGACTCAAATACGTTCGGCAAGGCCCGGACGCTCGTCAGCACGACGTCCGCGATGTCGCCGGACCTGCCGACGAAGCTCGAGCTGGTCGATTCCGCAGGCACGGCGATTCAGGCATCGGTGTGGAAACTGAACCTGAACCCGAGCGGCACGGCCTTGACCTTTGGCGCGGCCCGGGGCGTGGTCGTGATCATGCGGTAATGCGCCCCGCACTCAAAGGGCGTGGCCGGCGGGTTGCCGAACGGCGCGGCGTTTGGTAAAATAGCGGCATGAAAAACTGCATAGCTTCTGTTGCTTTGTTTGCCGTCTGCACCGCGTGGTGCGCCGACGTGACGGTCAGCCCCGGCGGCGACACGCCGTCGCTCGCGGCGGCCGTTGAGAAAGTGCGCGCGCTGCGCGCGGCGGGGACACTCCCCGCCGGACGCGCCGCCGAGGTGGAGATCCTGCCGGGACGCTACCGCATGACGGAGCCCGTCACGTTCGGTCCGTCCGACGGCGGCATCCACTTTACCGGCGCGGCGGGCGGCGAGGCCGTGTTCGACGGGAGCGTGGAGCTGCCGCCGTTCACCGCGCGCGCGGACGGCATCTGGGAGGCAAGCGTGCCGGCGGGCCTCACCTTCGACCAGTTGTGGGTGAACGGGCAGCGCGCGACGCGCGCGCGTACGCCGAACGAGTTCTACCTCTACATGAAGGCGCCGTACGAGGAGGACGAGAACCCCCTCACGGGCAAGATCGAGAACATGGCGCACCGCGCGTTCTACGCGCAACCCGCCGACCTGGCGCCGCTCAAGGGACTCTCGCAGGAGGAGCTGTCGCGCGTGTACATGATCGCCTGGCAGAGCTGGTGCACGGGGTACATGCCGCTCGCGTACGTCAACCCCGAGACGGGGCTCGTGGTGCTCGGGGGAAGCCTCGCGCGCCCCTGCTTCTTCTGGTCGAGCACGTGTCCGCGCTACGTGCTCGAGAACTACCGCGGCGCGCTGGACGCGCCGGGCGAGTGGTTCCTGGACGAGAGGGCGGGGAAGCTCCTCTACGTCCCGCGCGCGGGCGAGGCGGTTGAGACGGCGCGCGCCGTCGTGCCCGTGGCGCCGTCCTTCGTGGTGCTCGCGGGCACGCCCGAGGCGCGCGTGAAGGACGTCGCGTTCCGGCGCGTCTCGTTCGAGTACGCCGCGTACCGCCTGCCGGCGACCGGCATGCGCGAGGCGCAGAGCGCGATCAACGTGTCCAACGCGGCGATCCACGCGACAAGCGCGGAGGAATTCGTGTTCGCGCGCGGACGCGTGGCGCACGTGGGTGCGCACGGCATCTGGCTGCGCGACGACTGCCACGACTGCACGATCGCCGATTCGCTCGTGGAGGATCTCGGCTGCGGCGGCGTGTACTTCGGCGACACGCGCGTGGCGGCGCCCGAGCGCGCGGCGAGCGGCCTGAAGGTGGTCAACAGCATCATCCGGCACGGCGGGCGCCTCTTCCACGGCGCGATCGGCGTGTGGCTCGGGAACGTGCACGACTGCACGGTGGAGCACAACGACATCGGCGACTTCCGCTACACGGGCATCTCGATGGGCTGGACGTGGGGGTACCGTCCCACGGTGGTGCGCCGCAACCGCATCGCGTTCAACCGCATCCACCACATCGGCTGGGGCATGCTCTCGGACATGGGCGGTTTCTACTCGCTCGGCGACTGCACGGGCAGCGAGGTGGTGGGCAACTGGGTGCATGACGTGAACGGCTATTCCGGCTCGGGCTCGCCCGCGTGGGGACTCTACACGGACGAGGGGTCGCACGGCATCGTGTTCGCCTCGAACCTCGTGGAGCGCTGCCGCGACGGCGCCGTGCACCAGCACTACGGCAAGGAGAACGTGTTCCGCAACAACATCCTCGCCACCTTCGACCGCAACGGCGTGTGGCGCTCGCGCGTGGAGCAGCACACGACGATCATCGTCACGAACAACGTGTTCTGGTGGACGAACCCCGAGGCGCACCTGCTCAGCGGCGATGCCCGGAGAACCGTGAAGGACGTCGTGTTCGACGGCAACCTCTACTGGGGCGTGAACGGCGTAGCCACGAACGCCTTCAGCGGGCGCGGGCTCGAGGCGTGGCGCGCGGAAGGGCACGACCTCAATTCGCGGTTCGAGGACCCGCTCTTCGTCGATCCCGCGCACGGCGACTGGCATCTGAAGCCGGAATCGCCCGCGTTGAAGATGGGGTTCGTGCCGTGGGACTGGACGGAGGCGGGCGTGCGCAAGGAGAACGCCGCGTGGCGCGCGTTCGCGGAGAACGTCGTCTACCCGCCGCTCGTCGACGCGCCGCCCGCGCCGCGGTTCGTCCGCACCTCCTACCGCAACGGCTTCGAGAAGCCGACTTCCAAGAAGGGGCACAAGTACGGCGCGTTCACGTTGAGCGAGGGACGCGCCGGCGCGATCCGCATCGAAAAGAAGGGTGCCGCGCAGGGGAATGCCTGCCTGCGCCTGGAGAAGACGCCGAACATGCCGCTCAGCTGGCAGCCGCATCTCTTCTACGACTGCACGTTCACGGGCGGCGTGGCGCGCGTGCGCTTCTCCATCAAGGGCGAGGCCGGCGCGAACGTGCTCTTCGAGTGCCG
>ONRL01000206.1 GCA_900320225.1 uncultured Lentisphaerota bacterium
AGCTTTCGGTGAATACATGCGAGAACCGGTTGATCAAACGGGCGTTGCTGTTTGCGGAGCGGATTGTCGGCAGGATGCTGGATCAGGGACAGCGAAGCGCGGTCATGCTGCAGGGGGGCTCAACGGCAGATCATCTATCAGGCGAATGTGACAATGGGCAAGCCGGATTTCCTGTACGTTGACGAGGAGCGTCCTTTGATACTGGATACCAAGTATAAACCCAGATACGGCGCAGGAACGTTTGATGTGGAGGACATTCGACAGCTTGCGGGTTATGCGCGGGATCGCAAGGTCTTAAAGAGGCTTGGAATCCAAGATGCTGAAGAGCAGGATTCGGCAGTCGTGCCTTGTGTCATCATTTATCCAGAGGTGCGGGGCGGTGACGTCAAATTCGACGGGTTGCGTTCGCCGATTGATCAGGTACAGTTGGAAGTTGCGCCGATAGGGGAGTTTGTTGGGTTTTATCGCATGGGTTTCCCGTTGCCAGTTCTAAGTGCAGGGCTTGCGGTCGTGGAGTGACCGCCCTACCAGGCGATACATAGGCAGGCCGTTCAGTTACTTCGCATTTCTGGAGAAGGCCGTGTGCCCCACGAACATGGCACGGCAGACGCAGACGTACATCCTTCCATATTCGGAATTGTGAAAATGGTGTGTAAGATTTCCGGATGGGAAGCGAGCAGAAGGCAGAAAGGAACACCAGAATGCAGAATGAGTTTGACAACCCGGATGAGTGGGAGGAGGAGGAACCTTACTACGACTGGGACGATCCCGATTGGCGGGAGGATTGGGACGATGCGGAAAATACCGCGACGGGCAAGATGCCCGTTGTCCCAGCGGGAGGGGCCGCGCTTGTCGCGGCCTGGTGTTAGCGGAGTTGGGAGAGGGCGTCCTGGAGGGCGGCGTTGTAGGCCATGCGCTGGGCGTTCTCCATGTCCGTCATTTCAATTGGGGGCTGGTTGACCATGCGCGGGGGCGGGTTGAACGACGGCGCACGCTTGGCGTTGAAGCCGAACTGGTAGATGATCACGAGGTCGCCATTCGGGCCTGTGGCGGTGCCTGTGCCGACGGCGGCGTAGCCCGTCGTCTTGCCGGCGGCGTCCTTGCCCTCGAAGACGGGGAAGCGGCCCTTGCCGGGAAGGGCGGTTGCCGTGGCCGTGCCCTTGGGGAGCACCTTCAGCGCCTCTTGGGGTGTGGAGGGGTCGAAGAGTAGCTTGCCCTCGGGCGGTCGCGCGGGAGCGCGCCCCTCCCCTGTGGAGTCGCTTACGGTCTTGCCCTCCATGCGGTCGATGCGCTGGGCGGCGTTTGCAACCGCGTCGCAGACGGCGCGGGAGGTAATCGTGGCGGAGGTGAGGGCCTCGATCTTGCCGCCGTCCTTCGTGACCTTGACGCTGGCGGCGGGCTGGTCCTTGAAACGCGCGATGAACGCGGGCGTGGAGAGGTTGGATCCAAGGCCGGGCGTTTCGCCGGCGGCCAGCACCTGGTAGGTGACCACCGTACGGTCGGGATTGAGGCCCACCATCAGCTGGATGGCCCCGCCGTAGCCTTTCTTGGAAAGACCCGGCACCGCGTAGCCGGCGAGTTGCGTCTTGGCGTCGTCCGCATAGCCGACGAACACGGTGATCTCCGCGTCATCGGGGGCGTCGCCGGGGATCGTGCGGGAGTCGATGGCCTTGACGGACGCAGGCAGCACGGCGCGGGCGGCGTTGTTGGCCTTGAGCGTGGCGAGGTTCGCGATGCGCTCCTTCGTGGCGTTGTTCACGATGGCGAGCACGGCCGCACAGACGGCCGAGATGAGCGTCAGCGAGAGAATGAGCTGCAGGATCTTTTTCACTTTTTGACCTTCCCGAAGGGCTTGGGCTGGGTGAAGCGGTTGATGAGCGGCGTGAGCGCGTTCATGATGAGGATCGAGAACGAGACGCCCTCAGGGTAGGCGCCCGTGGGCGCGGTGCGGATGAGCATCGTGATGAGTCCGCACCCGCAGCCGAAGATCAGCTTGCCCTTGGCGGTGATGGGCGAGGTCACGTAGTCCGTGGCCATGAAGCACGCGCCGATTACGCAGCCGCCGGAGAGGACGTGCACGAGCGGCGGCACGCCGCCCTTGAACATCGCGTAGAGGAACACCGTGCCGATGAAGGCGACCGGGATGTGCCAGGTGATCACCTTGCGGACGAGCAGGTAGACGGCGCCGATCAGGAGCGCGAGGGCGGAGACTTCGCCGATGCAGCCGTTCACGTTGCCGATGAAGAGGTCCTTGATGAGCGCGGCCTGCGACCAGTCGAAGCCTTCGGCGCCTTTCTTGATGAGGGCGAGCGGCGTGGCGGTGGTGACGGCTTCGGTGCTGCCGGCGCTGAGCGTCCAGGCGGACGAGCTCCAAGTCGTCATCGCGCCCGTGAAGGAGATGAGCATGAACGCGCGCGCGCTGAGGGCGGGATTGAAGGGGTTGTAGCCGAGTCCGCCGAACACCTGCTTCGCGAAGCCGATCGCGAACACGCCGCCCACGGCGGCCATCCACACGGGGAGGTCGGGCGGCAGGTTGAGCGCGAGCAGGAGACCGGTGACGACGGCGGAGAGGTCGCCGATCGTGTTCTCTCGCTTCATCGCGAGGCGGCAGAGGCCCTCCGTCACGAGGCATGCGGCGATGCACGTGCCGGTGAGGATGAGCGCGCGCAGCCCGAAGAAATACACCCCGCAGCAAAGCGCGGGCAGAAGGGCGATGATCACGTCCAGCATGATCCGGCTCGTGGACGCGTCCGCATGCGCGTGCGGCGAGCTGGAGAGGATGTACCGTTCGGCGGTCTGTTTGGGAAGCATGGGTCGATCCTTTACTTTTTCGCGTTCGCGGCGGCGGCCTTGGCCTTGGCGGCGGCGGCCGCGGCGCGGATGGACGCCTTGGCGCGGCGGCAGTTCTGGGTGATGTCGCGGTAGGCGGGGCAGCCGAACGAGCAGGCGCCGCACTCGATGCAGTCCATCACGTCCATCTTCTGCGCCGCCCGCACGCAGCGTCCGCAGTTGATGCAGGCGTTCGAGGAGTACTGGAACACCCTCGCCGACGTGAAGAAGAGAAGCCCGGAGGTCGTCTTCGTGGTGGGGATTTCGAGATTGGGCACGTTGAAGCCCATCATCGGTCCGCCGCTGATCACCTTGCGCACGCCTTCCTTCTCGCCGCCGCAGAAGGCGACGAGGTCCGCGTAGCGCGTGCCGACGGGCGCGCGCACGTTCTTCGGCTCGACCACGCCGTCGCCCGAGACGGTCGTGACGCGCTCGATGAGGGGGATGCCTTTCTCCACGGCGTCCGCGATCGCGGCGACCGTGCCGACGTTCTCGACGACGCATCCGACGGCGATCGGCAGCGCGCCTTCGGGGACGATGCGCTTGACGGTGGCGTAGATCTGGTGCTTTTCGGAGCCCTGCGGGTAGAGGACGGGCAGGACGACGATCTCGACGTTGCCCTCGATGTCGGCGAAGGCCTTCTCAAGGGCGGCGATGGCGTCCGGCTTGTTCGCCTCCACGGCGATGCGCACGGCGGGGCCGTTCAGGATCTTGCGCATGATCTCCACGCCCGCGCGGATGCGGTCGGCGCGTTCGAGCATCGTGCGGTAGTCGCTCGTGAGGTAGGGCTCGCACTCGGCGCCGTTCAGGATGAGGTACTCGCAGTGCTTGTCGGGCGGCGGGGAGAGCTTGACCACGGTGGGGAACCCGGCGCCGCCCATGCCGCAGATGCCGGCGTCGTTCACGCGGGCGAGCAGGTCCTCGCGGGAGGCGGATTTCCAGTCGAGCGGCGGCATGAACGCCGACGCGCCGGACTGGTCTTCGGCCACGTCGAGGATCACGGCGTCAACCCAGCCGCCGGTGGGGCCCATGCGCGGCTCGACGGCCGCCACGGTGCCGGCCACGGGGGCGTGGACGTTCGCGGAGATGAAGCCGTTGCGCTCGCCGATGAGCTGTCCTTTGGCGACGGCGTCGCCTTTCTTGACGAGGCACTTCGCGGGCGCGCCGAGGTGCTGGCTCATGGAGACGACGAGCTGCTTCGGCAGGGGCATCGCCTCGATCGGCTTGGACGCCGCGAGGTCCTTGTTGTACTGCGGGTGCACGCCGCCGTGGAACTTGAACGCTGACTGGACTGTCTTCATGGGTTAGTTCCCCGTTTCGAAGTGGGCGTCTTCACGGATGCACTTGCGCGGGCACTTGTCCGCGAGCGCGGCGTCCGTCGGCGGGTTCTCGTAGTTGACCTTTGCGAGGAAACCGTTGAACGTGAAGTGGTTCGCCTCCTTGCCGCCCGCGTTCTTCTCGCAGAGGTGGCAGCCGATGCAGCCCACGCCGCAGACCTTCGTGACCTCGGGTCCGCGCACGGGGTTGTTGCACAGCACGTGGATGGTGGCGGAGGCCGGGACGAGCTCGATGAGCTTGCGCGGACACACGCTCACGCATTTGCCGCAGCCGATGCAGAGGCGCTTGTCGACGACGGCGAGGCCGTCCTCGATGCGGATCGCGTGCTTCGGGCACACGTTCGCGCAGGCGCCGTAGCCGAGGCAGCCGAAGCGGCAGCCCTTGTCGCCGCCCGCGGTGGCGGCGGCCGCCGCGCAATCGCAGATGCCGTTGTAGTCGCCCACGCGGATCGCCTCCGAGCGGGTGCCGCCGCACTTGACGAGCGCGACGCGCCTCTCGGTGGCGGTGGCGGCCACGCCGAGGATCTTCGCGAGCTCCGCGTTCACGGCGTCGCCGCCGGGGGCGCAGGCGCCGGGCGCGGCGGTGCCTTCCACGAGGGCGCGCGCGTAGTCGGCGCAGCCGGCGAAGCCGCAGCCGCCGCAGTTCGCGCCGGGGAGGGCGGCCGTGGCGAGGCCGATGCGGGGATCCTCCTGCACGGCGAGGTACTTGTCCGCGATCGCCAGCGCGAGCGCCGCGAGGGCGCCGATGCCGGCGATGACGCAGATTGCGATCAGGATGGCGTTCATGGTTGCGTGTTAGTAGGGGAGTTTGACGAGGCCGTTGAAGCCCATGAAGGCGAGGGAGAGGAGACCGGCCGTGACGAGCGCCACGGCGATGCCGCGGAAGCAGCGGGGCGGGTCCGCCCACGCGAGCTTCTCGCGGAGGCCGGAGAAGATGACGAGCGCGAAGCCGAAGCCGAGCGCGGCGGCGAAGGAGAAGAGCACGGATTCGATGAACGGCGTGCCGTTCTTGCAGTTCAGCTCCGCCACGCCCAGGACGGCGCAGTTCGTGGTGATGAGCGGCAGGAAGATGCCGAGCGCCGCATGGAGCGGCGGCACGAAGCGCTTCATCGCGATGTCGATGAACTGCACGAGCGAGGCGATCACGAGGATGAACGCGAGCGTGTGGATGTAGCCGAGGCCGAGCGGCGCGAGCAGCCAGTGGTCGAGGCACCACGTGACGGCCGAGGCGACCGTCATGACGAACACGACCGCGCCGGACATGCCGAGGGCCGTCTCCGTCTTCTTCGACACGCCCAGGAACGGACAACATCCCAAGAAGCGGTTGAGAACGAAGTTGTTCACCAGAACCGCGCCGACGATGATGATTAGATATCGCATGACGGTGCGTATTATACCACGCCGATTCTGCCCCCGCAAGCCGATAAAAGTGGTATACTATCTGCCCACCATGGCAGATGACGACAGAATGGGCGGTTTTACGCCCGCGCGCGCGACGAGGTTCTTCGTGCCTCTGCTGCTGCAGGCCTTTTCCCAATGTCTCACGTATCCCCTTGTGGCGGCGATCGTGTCCCACGGCGAATTGGGCGTGGAGGGCTATGCCGCCTTCGCGCAGGGGCAGACCGTGATGTTTCTGATCGGCGCGCTCGGTTCGGGCCTCGTCCTCACCGGCATGGTCCACGCGCGCACGCGCGCGGGTTACCGCTGTTTCCGTCGGCTCAACTTCGCGATGATGGCCGCGCTCCTCGGCGTTCAGCTGTTCGTCACGTTGCCGCCGTTCTACGGACTTGTGTTCGGGGAACTGCTCGGCCTGCCGCCCGACCTCGTGTCGGTCGCCCGTGAAACGCTCGGCTGGGGCGTGTTCATGCAGGCTGCGTTCTTCTTCCGCAACGAACCCCTCGTGGTCCTCTACAACGCGCGCGCGAGTTTCGAGGCCAACCTCGCCACGACCGTGCGGCTCGTCCTCACCATGGCGAGTTCGCCGCTGTTCGTGCACATGGGCTGGACGGGGCCGATGTGGGGCGTGGTGGCCATGACCGGTCCGTGTTTCGTCGAGTATGCCCTCTCGCACCTCTACGCGCGGAAGTACGTGCGCGCCCTGCCGGATGACGACGGTCGCGGGGTGACCGCCCAACCGGCGACGCACCGTGTGGTGGATCAGTTCCGCTTCACCGTTCCGCTCTCCCTGGGCGGCGTGCTGCTGGCCGTCGCGCCGCTTCTCGTGGCGGTGTTCGTGGGGCGGACGGAGAACGCCGTCGCGATGCTCGCAATTCACTACGTGACGATCGGCGTGGCGAACCCGGTCGCCTTCGGCGCGCTGCGCATGCAGGCAGTGGCGATCCAGTTCCCGCCGGAGTGGCCGGGCGACCGGAGGATGCTGGCGTACGCGGCGTGCGCGGGGCTCGCGTTGGGCGCGCTGCCGCTCCTCTTCACGCTGCCCGGCGTGTCGGACTGGTATTTCTGCGAAGTGCAGAACCTGCCGGCGGACGACCTCTGGCGTGCCCGCGCGCTGATGGGCGTCTACGCCCTCGCGCCGTTCCTGCAGGCGCTGCGTGGGCGTCTGGAGGGGCTGGCGGCGTGGATGAAGCGGCCGAAGACGGTGATGGCGGGGCAGATCGCCCACGTCGCGACGTTCCTCTCGGCACTTTCGCTCAGCCTCTGTTTCGGCATGCCGGGCTGGCAGATGGGCGCGTCCGCCATCCTCTCCGCCGCCGCCGCCACCATCCTCTTCCTCCACCTCGACCTGCGCAGATAACTACCAACTATCATCTCCCATCTCCGATCTCCCATCTACCAACTATCAACTATCAACTACCAACTACCAACTCAAATGTGATATACTATCCGCCATGAAAAACGACACGCTGAAGAGAGTCCGCATCACCGACACGACCCTGCGCGACGCGCACCAGTCGCTGTGGGCCACGCGCATGCGGACGGATGACATCCTCAAGATCGCCGAGGCGATTGATGACGCCGGCTACTATTCGCTTGAATGCTGGGGAGGTGCGACCTTTGACGTGTGCATGCGTTTCCTCCGCGAAAACCCGTGGGAACGCCTGCGCCAGATCAAAGCCGTCTGCAAGAAGACGCCTCTCCAGATGCTCCTGCGCGGGCAGAACCTGCTCGGCTACAAGCACTACCCCGACGACATCGTGGATCGTTTCGTGGCGCTCGCGTGCGAGAACGGGATGGACATCTTCCGCGTGTTCGACGCGCTGAACGACCCGCGCAACCTCGAGAAGGCCATCGCGAGCGTGAAGAAGTACGGCGGCCACGCGCAGGGCACGATCTCCTACACCACTTCGCCCGTCCACACCGTCGAGAACTACGTGAAGCTCGCGAAGGAGCAGGCGGCGATGGGCATCGACTCCCTCGCCATCAAGGACATGGCGGGCATCCTCACGCCCGGAGCCGCGCGCGAGCTCGTGGGCGCGCTCGTGAAGGCGCTGCCGGAGATGCCCATCCAGGTGCACTCCCACATGACGAGCGGCATGGCCGCCGCGATGTACCTCGCGGCCGTGGAGTCCGGCGCTGGCTGCGTGGACTGCGCGATCTCCACGATGTCCAGCTTCAGTTCCCAGCCGCCGTGCGAGTCGATGGTGACGATCCTTGAGAGCGAGGGCTACGACACCGGACTCGACCAGAAGAAACTCGCCGAGATCAACGCCTACTTCCGCGAACTGAAGGCGAAGCGCCAGCCCGCCTCCACCGCGAAGGTGGAGCCCGTGGACGCGGGCGTGCTCGTGCACGCGATCCCGGGCGGCATGATCTCCAACCTCCGCAGCCAGCTCGCCCAGCAGGGCGCGCTCGACCGTCTCCCGGAGGTGCTTGCCGAACTGCCGAAGACGCGTGCCGACATGGGCTATCCGCCGCTCGTCACGCCCACGAGCCAGATCGTCGGCGTGCAGAGCGTGCTCAACGTCCTCTCCGGCAAGCGCTACTCGATGATCACGGACGAGACGAAGCACTACGCCGCGGGCTACTACGGACGCACGCCCGCCCCGATCGAGAAGAAGCTCGCGAAGAAGCTGCAGGGCGGGCTCAAGCCGATCACCTGCCGTCCGGCTGACCTCTTGAAGCCCGGACTCGCCGCCGCAGCGCGGGAGATCCCCGCGAAGCTCATCCAGGCGGAGGAGGACATCCTCTCCTACTGCCTCTTCCCCGAGGTCGCGCTCGGCTACTTCAAGTGGCGCGCGCAGCCCGACGACGCGAAGGATCCGATCCCCGCCGACGTGGAG
>ONRL01000205.1 GCA_900320225.1 uncultured Lentisphaerota bacterium
TAATCATACCATGTCCGCCGCCTGGGGGATAGAGGGGAAACTGTCAAAAGGATGTAAAAGAAATGTAGCAACGCCGGGCTCCTCAAAACGTTGCCGGAGGCCTCTCGCGCGATTACGGTGCGGAACAGCGGGGTGACATGGTGGCGTGAACGCGCGATTACGGTACGGAACGATAGTTGTGGGGGGATGGCCCGACCGAGGGATCGTACGATTACGATGCGGAATGATGCGGAACGGAGGGGAATGGTATGAGATTACGATGCGGAATGATGCGGGATGGAGAGGTGTTGGTATGAGATTACGGTGCGGGACGAGGATTGATTACAGGTTGTCACGAACAGGACAAACAAGATCAATATCGCGTGGCTTGTACCAATCCTAACGAATAAATGGTAAAATATGCGGCGTTGCAGCTTACAAAGAAACGGGCACAACCGAAAGAACGAACACAACCGAAAGAACGAACACAACCGAAAAAGTGGACAAATGAGAAAAGCTGGCGTGAGAAAAGCCAGAGGTGAGAAAAGCCAGGGGGAAGAAAAGGATATGACAACTGAAGAAAGAATGGAACTCGGCGCGAAGTTCAAGCGCGAGATGAACTGTTGCCTGGCGGTCGTCAAGGCGTTCGCCGACACGGTGGATGTGGACGAAGCCACGCTCATGCGCCTCGCTTCGGGTTTTGGATCCGGAATGGGGACGATGGAAGGAACGTGCGGCGCGCTCGTGGGTGCGATCATGATTGCGTCTCTGTGCCCCGGTAACCTCCTTCACGCCTTGTACCCGCCCCGGTAAGTACCTACTTAACGCTTTACATCCACACGGGCAATAAGCTATACTTGCCCACACACCTAAAAGGAATTCGAAATGAAAAGAAGCATTCTCCTCGTGTCCTGCCTTGCCGCAAGCGCAGCGTTCGCCGCCGAGCCGGCGGCCACCGCCATCGTCACCGTCGACCCCGCGCAGGCGCTCGGCCCGATCAAGCCGATGAACGCCGTCAACAACGGCCCCACCGTCAAGAAGCCCGGCGGCGACCAGGTGCGCGGCAACTTTGAGGACTACAAGGCCGCCCGCATCCCCCTCGCGCGCACGCACGACTCTATAAATTGCGTGTCCGGCGGCGCCCACACCTGCGACATCAACGCCATCTTCCCGAACTTCGACGCCGACGAGGCCGACCCGAGGAACTACGACTTCGTATTCACCGACCACTACCTCGACAACATCCGTCGCGCCGGCACCGAGGTGTTCTTCCGCCTCGGCCAGACCATCGAGCACGGTCCGAAGAAGTACGGCGTCCTCCCGCCGAAGGACTTCGCCAAGTGGGCCCGCATCTGCGAGCACGTGATCCGCCACTACAACGAGGGCTGGGGCTGGGGACTCGACCAGGAACACACGACCAAGAACATCGCCTGGTCCAACCAGTTCAACATCGTGTACTGGGAAATCTGGAACGAGCCGGACCTCGACCCGTCTGACAACGAGAACGCCCTTCCCGCAAACCCGCGCTGCTGGGGCGGCACCACCACCAACTTCTTCCGCCTCTTCGAGACGACCGCCAAGCACCTGAAGGGACAGTTCCCGAACCTGAAGATCGGCGGGCCGGCGATCTGCGGGCGGTTCGCCTGGGGCGAACGGTTCCTCGCCTACTGCCGCGACAACTCCGTGCCGCTCGACTTCTTCTCCTGGCACACCTACGCCACGGAACCCAAGCAGATCGTCGCGAATTGCCGCACGGCGCGCGCCCTCATGGACAAGTACGGCTTCGAGAAGGCGGACAACGAGTGGAACTACGTCAAGGGCTGGACGGACGACTGGGTGTATTCGCTCGAGACGGAGTCCGGCCGCTTCAACCAGAAGGCGGCGGCGTTCATCGCCTCCACGATGATCGAGTGCCAGTCCGTGCCGCTTGATCTCCTGATGTTCTACGACGCCCGCTTCAACACCGGCATGAACAGCCTCTTCAACGGCACGACGCTCTGGCCGATGAAGGGCTACTACCCCTTCTACGCCTGGTCAAAGCTGGTGGACCGCGGCACGCAGGTGGCCTGCACCGTCACCGAGGGACGCGGCAAAAAGTCGACCGCGAACACGGGTACGGTCTTCAAGAGCGAGGTCGGCAAGCCCGTCGGGAGCTTCCGAGCGGCCGCGGCCAAAGGTGCCGACGGCTCGGGCGCGCTGCTCGTGGCCCGCTACTCGAACGACAACAACGTGACCGAGACGGCCTACGTGACGATCAAGGTGCCCGGCGTTGACCTCGCAAAGGCGCGCTGCCACCTCACGGACGCCGTGCGCACCTACACGGAAGTGCCGCTGGAGGTCAAGCCCGACGGCTCGGCCATTCTCCGCATGCAACCCCTCAGCTTCGCCCTCATCGAGTGGTAACCATGAAGAAACTTCTCTCGTTGCTCGTGCTGCTGTCGGCCGTGACGGCCGCGCGCGCCGAGGCGCCTGCCACGGAATGGCGGCGCCTCGCCTTCCTGCCCGCGCCCCAGCCCGACGCGCACGTCTACCGCCACGTCGTGAACCTCGGCCGCACGGATTGGCGCGTGATCATGCCCCTGAAGCTCACGCTGGAAGGCGTGGAAGACGGCGCGTTCGCGTTCAAGATGAACGGCAAGGACCTTGGCGAAGTGCGCGCCGCGCCCTTCGAGGTCCTCGTGCCGAAGGAGGCGATCCGGGGCGAGACGGGCAACGAGCTTGAGATTACGGTGCGGAACAGGCCCACAAAGCCGGTTTCGCGCATCGTGCTGCGTGGAACGTATCCCACCACAAAGGGACCGCTTCTCTCCGAACTTGATTTCTTCACGAACCAACTCGACACGACGCTCCCCGCGTTCGCGGAGATTCCGGCGCGCGTGGCGTCCGGCGACCTCGCGGGCGCGCGAAAGATCTTCGCCGACCACGTACGCAAGAGCCTCCGTCCGGACTTCGTCCTCGCCGACTGGAAGGCGAGGCCGAACACGCCCGCCACCCTCAAGGCCCTCCGGAAGAAGGCCGCCCTCGTGCAGGACCACACGCTCAACACGCTGGGGACATCCTGGCATTTCGAGGGTCCGGTCGAATGGGAGTTCAACCCCACCTACAACGGCTACCGTGAGTGGAACTACCACATCTCCTACTTCGACTGCGGCGACCCGCTCGCGGAGCTGTACTTCCTCACGCACGACGAATCCCTCGCGCGTTCCTGGCGTGAGCTGCTTCTCTCCTTCATCTCCTACAATCCGCTGCCGGAGAAGGCAGGGCCGGGCGCCACAAAGTGCTGGCGTTCGCTCGACACGGCGTCGCGTACGTTCTACCTCACGCGCCAGCTCCACGCCTTCATCTCCTCGCCGGTCTGCGACGACGAGTTCCTCGTGACCTTCTTCCGCAGCATCTGGGAACACGGCCTGCGCCTCCGCACAGGCCATGCGTACCGCGGCAACTGGTTCACGAACGAGATGAGTTCGCTTGCGCGGCTTTCATTCTACTATCCGTACTTCAAGGAGACGCGCGAATGGCGCGACTACGCCCTCGGACGCCTCCAAGCCGAGTTGGACCGGCAGGTGTATCCCGACGGTTTCCAAAGCGAACTCGCGCCCGGCTACCACTGCGGCGTGATGCGCCACTTCCTCTCCGTCGTCGAGACAGCCGGCGCGTGCGACGAGCCCCTGCCCCCCGCCTTCGTGCAGGGCGTGGAGCGGATGTTCCTGATCTTCCCGCGCCTCGCGCGGCCCGACCTGCGCTCACCGAACATCAACGATTCCGGCAACGCGTCCGGCGGCCCGCTGGCCCGGTCGGCGCTCCGACACTACCCGCACAACGACGTGATGCGCTGGTTCGCGACGGATCGTCGCGAGGGCCGGCCCCCCGAATGGCTCTCGTGCGAGATGCCCTACGCCGGTTTCGCGGCGTTCCGCAACTCGTGGGAGCCAGATGCACTCTGGGCCTTCCTCGACGGCGGTCCCTACGGCATGGCGCACCAGCACGAGGACAAGCTCAACGTCCTGCTCAGCGCCTACGGCAAGAACATGATCGTCGAGGCCGGCACCTTCGCGTACGACACGTCGGAAATGCGCAAGTACGTGCTCTCCACGCGCGCGCACAACACGGTCCGCATCGACGGCCTCGACCAGAACCGCCACACGGGCTATCGCTGGAAGGACGAGGACATCACCCGGAAGTCCGACCTCGTGTTCCGCACCACGCCGACGCGCGACTGGGCGGAGGCGACGTTCGCGGATGGCTACGGCCCGGCGAAAATCCCCGTGCGCCACGCGCGCCGCCTCATCTTCCACAAGGCCGAATCGGGCCTGCCGCCCTTCTTCGTGGTGGTGGATCGGCTCTCCGCCGCCGACGGACGGCAACACGCCTTCGAGCAGCTCTGGCACCTGGAGAACTGCACGTACACGGAACGCGCCGACTCCTTCTCCGCGGACTTCGGCGGCGGCGTGTGGCTGGCCGGCGCGTTCTCGCAGTCCGGGCTGGTGGACAAGAAAGGCCAGCACACGCCGGAATACCAAGGGTGGATGCCCATCCACACCGGCGATGAACACGAGCACCGCGCCGTCCACACGCCGACCTTGTGCGGCACGTTCAACGGCGCGTTGCGTCTCGTCACAGTGTTCATGCCGACGCGCGGCACGTCCGAGTGCCTCGTCGGCGTCCGGGCCGCCTCCGACTCTACCGCGAGGGACTACACCCTTATCCTCTCAGACGGTTCGGGAAAGAACTTCAAGGAACCATAGAAATCAGAATCAACGAATGGATAGCGACGTCAATCACAACACGCAGAAGAAGGCTGCGGTCATCAACGACTTCACGAGCTTCGGGAGGTGTTCGCTCGCCGTGACCATCCCGATCCTCTCGGCGATGAAGGTGCAATGCTGCCCCGTGCCGACGGCCTTTTTCACCAACCACACCGGCTTCGACTCGTTCGCGTGGACGGACAACACGTCCCACCTGGACGACTACATCGCCGAATGGCGCAAGCTCAACCTGCGCTTCAACGCGATCCAGACCGGATTCCTCGGTTCGCGCGAACAGGTGGACTTCGTCCTGCGTTTTCTCGCGGCCTTCCGAACGCCCGAGACGATCGTCTGCATCGATCCCGTGATGGGCGATTACGGAAAGCTCTACCCCACTTACGACAAGCACCTCGCCGAATCGATGCGGGGGTTCCTCGATGTGGCGGACATCCTGACGCCCAACCTGACCGAGGCGTGTTTCCTCGCGGACGCGCCCTACCGCACGGACTTCACGGATGCCGAGCTGGCCGCGCTCTGCGAAAAGCTCGCGGCGCGCCACGCCGACCGAATCGTCATCTCCGGCATCCCGCGCGGCGACACGCTCGTCAATTTCATCTACGAGACGGGGCGCGGCACCTCGCTCTGCGTGGAGCCCCGGATCGGCGCCGACCGGAGCGGCACGGGCGACGTGTTCTCTTCCGTCATCCTCGGAGACGCCGTCAACGGCGTCGACTTCGCAACGTCCGTGTGCAAGGCGAGCCGGTTCACCGCGGCGGCCGTGCGCCGGTCGGTAGAACTGGGCGTCCCGGAGAAGGACGGCCTCGCCATAGAAGAAGTATTGCTTTCGCTACTGGGAGATTAGGAGATTAGGAGTTTCGGAGGAGATTATAAAAATCCTCTAATCCTCCTAAACTCCAAAACTCCCAGTAGCGAAAGCAAAAAAAGAGAAGTCAATACAAAGTCATAGGCAAGGAATTTAAAATGACGATTACCTATCAAGTCAAGAACGCCGTTTACGTGAACCTCACGAACAGGTGCCCGTGCAACTGCACGTTCTGCCTGCGCCACAACGGCCCCGGCGTGTTCGGATCGGGTCCGCTCTGGCTGGAGCGCGAGCCGACGCTGGAGGAGACGATCGACAGCCTCGGGCAGTGGGACTACGAGCGGTTCCGCGAAGTCGTGTTCTGCGGGTACGGCGAGCCGACGGAGCGCCTCGACGTGCTGCTCGCGGCGGCGGCGCACCTCAAGGAACGCGATCCCGCGCTCCGCGTGCGCGTGAACACGAACGGCCTCTCCGACCTCATCAACGGGAAGCCGACCGCGCCGCTGTTCGTGGGGAAGGTCGACTGCCTCTCCATCAGCCTCAACACGGACGATCCGGCGGAATACCTCGCCGTCTGCCGTCCGAAGTTCGGCGAGGCGGCCTATCCCGCCATGCTGAAGTTCACGCAGGAGGCTGCGGCGCTGTTGCCGAGCGTGGTGATGACCGTGGTGGGCGAACCGGTCACGAGCCTCGAGAAACAAGAGCGGTGCCGCGCGATCGCAGAGGGTCTCGGCGCGCGGCTACGCGTGCGCCCGTACGAGCAGTAATGACTTACCGTTTGACGACGGTGAGGAAATTACGGTCGTGCTTCCGCTCGTAGTGGATGGAATCGGCCATCTTCTTGACCATCATGATGCCCAGTCCGCCGATCGGGCGTTTCTCTGCGGGAAGCGCCGTATCGGGATCTTCATGCGACAGCGGGTCGTAGGGCGAACCGTCGTCGACAAAGGTCAGCTTGATGCCACACGGTTCCGCGAGCATCTCGACATCCACCTCGAATCCGGATGCGCCGGAGTGTTTCACGATGTTCGAGCACATCTCGTCAAGAATGACGTGTAGCGCAGGGGCGAGAGACGGGAGACGCGCAATGAGATCACTTGAGACTTCGCGCCCCGCGTCCGGCGGCGGCTCGTGTCGACCTTCCGAAATCTTCTCCACGCAGTCGTCCAGAAACGCCGATGCCGCCGCGATGCCGTCCTGCGTGGCTGGGAACGTACCGACAAGCCGCTGCGGACGCGAGACGTATTCAACCGCAAGAACCGTCAGGTCGTCCGCCTGCGGAACGCCCTCGGCGAATGCGGCCACGGCCATGCGCACGACGTTGCACACCGACTTGGGATTCGGTTTCGCGACGACGTTGACCGCATTCTCCAGCCGCTCTTCGCCGAAAAGGCTGCCCTTGCTGTCAAGCGCCTCCGTCACGCCGTCCGTATAGAGGAACAGGAGGTCGCCGGGAGACAGCGAGAACGTGAACGAGGCGTACTCAACGCCGTCCAAGAAGGCCAAGACCGGTCCTGACTTCTCGGTAATGTACTTCGACCTTGACCCTTCGGTCCCCCGTGCTTCGACTTTCATCGGGGGATTGTGCCCTGCGTTGGCGAACGTCACCTGCCCCGTTGCCAGATCGAGCACGCCGCACCACGCCGTGAGGAACATGTTCGCCGTGTTGCTCCTGCACAGCTCCGCGTTAACCCGCGTAAAGGCGGCGGCAGGGTCGCGCCGTGAGAGAATCGCGTCCTTCAGCAGCGTCTTCGCCGTCATCATGTAGAGCGCGGCGGTGACGCCCTTGCCGCTCACGTCGGCGACCATGAAGGCGAGGTGAGTGGCGTCGAGCATGAAAGAGTCGTAGAAGTCGCCGCCCACGTCCCGGGATGGTCTTCGCGATTTCCATGTCCTTCGCCCGCGCCGCGTCCTCGGCGGCGTAAAACGCCTTGATGCGCTTGGCGTCATTGGAAATGCGCACCAGCAGCACCGCAAACACCCCCAGGACGAGGGCGAGCAGGATCGCCATCACCGCCATGATCACGTCGCGCGTACCGTAGAACTCGGCCTTCGGGACAACCATGATGAAACGGTGCCCGCCGAAAACGTAACTGCGGCAGAACGCCTTGTCCCCGAACAGTGTCTGCTCAAACGTCTCGTCCGAATCCGGCACGTTGGAATCGTCGAATCCGATGTCGTCGAGCGTCGACGTCTCGCCCTCGGCCAGGAACGTGGAAACGAGCGCGCGGGTCTTCATGTCCGCGCAGAGATAGCACACGGTCTCGTCCATCTCCGCATCGAACAGGAAGGCGAGCTGCGTGTTGATCATCTTCACCATGCGCGCCTCGTCCAGGCCGACCTGGACGTATCCGTCGCCGCCGGCGAACGGCACGCCGAGGTACTTGCGCCGC
>ONRL01000204.1 GCA_900320225.1 uncultured Lentisphaerota bacterium
CGCGTCGTCGAGGTCGTCGGGCACGGAGAAGGAATCGCGCGCGGGCACGACGGTGTGCCACGAGGCGTACCAGCGGCAACCGCCGTAGCGCTCCAGCAGTTCGTACACGCCGTAGAGCACGCCGCGGTTCCCGCCGGTGACAAGCAGATCACCATCGACAGCCTTCAAGCTGAAGCCATCATCTCCCAGATTGAGCGGACATGAGACCTGAGACGAGAGACGAGACATGTTGAGGAACACGGCCTTCGACGGGAGGGACGCGCTTGTCGCGGCCGCCACTTCCACGATTGGCAGGCGTACGCCCGTGAGGCGCTCCGTGAATTCGCGCAGTTCCTCCGCCGCATACTTCACCGACGGCGACGCGTCGGCGGCGCGCACGATCGCGTACTCCGGCGCGCGTCCGCGCACCGCAAGGGCGAGTTCGCCGCCACACGCCACAAGGCATGCCAACCCGAACCCAACGAGAAAACGACCTTTCATCGTGCGTCCTTCCTGCACACGCGCAATCACCGGAGAATGACCGTCAGGCCGCCAGCCAGAAGATCCAGCATCAGTTTGCCGCCCTCCTCGCGGAGACGCAGCTTCTTGCCGCCCGCGTTGGTCGCCGTGAACGTCCATGCCACGGGATTCGCGAACCCGGCCACGTCGAAGAGCGGCACGCTCGTCGCCTGCGCGCCCTGCATGTTCGCGCAGGCGACGTTCACCGTCACGGCGGCCGGCATGGAGAGCGTCGCGCCGCGCGCGACGAACGGTTTTTCGACCGTACCCGTCGCGCCGTCGAAGGCGAAGTCGAACGACGCATCCGGCATGACGATCGTGCCCGTGAAGTCGTCGCCGAACGTCGGCAGCTTGGCGGCGACCGCGCTCACGGTACCCGTGCCCGCCGTCACCGTCGCCTCGCGCAGGTCGCTCCAGCCGTCCGGCAGCACGCCCGTCCACTTGCCCATCAGGTAGGCTTCCAGGTTCGCCAGCACGTCGGCGTCCAGCTCGGAATCGTACAGCAGCATCTCGCCCTGGACGGTTCCCTGTTGTTTGAGGACGCCATTTGCGGATTCCGTGTTGACGTAGGTGTCCACGCAGAGCGCCGACACGTTCCCCGCCGCCGTCAGCGACAGCACCTCCGGCGCGCCCGTGAACCCTCTCGCCTGATCGACCACCGCGCCGTTGAGGCGCGTCACGCCGTTCTTGACGTTCGCCGAGCAGGCCGAGGGCCAGATGGGGTCGGCCAGCGTTGCGGACTCACGTCTGCGGAAATCGCCACTGCCACCGCTCACGGAACCAGAGGCGATTACCGTGCCGCCGCCGCCACGGCCCGAGTCGAGCGCCACGAGCAGCGTGCGGAAGGTCTGGGAGACGGCATTCCCGGAAGAAGGCGACTTGTTGTACGGAATAAAGCGCAAGACGTTGCCGTCAGAGGTCATTGGCTGGAATCCACTGGGATGGTTGTAGTCGAGCCACGTCCGCTCCGCGCCAAGGCCGCGCGCCCCCGTCACGGCGAACGGCATCCGGTTGCCCGCTCCCCACAGGAAACAACCGCTCGTCAGCGTGTCGCGCGTCTTACCGTGCGGATACTGTCGCACGACCGCTTTCGCCTGCGTCTCCACCTCCAGCGAAGCGGCGTCGTCCGCGTCGTACCAGTCCACGCGCCCTTCCGCCGGCACGTCCGCCGCCGTCCACGGCAACGGCTCGGAAATGGAGGCGTCGCCGTTCACCGTCAAGCTGCCCGCGAACGTGCCGCGCAACTCCACGGGCGCCCCGCGCCGCACCGTGATCGAACCTGCGCGTCCCTCGGCGCGGAACGGATAGGCGACGGCTTCGCCACCGTATGTCGAGACGCCCCACTTCTTTGCCAGGTACGCCTCAACCTGCCGCCGCCTGACGTCCGACACGGCGTTGGTGAAGACGAGGATTTCGCCGTAGTTCTGCCCGCCCGCGTCTTGATACGCGGTGTTCTCGCCGATCTTGCTGGCAGTGGACGCCGCTTCGCCGACGACGGAGACGACCTGCCAACCGCCGTTGAAGTGCGCCGTCGTCGGATCGATCTCCTCGCCGTCCAGCCAGATCGTCGTGTTCGCGGGCGCGGTCTTGCAGACGGAATCGGCGAGCGTTCGTCCGGCACGCGTGAACTTGCCGCCGCCGAGCATCGCCATGCCGCCGCCCAGCTGCGAACCGAACACCATGATGACAGCCGTGGGATTGACGGTCATTCCCTCCATGTACAGCCGCCGGTTCCCGCCCATGTTGCTCGTCACCGTCGGCGAATCGGTGCCGTCGTTAGACCAAGTCGACTTCGCCGCGCCGTTGACGCCGAAGGTCATGTAGGACATCGTCCGCCCGGCAAACTCGCCCTGCGCCAGATACGGATAGACGTGCGTGAACACCGTGAACTGGTTGCCGTTGTAGTAGCGGCCGTTGTAGAAATACCATGTACGATCCGTGCCGCGCACGTCGTACCACGCCTCGACGAGCGGATAGTTGTTCGTGAAGAAGATGTTGCCGAAGTCATATCCGGCACGATTCACGCCCGGCGGCGCGTAGTACGGCGCGCCCTTCGTAGAGGTGTCGTACGGCTGCGACGCATCCACCCACAACCCCACGTCGTCAGCCCAGTCGGCCGCGCCGACGGCGATCGTGCCGTCGCCGCCCACCACCGTCGGGACGGATCCGCCGTCGAGCACGAGGTTGACGACGGCGTTGTTCGTAACGCCGATCTTGGCATGGCAGTCGCGCGCCGCCAGCGTCACGTCGGCGCCGAACGGCACGAACGCGGTGGTCGCGTTCTGATGGGCGAGATTCGCCGTGTCCAGGCGCCCGTCCGCCGTCGGAACGAACACGTAGGTGTCCAAGCCGTATGTCGCCCGCGAGGCGGTCGCCGGAAGCGCCCCCTCCTCGAACACGAGCTTCACAACCCCGCCGCTGCAGCGCAGACGCGAGCCGGGATTCACCTTCCGGATCACGACCGTGCTGTCGCTGGCCGTCGAGTTCTTAAAGTTGAACGCACCTTCGATTTCGTTGATTGTGCGCGGATTGGGGCCTTTCAGGTCAATCGTTCCGGTGCCCCAGATCTTGCCCGCGAACTCGTACGTGGACCGCGTCGTCTCCAGCTCCAGCGTGCCGCCGGTGAGGTTGATGTCGAACGGCACCACGCCGCATCCCTCCTTCGGCCGCCAGAACACGCGCACGTTGTTGATGACCTCGTTCGTGACGACGACGTCCGAGGGCCGTATGCGGAAGGTCTTGCCGCCGGTGATGACCGGCGTCACGCCTTCCGGAATGTACGATTCGTCCAGCAGGACGATCTCGTCCCCGTAGTCCATGAAGTTCACCCGCTTGGAGGACCACACCGTGCGGTTGGACACGATGCCCTGCCCGGCGATGGCGAGCCGGGCTCCGTTTGGCCTGAAGGTAATGCCCGTGGAGGCGATGCCGGGATTGTCGCGCAAGGTCGCTTCGCCGCCCAGGACGATCGTGCCTGAACCAGCGGCGAAGACGATGTTCGGCACGTCATAAAGAGGGAAGTCCCGCGTGCGGTTAGGATCTGAAGAACCGAACATGACTGCCGCGCGGTCCGCAGACACCGCAAGCGTGCCGTTCGTGGCAATCACGCTGCGCCGGAAATCAGACGTGATGCTGGCGGCCAAGTCGGAACCGTCGTACGTGACCGTGCCGTTGATGAAACACTCCCGCCACACGCGATGATACGACTGCACCGTACCGCTGTTGTCGGCTTTAACCGCCTTGATCGTGCCGCCGTTCTCGAACGTGACGGTCACCCCCTGGCTGTTATTGGTCGAGGCGCCGTTCGGACCGACCGTGATCTCGCCGCCCGCCGCCACCGTGACGTCGCCGTTCGCGTCGTACGTCATGCCGATGTCCTCGGCGTACGACGCCCACGCACCGCACGCGGCCATTACTGCCATCACAACTCTCTTCATCGCGCTACTCCTTTTCCTCGATCAGAATCTCGTCCACCCAGACGCTTTCGACTGCAGCCGAGCCGTTCTTCTTGTCGAACGGCCCTACGCCGATCCAGAAATACTCCTCGCGTCCAGGCTTCCATTCGGCGACAGTATACCACACATAGCCGTCGCCCTTCAAGGCATCGGTTTTGACTGTGATCTGTCCACGCCCCTTCCGCTGGGCGTTGCTGTAGACGCCCGCCCAGAACGCCTTGCCGGGCGCGCCCGGCTTGCGCTCCACGCGCACGCGCGCCTTGAGCGCGTAAGTGCGGTCGGGACGAAACCTCACGTCGTCCATCTGGAACGTCACGCACCAGCCGTAGTGGACGTTCGAGATGCGGATGGCACGCCCGTCCCGCGCGGCGGGGTCGTCGCGGTGGTCGGCCCATTCACCCTGCTTCACGATGTGGAGGGACGAATCAGGGATCGTGCCGAACGGCGCGATCGCCCCGGGAGGGTCGCGCTCCTGCGCGACCGAATTCGACGCCCCGGGAGGGTCGCGCTCCCGCGCGACCGCCTTCCACGCGCGCACCGTCGCCGCGTGGCGGTCCTTCACGTTGCCGGAGGAAAGGCGGATGTCCTTCGCCTCGTCCATCCGCGCGAGGAGGGACCGCGCCAGGCTTTGCATTTCTTCTTCCCGGGAGGGTCGCGCTCCCGCGCGACCGGACGTATGGGAGGGTCGCGCTCCCGCGCGACCGACTGGGACAACGGGCGTCTCGCCCGTTGCGGACGCGCAGGAGCGCGTCCCTCCCGTGTTTGCGGACGCGCAGGAGCGCGTCCCTCCCGTAAAATCCAATGCCACGCGCCGCAGGCGCTCCAGGCGGATGTAGTCGAACGAAAACGCCGTCATCCGCACGTTGTAGGAATAGACGGGCGGCTCGCCCGCCACGGCCTCTTCCGCCTTCTTCATCTGCGCCTGCGCCCACGCGACGAACGCGTCGTCCAGCGCCTCGCGGCACTTCGCCGACGCCACGTCCTCGTAGATCTTCAGCGTGCGCGCGGGGTCTGTCCCCACGTACGCCGCCTCGCGGCGGTGTGCCTCGTCGAACACGGCGCGCACGACCGGCGCGGCCTTGCCGTAGTAGCCGTTGAAGAAGTCGGCGATCAGCGGCTCCGCCGGCAGGTCCGGGTTCCACATCCACTTCGCGAGCAGCCAGCCCTTCAGCTCGGCGAAGCCCGCGTGACGTCCCTGGCACGCGCCTTGCTCGAACAGCATCTTCACGCCGTGGTCGCGGAAGAACTTCACGTTCTCCTGCAGCACGTACACGTTCGGGAACGGGTGCGGGTAGCAGCGGAAGTCCGTCACGTAGTCCCACACGTAGAGGCAGTCCGTCTGGCGGTTCCAGTCCTCGACGTCCTTGAGGAAGCTGACGTTGTCGGGACACGGGCTCGTGGCGAGCGGACGCGAGAAGTCGCACTCGATGGAGCAGAGGCAGGGAATCACGTTGTGGCGCAGCTTCGTCTTTTTCGGCGCGTGGCGCGTGTACTGGTACGCGAGCGTCTCGATGATCTTGTCCGGGAACTCCTTCTCCACCGCCTCGGCGATCGCGTTCACGAACCGCACCACCGTGCCGGCGTGCGAGCCCTCCTCGTCGTCCACGGCCTTGCACGCGGGGCACTCGCAGTAGTTGTACCAGTCGTTCTGGCTCACGCCGTAGAACTTCGCGCCCGGGTCCTTGCGGATGCGCGCGAGCACGTTCGAGGTGACGATGCGGAGCACGTCGGGGTTCGTGAGGCAGAGCTGCGTGCGCTCCTTCAGGCGCACGCCGTTCACCATGCTGAAGTATTCGGGGTGTTCGTCGAAGTACTTCTCCGGC
>ONRL01000310.1 GCA_900320225.1 uncultured Lentisphaerota bacterium
CGCCAGGCGCGGCGCTTGAGCTCCATGGATTTCGTCTTGAAGGAACAGTAGAGGGTGTCGTTGATCTGCGCGGTGCGCACGCCGTACTTGAGGAGGTCGCAGGCGGCGCGCAGGGTGCCGGGGCGCGTGGAGTCGTAGGCGAAGCGCCCGGAGTCCGTGACGATCGCCACCCAGAGGGCTTCGGCCGTGGCGCGGTCGAGGGGCCATTCCATCCACTTGGCGATCCGCCAGACGACCTCGCCCGCCGAGGACGCCTCGGGGTCGATGATCGACACGGCGCCGGTGGGGACGCTCGTGGCGTGGTGGTCGATGGTGAGGGTGGGCAGCTTCTCGGCGAAGGGGCGTACTTCGGGGGGGAGACGGCCGGGGGCGGCGCAATCCACGTAGACGAACAGGTCGAAAACTCTCTGTTTCAGGCGGCGGAGCGGGATGAGGTCGGCCACGCCTTCGAGAAAACCCGGCTTGCCGAGGGCGTGGACGTCCGCCGTGGCGAATGCCTCGTGCCCGGCTGCGGTGAGCAGGCGCGCAAGGGCGATCATCGAGCCGAGCGAGTCCCCGTCCGGGCTGAGGTGGCCCGAAATGAGGATGCGCCTCGATTTCGCCAGCAGCTCTTTGGCCGCCCTATAGTTGGATCGATCGTCCATTCTGTCGCCTGTGACGCGTGTATGATAGCATAATCGGTCCGATTTGACGAGGGGGTAATTTGCCGTTGTTTGGCTTGAAGGCGTTTCGTGTAGTTTTCTGGTTCACAGACAAGGCGCGGTTTGCTATAATGTCACCATCCAACACCCCATAGGAGGTCTAAAAAATCATGTCGAACAAGTCTTTGGTTGCGGCATTGGCCGCAGCGTGTGCGCTGGCCGCAGCGGCAGATACGCTCGTGTTCAAGAGCGGCTCTCGTCTCGAGGGCGAAGTCGTGCGCATCGCCGGCGACGAGGTCACCTTCAAGTCTGACGATGTCGGCGAGGTGAAGGTCAGCGCGGACAAGCTGGCGTCCATCGAGACGAAGAAATCCGCGACCGTCCAGTACAACGACCGCTCGCGCCGTGAGGGCGTGGTGGCGATGAAGGACGGCAAGTACACCCTGAACAAGGAAGAGCTCGACATGGGTGATGTCAAGGCCGTCAACCCCGAGGAGGAGGCCTGGCACGGCAGCGTGGGCTTCAGCGGCACGGCCACGCGCGGCAACACGGTGAGCGAGAAGGCCACGGTGCTCGCGGACGTGAACCGCCGTTGGGAGAAGAACCGCCTGGCGGCGAACTTCGGCTATTACTTCGCGCAGAACGGCACCAGCCGCTACAACAAGGAAAAGACCGAGGACCGCATCGAGCTCGGCGCGCAGGACGACTACTTCTGGGCGACGAAGGTCTATTCCTACGTCAACGGCAAGTACGAGCGCGACGGCATCAACAACCTGCGGTACCGTTACCGTCTCGGCCTCGGCATGGGCTACCAGTGGCTTGACGGGCAGACCTTCGAGTCCACCGGCAAGTGGTCCTTCAACCAGGAAGTCGGCCTCACCTACATCAAGGAGAAGTACGAGCATGCCTCGGACGACGACCGTTGCGCCTTCCGCTACGCGCATCACGCCGCGTGGACCCCGCGTTGGGTCGACAAGCTCTCCTTCACCCACAATCTCGAGTACCTGCCCGACGTGAGCGACTGGGAGGAAAACTATCTGATCGACGCGGACGTCGGCTGCGAGTACGCGCTTGATTCCGCCTGGACGCTGTTCGGCAAGATCGAGTGGGACTACAACTCGAATCCCGGACCGCATACGAAGAAGAGCGACTTCCGTTATACGCTCGGCGTCGGCTACAAGTGGTAATCGCCTTCGCATACCCGCCGCTGCCCTCGGAGAGGGGCGTCCCGCTCCTCTCCCAAAATCGGCAGTTCCAGTGGTTTTCGCGCCCCACCTACATCTTTCCCGTCGTGCCCGCCACAGCGGCCACGATGGCGAAGAAGGCGGGGCACGATGCTGTTTGGCTTGACGGCATCGCGGAGGAATGGACGCCCGAGCGTTTCGAGCGCGAGCTGGCCGACGCGAAGCCGGACGTCGTCGTGGTCGAGACGAAGACGCCCGTCGTCAAACGCCACTGGAAATGGGTGGAAGCGTTCAAGTCCACGCCCGCCGGCGCGCGCGCGAAGGTGGTGCTCGTGGGCGACCACGTGACGGCGCTGCCGGACGAGACGATGTCCGCCTGTCCCGTCGACTACATCCTCACGGGCGGCGACTGGGACTTCCTCCTCATGAACCTCGTGCGGTCGGGGTTCGCCCCCGCGCAGTTCGAGCCGGGCATCTGGTACCGCGCGGACGGCGAGGTGCGGAACACGGGGCGCTTCAAGCTCGACCACGACCTCAACGCCGCGCCATGGATCGACCGCGATCTTTGCCACTGGAAGCTCTACGCCGTGAAGAACGGCAACTTCCGCCGTACCCCCGGCACGTACATCATGTCCGGCCGCGACTGCTGGCACGCGAAGTGCACGTTCTGCAGCTGGACAACGCTTTACCCGACATACCGCACGCGCGACCCGATCGACGTCGTCAACGAGATCGAGGACCTCGTGAACCGCTA
>ONRL01000203.1 GCA_900320225.1 uncultured Lentisphaerota bacterium
GTGAGCTTCAGCTCGCCGCCGCCGTCCTTCACGAGGGCGTTCGCGCCGCTGAACTCCCCGCTGTACGTGCCGCCGCCCGTCAGCGTGAGCGTGCCGCCCGACGGCATCGCGAGCGCGCCGCGCACGCCGTTGCAGACGATGTTCGTGGCGGGGATCACGGGCGAGCCGGCGAGCAGGATGCGTCCGTTCAGCTCCATCTGCAGCTTCGTCCCCTCGGGAATCGCCAGCGGTTCGCCCGCCGCCGCCACCGAACTGGCCGCAAACGGCTCCTCGCCCG
Organism: uncultured Lentisphaerota bacterium; assembly: GCA_900320225.1. Lineage (GTDB taxonomy): Bacteria > Verrucomicrobiota > Kiritimatiellia > RFP12 > UBA1067 > RUG572. The sequence continues at coordinate 278 of ONRL01000203.1, forward strand.
CGAAGAGGCGCGCCACGCCCGTGCGGCCCACGGCGTGCGAATAGATCGCAACGTCGTCAATGTCGCCACAGAAATAGCGCTCGCTCTGGGCGAGCCAGCCGAGGTTGATCTGCACAGTCTTCGGCAGGTTGAGCTCCAGCTTCATGTCGGTCTTGTCGAACAGCTGCACGCCGTCGCACCACACGCCCACGCGCTGACCTTCGCGCATGATCACGAAGTGGTGCCACTCCGCCGGATTCGCGGGTGCCGGAAGATCGGAGAAGTCACCATTGCCGTTCCAGTGCCCGAGCAGCATCTGGGCGCAGTTCTGGTTCTTGTACCGGAACTGGATGATTTGGCTGTCGGTCTGGGTGCTACCGATGGAGATCATCGTCGGGAAGTCGTTCGCCACGGGCGTCGCCTTCGTCTTCGCCCACAGGCTCACCGTGTAGTCGGTGTCGCCCGTCAGCTCGGACTGTCCCGCCACGGTGGCGACGAGCTTGCCGCCGGAATTGGCCGTCCCCTCGAAATGCGCCACCTTGCCGCCGCGCGCGGCGTCGTCGATCCACGTCACGGCGCCGCTGGCCACGAGATTGCGGCCGTACCCCGAGGAGTCCGCCGTGAGGGAGGTCTCGAAATCGTACTTCGCGAACGGCTGCGCGGCGCCCGTCTTGGATTCGAGGTGCAGCACGCCCTCGCGCGCGCCGTACGTGACGTTCGGCTGGATGTTCGTGACCGCAAGGCTCGTCACCACGGCCATGACGCCGCCCGTGCCCGTGACGTCCGCCTCCAGCCCACCCGGCCCAGTCGCGCCCATCAGCACGGTGTTGCCCGCGAGGTCGAACGTGCCGCCCACGTCGCTGCGGAGCGAGCCGACGCCGACGCGCGACGAAAAGTTGGTGAACACGAACTGCCCGGCCGGATCCGTCACGCGCACGTCCGTCCAGAAGAGCGCGTCCTGCACCATCGGGATCAGCTTGCCTTCCGCCACCTGGAACTCGCGGCGGGAGTGCAGCTGCCTGTAGAAGGAGGAGATGCGGATGATGCCGTCGCCTTCCTTGCGCACCGGCCCCTTGTCTTCCGGGCCGTCGGAAACGTTGAACGGAAAGTAGCCGAACGACGACGTGTACGTATGGAACGTGGAATTTCCATCGTTCTTCACCCACCAGATGTTCGTCATGGTTCCGTCCGGTTCGGCTGGGCGCATCACGAGTCCGTCCAGACGCGGCACCGCATCGTTTCCTTCGGCATCTTTATTCGCCATGATGGTCGCCCCAGACGCCAACGGGAAATACGCGACATTCGTCGAGATGCAGTGCTCGCCCCCCTGCCAGTTCGTGTACACGACGTTCGTCGAGACGACTTCCACCTCGTCCTCCACGTTCGTGCTCACAACGTTTGCGGAGGCAAACCAATCGCCGCCGCCCGGCGTGATCCACGTGTTCGTGACAACGTCCGCCCGCGCCGACACAACCAACGCGACCACGCCGAGAAGCGCCGCCGTCACATACCGATGACTCATCTGCATCATTGAAACATTACCTCCTTAGCAGTCAATATTATTGCATATCCTTCACGAGCCGTTGCGCCTTGGGCTGTTCCCGGCAGAGTTCGACCTTGTCCTTGAAGTAGGCGAGGCCGATCTTCTCGACGTCCGTGATGCCCTCAGCGCGGAATGTCGAGTCGTACTTCTTCCCGTCGATCTGGGCGCGGGCTTCGCGCGCAAGGGTCTTGAGGTCGTCCTTGGCGGAATCCGCCGCCTTGACCTCGATGATGAACGCCGGAAACTGTTCGACAAGCGGCTTAAGGGCGATGTCGAAGCGACCCTCGCCGGACTCGACGTTCGACAGCACGCGGAATCGCTTCCTAAGGATCGCGAGGAATCCGAGCGTGAGCCCGTGGAAGAATCCCTCCGACGCCGCGTCGAAGTAGCTGACGCTCTCCAGCAGGAACGCGGCGATCGCCTGGCGGAGGGCGTCGGCGTCGCGGTCGAGAAGCGCCCCGACGATGTCACCCGTCCCGACGGACAGCGCCGCGTTGATCTTCGCCTTGATGTCGTTGACGAACACGAGAGACAGCTCATGGTTCGGGAGCGCCACCTTGCACATGCCCTCTTCAATGGGCGACGCGACCTTCAGATAACCTGCCGAGACGAGCAGGGCGTACAACGAGCTCTTGTTCGCCATGACATCCTTGTACGGCCCCAGCTCCTTCGCCATCTGCACGCGCGGCGTCTCGTCCCTGAGAAGCGCCTCCAGCGTCCTCACCATGTCATGCGGCAAATCGCGCACGATCGCGGAGATGAGGTCGTTGGAGCTCGTGTCCAGCCAGTAGGCGTCGGGCTTGCACTTGCACTTGAAATATTTCAGCACGCTCCACGGATTGTAGATTTCGGTCCCGCCGAAATCGTATCCGTCGTACCAGGCCTTGATTTCCGACATCTTGTCCTCGGCCCCATAGTACCGCGCCATCTCTGCGACCTCGTCCTCCGTGAACCCGAAATACTGCGAGTACTGTTCATCGAAGACTGTCCACACGTCCGGATTGTTGAGTCCCGAGAGGATTCCCTCCTTCGCGACGCGCAGGACGCCCGTCATGATGCCGATGTGGCAGTGCTTGTTGTCCTTCAGCGCGCCCGAGAGGAACACGCGCATGAAGGTGCACATCTCATCGTAGTAGCCATTTGCCGATGCGGTCGTGATCGGCTGGTCGTATTCGTCGATCAAGATGACGGGGAGCTTCTTCGTGAAAGCATGGACAGCCTCTGAGAGTAGGCCGAGAGATTCGGATAGCTCGTCCTTCGTTCCTTCGCGGTTCATCACCCTGCGCAGCGACCGTTTCTTGGCCTCGTCCCCCCATCCGTTCTCAATGCAATCGACGAACCGCGCGACCTCGCCGCCGATAACCGCGGCAAGACGTGTGAACGCCTCTTCCGCAGTAGTCTGCTTGATGTCCTTGAATGACAGGAAGATGACCGGATGCTTGCCCTGCTCCTTGCGGTACTTCGCACCCGCCGCCCATATTTTCTTGTCATGGAACAGCGACGCGTCGCCTTCGTAGAACGCGCGGATCATCTCCAGCATCGTCGTCTTGCCGAAGCGCCTGGGGCGGGTGAACAAAGCCACCGTCGACTCCGAGTCGATAAGGTCCTTCAGGATCAACGTCTTGTCCACGCAATACGAGGTTTGCGAAAACCGCGCCCAGTCGCTCGTCCCCACAGGCGGCGGCAAAAGCCCGCCCTTGCGCGCCGTCCCGCCGCCGCGCACCTGCTTTCTACCTTTGTTTGCTGCTTTTGGCATTGTCAACCTTATGCAATGTTCCAGCGCGGTGTATTCTATCAGATTTCACCCTCCAAAACAAGGAGACTCACATCTGGCAAAATTCCGCTCTCAGTATTCCACGAAATAGGGAACGCCGGGGAGGAGTTCAAGCGTCTGCGGCACGGCGGTGCCGGAAAGGAGGTCGCGGCCGGACGCCTCCAGGCGCACGCGCACGGGTTTCGCCCGGTGGTTGATGAACGTCACGCGCGAGAGGCCGTTCGTGCGGTAGCCGTGCGCCTCCACGCCGTAGACACCCTTCTCGGAATCGACGGCGCGCACGCGCGGGAAGTCCGGCAGGTTCCACCCGCCGGCCCGTTCGGCGAACAGGTACGCGAGCAGCTTCTCCGACGGCGCGTCCAGATACGGGAAGTCGTCCGCGTTGCGTGGACGGCAGCAGTCGTCGAACGCCGGCTTGTCGCGGCAGGCGAATACCTTCACGCCCTGCGCCGCCAGCTTCTTCAACCCGTTGCGTGCCGCATCCGGCAGGTGCGTGACGCGCGGCAGGAGGATGACGCGCGCCGCGGCGAGCGGACGCGTCCGGACGCCGGTGCGCGCGTATTCCGCGAGCATCTCCTCCGTCACCACGCCGAGTGGCTGGCCGAGGAAGCTCGCCGCCCGGTAGCAGGAGAGGAACGCATTCTGCCGTCCGAGGATTTCCGATGAGAGCGACCGATGGAGGAGGATGGTCGGCTCCTGGTTCTGGATCGGCGCGAGCGCGTCCGCAAGGCGGTTCAGGTCGAGCGACGCGTGCGCCCATGCGGCGAGGCAGACGGGACGTTCGAGGATGAGCCCGTTGAAGTCGCTCTTCCCGTCGTCGTATGCACGCTCCCACACCCAGTGCGTCGTTGCGGACTGTCCATGGACGGCGTTCTGCCAGAGCGCCGCGTAGACGTGACGGCCGGGAACGTTCCGCCGCTCGCGGTCGGCGATGATGTGGTTCTCCGTGTTGAACACCGGCTTGTCCGCCGCGCTCCGCTGGTAGTCGTAGCCGGCCTCCATCGTCCACCAATCGTGGACCCACCCGCGCGTGTTGTCGCCGCGCGTCTGGCCGCCCCGATAGCTGACGTACGCGTCGTTGCCGTTGTACGCGCCCAGCTGGGCGAAGGCGGCCGGGTCGACCGAATAGGACGTGGCGTTGTTCCCGAAGTCGGCGAAGATCATGATCTTCGCGTGGACGGGCAGTTCCGGCGCGAGTTCGTGGATCACGTCCGCCATCCGCCGGTGGAACGCCGTGAACGACTCGCGGCTGAACCGCACGAAATCGAGCGTCGCCGGCGTGGCGGGGTTGCCCTTGAAGTCCTTCGGCATCGGCACGTCGGCGAACGAGGCGTAGGACGTGCCCCACTTCGCGTTCAGCGCGGCGACGGTGCCGTGGCGCTTCTCCAGCCACCTGGGCCACTTCTTGCGCAGGGGGCAGTCCGGCCCGAAGTGCCCCTGCTCCGGCTCGTTCGAGAGGCAGATCGAGTGGAGGGCGGGATTCCCGCGCACGAGCGGGATCACCGCGCGCAGGTACTTCTCGATCACCGCCTGCGCATGCTCGTCGTGGACGCAGTACTTGAAGAACCCGCCCGCGCAGCCCGCGAGGTGTGGCCACTTCTTCAGCGCCCACTGGGGGAAGTAGTGCGGACTCAGCAGCAGGCAGATCTGCACATTCTCCTTCGCGCCGAGCGCAGCCGCGCGGAAGAACGGCGCGAGGCCGTTCGTGTCGACCACGTGCTCGTCCTTCAGTACCGACCACGGCCCGATCTCCATCTGGATGATGTGGTTGCCGAGCGGCGGCAGCTTCCCCTGCTCGCGCTGGACCTTGCCGAAATGTCCGAAGCCGGTCAGCATCACGTTCCCGCGCTCGCGCCGGCCGTCCGGCCACTCGCGCGTACCGACGATCTGCGCGTGCGACGTCTCGACCGGCCCCGTGACGAAGTGCGGCACCGGCTCGTCGCGCACCTTCCCCTCGGCGATCGCCTGGAGACGCGCCTTCGCCTCGCGTCCGACCGTCACGAGCTCGTGCGTTTCGCGGACGGCCCGATTCGTGAACCCGCGCGCGAGGTCCTCGCGGATCCATGGCTGGAAGTTGTCCATCACCGCGAGCGACGCACGCGTCTTCGCGCCCAGGCCCTTCCGCTCCAGATCCGGCAGCGCGCGCGCAAGGTCGTCGCGCAGACGTCCCGCCTCGGCGGCGGCCTTGTCGAACGGCTGTTCGGGCACCTTCTGCGGCAACTCGGCGCGCTCAAAGAACCGGATGTTCCGCACGCGCAACACGTCCTTCGCGCCGCCCCTGTTCTCCGCCAGCACGGCGAATTCCTTCAGCGGGAGATGGAGAAGTCCGTCGTTGGCGCCGCCCCAGCGCGCACCGATTCCCTCCGTGACGAAGGAGAATGCCTCCCACTCGCCGTCGGTGGATCCGGAAAAGCCGTACTGGAAGGTCTGCCCCGTGGAGTCGACGATCCGCACCGTAATCTCAGTCGATTCGGGCAGGTTGGCCTCGAAGGCGATCCGCTTCGCCTTCGGACGCTCCGGCAGGGCGAAGCGCGCCGCGACGTAGTGCCCGCCGCCGCTGAAGTCGTAGTGGAGGCGCAGTTCGTCCTGCACCACCTCCACGCGCCCCGTCGCGCCGGGGAACTCGCCCCCGTGCCAGAACACGGGCGCGTGCATGTTGAGAAAACTTCCGTTGAAGCGTCCGCGGCGTACCCAGCAGCTGTTGCATTCGCAGCCGTCCTCCACGGGCCGACCACACGTGCCGTCGATGTCGTGCCACTTCGAGTTGACGAGCGCGCCGCGCACGAGTTCCAGGAAACGATCCCGATCCTCCGGCTTCACGAGCCACAGGATGCGGCTCTTCGTCTCGTCGCCTCGGTTCACGAGCGCCTCGAACGGCTGCGTCACGATTTCATCCCCCAGCTTCTCGCGGATCGCCGCCCGCAGACGCTGCTCGCCGGTCGGATCCGTCTCGCGCAGCTCCGGACGGTTCCAGCTGTAGCCGCCGCCGATGTTCCACTCCGGTACGTTGAAATCCATCCAGAGGATCAGCGTCTTCCACTCGTCCGGGGAGAGCTTCACGCCGCCGTGTCCGGCCTTGAGCCGTTTCGTAAGCGGACTCGGCGCGGCGAAGTAGTCGTAGGGCTTCGACTCGATCGTCTCCGCATAGGACTTCGCGAAGGACACCTGCTTGTCCTTGACGAGACGGCGGATGCCGTTCGTGCCGATGAAGTTCGGCGCCTTGCCGAGTCCGTGGCAGGAAATGCAGTGGCGGTCGAAGATCGGCTGGACGCTGCGCGGGTAGCTGAACGGGCCGTGGTAGCCGAGGTCCACCTCCGGCACGGGATCGTACACGCGACGGTTCGCCGGCATCTTCGCGGGCGCGACGCTCGCCATCTTGTTCTCGTGGCAGCCCGTGCAGCCCTGGATCTCGCCCTTCTGCGCGTAGATGAACGAGCG
>ONRL01000202.1 GCA_900320225.1 uncultured Lentisphaerota bacterium
ACAAGGCAGAAACAACTTCAGCAATCCGCTAAGAAAAGGAGCAACCGCATGGCTATCAATCTGAATCTCGCAAAGTACGGCGACCAGTTCAAGGCCTTCGAGAACTTTGCACGCGAAAACGCGAACAACATGGACGCCCTCGCGCGCATCGGCGGTGACGGGCTGGAGGGCGCACTGCTGGCCCCTGACGGCAAGCCCAGGGCGATCGTCGCCAAGACCGACGACGACAAGATCAAGCGCTTTAAGCAGAATCTGTTCTTCAGCAGAAACGCCGACCAGAAAGCCCTCAACACCGCCGTGCGCAAGCTTTTCCTGGACACCGTCCTCAAGATCTGCGGTGTCGAAAAAGTCAAAGACCTGCCGCCGGCCGTCCGCAAAGTGCTGAACGAGGGCGACTTTGGCAACGCAGGCCATCCGCTTTCCGCCCGCCGAATCCAAGCCGTGACGGAGGCGATTCGCGTCGAGGCCGCAGGGCCGATACCCATTTCCGGGAAAGCGGCAAATGAGATACTCGGCGTTATTCTGCCCGGCAGCGGACTGGAGAACGCGAAGCATCCCGGACTGGTGCTCAAGCAGCGGATGAACAACTTCGCCACCGCCACCGTCAGCACGTATGTGGCCAAGGGCATCGAATATCTCAAGGGGAAAGACGGCAAGCTCGACCTCGACAAGTACACCGAGACATTCGAAAAGGATATGAGCCGCAAGTTCAAAGTACAGATTGCCAACGGGCCTTTTGTATGGGAGAAGGGCGTTAAAGAGGCGCGCGACGCGTATGTCTCTTTCCTCACCGACGGTCAAGTCACAGCCTACGAGGATGCTGACAAAAAGACTAAACTCAAAGCCTGCACCCTGATGATCCTCACGACGCAGGGTGTTGCCGGATGCGCGGTAAAAGCCGTGGGTCATGCGTTCGACGCGAACGGCAACGCCCTGCGAATCGGCGCGAACAAGCAGAGTGGCTCGAACTCTCGAGAAGACAGCTTCAACATCGCCAAAGACGAGAACGGCAACATCACCGTCGAATGCGACATAACATTCCCCTCGCCGAACGTCACGTTGATGAACGCGAAAGGCTCAATCGACATGTATCCGACCAACCAAGGCTCTTCTTTCGCGTATCACATGAAAGTGACAATCTCTCCAGAAAGCCTGGATAAGTTCGCCGACGCCGACTGGGAGGACTTCAACAGCCAGGAAGTCAAGAACATCGAATTCGACAACACGCGTCCGCACTGCTTCGAAGAGGCGGCAAAAGCGCTGCCGGGTGATACGAAGCTCGGCATCTCGGCCGATGTCTCGTTCAACGTCCAAGTCGACAGCCTCGGCATGTAACCTTTCGCCGCGGAGCGGAAACAATCCTAACAAAACAAAAGGGAGGACAGGCATGGCAATCAACCTTAATGTGGACAAGTTCGGCGCCCAGTTCCAGGAGTTCGTCAATCTGGCGACGAGGAACGCGGGCGACCCGGACACCATCGTGTGCCTGGACGATCACGAGCGGGGGCGGGCGCCCGAGAGCCTTTTGGGCCCGGTCTTCTCTGCGGCGCCTTGCAGGACGAGCCCGATCTCGTCGAGGAGTTCCAAGGCGAGCTCGATTCTGAAGAGCTCGAGGCGTTCGACATCGTACAGGACATGCTCAAAGCCGGACGCGAGGCGAAGGACGTCGCGCACAAGTCGTTCCTTAACGGAGTCGTGGCAGGCAACGGCCAGGGCGCGGCCGTGATGCGCGAAATCTACTCCAGGAAAATGGGCCCTGACGCCTACAACCCCGGCGATAAGATCAGGACGAATCTGACCGCCGGCACCGCGACCATGCTCGGCTGGAACATCATGACCCACTGCAAGAATATGGCCGTCGGCAAGGCTAAAGACACCGTGTTCTTCAAAGATGTCGTACGCGATCTCAACGTGAACCTTCCGGACGGGAAGAAGCTTTCGAACGACTTCAACACCGCGTGCGACGAGCTGACATCCTTCCTGACGAAGGGCGAAAAGACGTCGTATGCCGCGCTCGACGAAAAGGAGAAGGCCAAGGTCCACATCCTCATGTCGCTCCTCACGCAGGAAACGATGAAAGCCGCGTTCGACGCGGCGGCCATCACGCTCCACCCCGACATGTCAACCGAGGCGTTCATGACCGCCGGCAAAGGCATGCACAACCAAGGCGCGATGGAGTTCTCGCTTTCGGTCAACGACCAAGGTGACATAAAGATGACTTGCTCCTGCAGCAAGGAGGTCGCCATGATTACAAGCTTTGACGGGACTGGCAAGGTGAAAAACACGCAGACTGGCCCGGGCAGCAAAATGGAGGCCGAGATCGTGCTCGTGTTGCAGCCGACGGAGATGGAGCGTCTCGCCGGGCTCGACTACTCGAAGTTCGACGACGAAGAAGCCAAGCAGCAGTTCGCGGGCACCTCGAACAACAAACTGGCGGCGATTTACACCGGCTTCGGGCCGGATTTCAGGCTGAATTACGACAACATCATGTGCTCTTCACACGTCAAATCCACGATTAACTGACAAGGTCTGCGCGGCCCGCTCGGCGCGCGGGCCCTACCGGTGCGCCGCCAAGATGGCGGCTCTCCATACGGCCGCGCAGGAGCGCGGCCCTCCCAGTCAGCGGCCACGCGGGACATGGGAGACGAGTTGATGCCGGGGTGTGAAGGTTTGTTCACGCGGCGGGAGTGGAATATGGTATAATGTCAGCCATGAACTTCAAAGAATTCATAGAATCGCTGGGCCAGGCGCTGGGAATGCGGCTGGAAAACGCCGGAGGCGCCTGCGGGCTGGAAGTGGACGGCGTGACGGTGATGATCCACGACGCCGACGACCTCGTTCTGCTGACCGCCGAAATCGGTCCGCCGCCGCCGGAGGAGGGGCTTGAGACGCTTGGCGGCGCGACGCTCGCAATAAACCCGGAGGACGGTTGCATTTGGCTTGAGAAATACAATTTCCTCGAGCGTCTCGATGGCGAGAAGGGCGTGGAGATGCTAACCCGCTTCGCCGAGACCGCCAGAACCTGGCGGGACCTTGTCGCCGGCTTCAAGCCCGACGTTTCTTCCGGCGGCGATCCTTCGCGTGATCTGGCCGTCGGCGACTTCATGCAGGTGTAGCGACACAGCCGGAAAAAGGCGAACATCCTTGTAACCTATTGGGGTTTCTGGTGTAAACGGGGAAAACAACCAAGGCTTTAAAAAAGGACCACGCTCATGCCGCTGCCAAGTATCACGCTTGCCGAGTTCAACAAGATCGCCTCCGGGCAGCAGAACGCCGGCCAGGTCGACTTCGAGACGAATTCCAACGGCGAGTTCACCGGTGGACTCGTCAAGATAAACAACCACATCATCCGCAAGCGCTTGAACGGCGTCCATCTGACCGGTGAGAGGGTCGTGGCCATCAAGGAGGCGTTCCTCGACGCGCTCCAGAAGGCGAATGTCAGGGCCGAGGATTTGCAGACGATCCGCGCGGAGCTGGGGATGTCCGGCGAGCTCGACGCCGGCGTGGACGCGAACGCGGCGCTGCTCGACAAGCGCTACACGCCGCTGACGCGCGACCAGATACGCAAGATGGTGGACCAGTACGCCAACCAGGGACGCGGCTTCGAGGGCGGCGAGGGTGTTGCGACGGAGCAGGAGGTCCGCAAGGCCAACCGCACGCGCAACATGAGCGCATCGAACCAGCGCGACCGCGACAGCTTGAACAGAGAGGTCGGCGTGACCGCGCAGACGGGGCGCGACAACTCGGTTCTGCACACCATCAAGCTGATGACGGGCGCGTCGCTCGACGAAATCAACGCGGCTCGCATGGGCGAAATAACCGGCGAGAACGCCGTGAACGAGCGCGGCGCGGCGAAGACAATTCTCACGAACAGTTTTACGGAGCTGTACGGACAGATGCTGAAGATGCTCATGCAAGGCACTCTCATTTACAGCGCCAACGCATTCAGGACGGTGTCCTCCAGCAGGTCGGGCCTTGAAGGGCAATAGGTTCGTGGCGTTTGCCCGAAAATGTGATATACTACGCGGAGTTCCGAAACGTCCAAAGAACAGAAAAGGAGGAATCTCAATGGATTTCAACGAATTGATTGCAGACTTTGCCGCACGCCACGGCGTGGAGGACCTGACCGTCACTGACAATGCCGCCGCGCTCGACATTGACGGAATCACCGTTCTCCTCGTTTCCAACGGAGAGGTGCTGACCGTCTCGGCCGAAGTCGGTGAGCCGCCGGTCGAAGGCGCCGGCGCGTTCGCCAACCTTTTGCTTGAGGCGAACATGCAGTCCGATTTCTTTTTCGCCAAGGCCACCGGAGCGGACAATTACATCATCGTGCGCCGGATTGCCCTTGTCTCGCTCGACGCCACTTCGTTCGACCATGTCCTTGAGGCGATCGTCAACTATGCCGAGACGTGGCGTAGGCTCCTCGCCGACTTCCGTCCCGCGGCCAAGGCCGCCGCAGAGCGCGCAGAATCCGAAAATCCCTCGTTCGGCTCGGCCGGGTTCATGCAAGTGTAGGCGGATCGTCCGTTGGGGCAGGAACTCCGACGGCAATGAACCTGCTCTCGATGACGTCAGGAAATTCACCGAGTTCGCACAGAAATGCTACGACGCCGGCGCGCAGTTAATCGCGATGAATAGGGCCATCTGGGCGAACGGCAGGACGGGATGTGCGGAAATGGTGTAACCTTTTGCTCCCCCGCGTGTAAACAGGATGAAACACTCAAACTTCAAAGGAGAAAGAAAATGTCTGTCAATCTAGCAGCGCTTAACATGTTCCGCACGGCGAAGGACTGGACTGCGGACAGCATCGCGAACCTCGACGGCGGTAACGCCATCAAGAAGGCCGGCGAATACGGAGGCGCCTTCAGCGCGCTTGGCCGCTCGAAAATCGAAAAGGCGGCGAACAACGAGATGCGCACCGAGCTCCTGAAGGCCCTCGGCGATGCATTCGGCTTGCAGGTGTTGACCGACAATGACGGCAAGGCGAGGTTCACAAGGGATTTCCTGCGCACGCTTGAAAGGAACATCGGCGCGGAATTCAAGCGCGACGACTTCAAGCTCGACGCCGACGGCTATGTCTGTTCCGGGCGTCCGCTCACGGCACGCCGCATCAAGGCCATCATCGCCAAGGTGACGTCGGCGACGCTCGGTCCGGGCACGTCGGGATCGTCGATATCCACCGGCAGGGCCGGCGCCCTGATATCCAGTTCCGAGTTGGATTCCGAAAGCGCGGTCGGAGGATTTTCCACCTCGGCAGGGAAGGCCGGCAAGTCCGGGAAGTCCGCCGGCGCAGGCAAGTCCGGCCCCGTGGAGACGCAGTTCGGCCTGCGCAAGGAAATCTACAATCCGTACTTCGACAAACTGGACGTCATCAAGGGCAAGATCCGCCAGACTAAGGCCCCGGAACACGTGCAGAAGTTCTACGCGCGCATTGAGAAGAGCCTCGACTATCTCGCCAACCAGCTCGACACGGATCGACTGGAGGAGGGCGCCGACGACTGCTCTGCGCTCCGCAACACCATGGAATACCAATTCGGGGTCATCGAGTTGGGTGAGAAGCCCAGGCCCGACATGAACAAGTTTGAGTACTACGACCCGAAACAGGGCAAGTACGTCCCCTTGAAGAGTACGGGCGACTTTAGCCAGAACTGCCTCTGGCACGCCATCGGCGGCGGCTTAATCCATCTGGAACGCGCCACCCACATCAACGAGAACGGCGACAAGGTCACTTTCAATACTAGGAAGTCGCCGGACATCCAGCCGCTGCGCAAGTACATCGCGGACACGCTGCGCCTGCTCGTGTCCAAGGCGATCGACCTCTACTTCGCCTCGGAAGAGGCCGGCAAGCTGGATGAGTTCTTCAACCACCTCCATAACCCCGGCGCCTGCATCGAGGACCAGGGAATGCATCTTGTCCTGTTCGAGGGCGAGCACCTGACCAAGGGCGATGCCGTCTCCGCCGAAGACGCGCGGGTGTATAACCTCATCGCCGACGGCAAGGCCCCGGACCTCCCCGACGATTCGGTCCACCAGTTCATGGACGTCCTGATCGACTTCGAGAACGAGGAGTGGTGTTCGAAGGATGCGGGCTGGAACAAACAGCTCGCCGACGCGATGAAGGCGGAGCTCCGCGGCAAGAAGTGCGTGATGCAGGACTTCGACGCCCCGCACGAGCTGGGGGCGAAGGTGCCCGAACTCCTCGACAAGAACGGCCTGCCCGTTGTCAAGGTGCTGACGGACGAACTCATCGACGAGCTTGGCCCGAAGATCCTGAAAGAATACTTCCGCTGACAAGTCGGGCTGGCCTCGATCCCGCCGGCGGAAGTGAAAACTACTATCATATTGTCGTTAACCTTTTGCGGCGGCGCGTGTATTCAAGGCATGAGAGAAGCAAGCGAAACGAGGTAACCATGAGCGGACACGGGAGATTCAGCGTGATCGGCGGCGGCAACAGGCCGCTGCCAATCGAATTGCCGAAGGTTGAAGACCTCAAGCCGGGCGGAGACACGCTCGGCGCGCTGAACGTCGACGGCGTCAGCAAAGACGGGCCGGCGGTCGCGGACACGCGGCTCGACCAGGCGAACCGCGTCTCCGCCAAGCTGGACACGATGCTCCTCAAGGCGGCGAAGACGGTCGTGAAGCCCGTCGACGCCAAGGCGCTCAAGGCGACGACCGCCGTGCTTCCCAGGGCGACGCGCAAAGCGATCGACAAGGCCGCCGCGAAGGCGGAGACGGCGTTCCAGACAATCAGCAAGTTTTCGGGCCGCCAGATCGCCGCCGCGATGGCAAAGAACGGGGACGGCTGTTTCGAATGGGACGGACGCAACCCGGCAGGCAAGGCGATCAAGGCCGCTCTCGACGCTCTGGCAGCTCTTTCCGAGAAGCTCGTGAAGGCGATCAACGAGCTTCCGAAAGACGCGCCGGCCGCCGTGCAGGCCGCCCTCGACGAGGCGGTGCTCCGGAACGACCGCCGCGCCTCGGAGATCCAGACGCTCTTCTGCGATTTCGCCGACATGGCGGAGAAGGCATTCGATGACCCGGCGAATGTCGAGCGCCTCGGCAAGACGCTCGCGTCGTTCCTGCCGGCGCAGTCGATGAAGATGCACGACTCGGCGAAGATCGCGGCCGACTTCCGCGTCTCGCTCGCGCCGCTTGCCCGTCGCATCGACGAACTTGCTACGGGGAAAGAACGCCAGCTCTCCGGCGGCGAGGCGGCGTCCATCCGCCGCCAGATCGACGAGGCGGCCAACGCGCTCGCGAAGGCGGAGAGGGACCACGCCGCAAAGGGCATGCCGCTCGACGCCGACCTCTTCGGCGCGGCCAAGGACGTCCTCGCGAAGTTCAAGGCCCGCCTCGCCGACATCAAGCGCAACGTGGCGGTCGAGGCGTTGCGCAACTACACCATCAAGACCTTCTTGCAGCCACCTCTCGCGATCCTGCATCCGAAGTTCGCCCCGCTTTTCAAGATGCTCTTCCCCGCGCTCGGCGCGGTGGTCGAAACGCAGCGCCGGCTCGTGGACGCCGCCCTTGCGTTCGTCGACAACCCGACCGCTGAGAACAAGGCGAAGATGGATTCGCTCGCGGCGGCAATCGCAGGGGGCGGCGATCCGGCCCGCGACGAGTTGAAAAAGCTGGTCGGGGGCGCGTCCAAGGGTGGCTACGACCTTGGCGAGCTCACGAGCGAGCAACTGTACCTGCTGTCCAGAGAACTCTCCGAGGAGGACCAGGACCGCTGCACGGTCCCGCTGTGCGATGCATTCCGCGCCGCGCTGAGGTCGTACATGGCGGCACTCAAGCAGACAGGCCGGGCGGTGAAAATCGCCTACGGCGGCCTCAAGGGCGTCGCCACGCAGACGGTGCATCTCGCCGCGATGCGCAAGACGGTGGACGACCGGGCCGACGCGCAGTTTCTCACGGGAAAGACGCTCGATGCCGCGTTCGAGGGGAGGCTCGCGGTCACGACACTCGTCGAGACGCGCCTGAACGGCCTCCCGGACGACGACGCCGACCCCGCGCTCGACGACTCCAACGCCGACTCCTCAAAGGCGCTTGGCAGCGGCGCCGTCAACACGGTCTACGAGGTCCGATTCAAGGACGGCTCGACCTACATCTTCAAGCCGGAGGCCCCCGGCCGCCAGGCTCTTGCGTCGCTCCAGCTCTCAAAGGGCGCCTACCAGGACAATCAGCTCGTGGCACAGCTCAACATGGCCACGCAGCGCACCGCCGACGCCTTCGGCCTGGGCGACGTGATGACGAAGACGTCCGTCGGCGCGCACGGCGGCCAGTTCGGGCTGTTCATGGAGAAGGCCCCCGGCGTGGAGGCGGAACTGTTCGGGAAACGTATCCAGCCGGCTCCCGGCCGCCTGACCGCCGGCCAGATCCGCGACCTCGACGACGCGCAATACGCGAAAGTCGTCGGCGGGCTCATGCGCAAGGCGAACCGCCTCGAGTGGTTCGACCTCATTACCGGACAGGGCGACCGCCACGGCAAGAACTACCTGGTTGAGGTGGGCAAGGACGGCAGCGTCTCGCTCAAGGGCATCGACAACGACGCCTGTCGATACCGATCCCAGCATCAAGCAGAGCGGGGACGGCACAATCCTCGTGGACTTCTCGAAGATCAAGTCGCGGGAGCTTTTCCACTGCCTGGCGAAGGCGACGGGCTGTCATTCCCTGCGCCTGCCCGACCATATCGACAAAGAGCTTTACGACAAGCTCGTCGCGATGGAGAGCGGCAAGGCCCGGGAGGACTACATCGCCGACCTGCGGGCGCGGCTCTCGGAGGATCAGGTGCAAGTCGCGATCCTGCGCCTGGACGGCGCGATCAAGCACGCGAAGGCGCTCAACGACAAGGGGTGCGTCGTTTCCACCTCCGACTGGGAGAGGCGCGACGTCCAGCGCAAGGTCGCGGGCCGGCCGCCGCGGCCGGTTCCGCCCTACGTTGGAACCAAGAAGGGTTACGTCGAATACGCCAAAGAGACGCAGAAATCCATCAGGCGCACCGTCTGCCTCTTCCGCCGCGACCTCCTCGGCGCCATCGCCAAGCCCGGCTGGTTCGAGGAGTAGTCTGCGCGGCCGACGCCCAGGGCCTTCCCGAAGCAAATGAGCGCGACCCTTCTTGCGTGGTTAGGGTCGTTTGACAAGGTGTGTTATTCCCCATCTGAAGATGACCGTCCCGTCGGCGCCGGCTTTCAGCGCGGCCTCGACGTCGGCGGTGATTTCAGGCAGGGGCAACTTGGACGTGTCCTCGTCCGATTTGTATCCCTGCAGCCCCGCCCAGACCTTCGCGCCTTTCGAGTTCTTCACGAACCATCGGGTCGTCTCCTCGATCCAAGATGTCGTCTTCTTGTAGTTGCCCTTGTAGATCATGGGAACGATGACGTCCAGATATTGGGTGAGGGCGGCGTCCTGCCCGTAGTAGTGCAGGTTGGCCGTCGTCTCCGGCATCAGGGCCGCCGAAACGACGAAGCGGGGGGAGGTCTGGTGGAGCTGAGTTGCGGCCAACCGGACAAACTCGGAAACCGCCTCAGCCCCGCCGGGCGTCTTGTAGGCCGTTCCGGGATATCTCACGTAGTCGAAATGGACGCCCGCGACGCCGCGCATCCGCGCGTAGGACTGTGCGCGGGCGATCTTTTCGTCGAACAGCTTCTTGTCGGGTACGCCGTCCTTGACGGGATTGATCCACTTGCCGTTGTAGAACACCTGCATCCAGATGTGGACTTTTAACCCCGCCGCATCTGCCCGCACGATCCATTCCTCGACGCCTTTCTGTCCGTGTGCCGTAAAGGCATACTCGTGGAGGATGATGTCGGTTGTCCCCAAGGAGACGAGTGCCGGCACGTCCACGTCCTTCATGGTCTTGCCGTGCAGCCAGTAGCCACAATGCCTCGATTCCGCAGATGCGCAGATCGAGGTCAGCACGGCGAGCGCACCGCAGATCAGTTTGTGGAAGAATCCCATTCTCACCGGGTTGGAAGAAGAGGTAATTGCAAAATCGTATCTGCACGATGTAGCAAGGCTGCCTCGGCCTTGCCGCAAGGGCGAGGGCGCCCTTGCCACATCGGGTTTTACAATTACTTCAGAAGATTGATTCTTTCTCATGGAAAAGAAAGTATATCAAAATCTCGGCACGTAGAGGGCCACTTCATTTAGGATAGTTCCTATCCTATTGGATAGAATTGCATTTCGCGAGTCTAGCCGGGACGCAGAATGCGATTTCTATGAGAGGCTTTGTCAATAGGGAATTTTCGCCTAGGGCGAAAAACCTTTCCCTCGACGCCTTGTCACCTCGTTTCTATCCGCACTCGAT
>ONRL01000201.1 GCA_900320225.1 uncultured Lentisphaerota bacterium
ATGCCGTAGCGCGTGCCCATGCCCTCGGAGCCGTCGAAGTAGAAGTCGTCGAGTCCGCAGAAGTTGTAGACCTCCGCGAGGCGCGAGGCAAGCTTCTCCGCGAGCGGGGAGTCGGGGTTGGGATAGAAGGCGATGTAGCGCTGGTGGAGGTAGGCCACGCGCGTGCCTGCGGGAATCGTACCGGTGAGCTTCGTCGTCTTGAACGCGCCGCGCGTGAGTCCCGTGAACGCGTAGGGCTTCTCGCGGCGAATGCCCGTGTACTGCATCAGCTCGCCGCCGATCTGGAGCACGTTGCCGTTGGAGGAGTAGGTGAACACGGTGGAGTGCTTCGGGCCGGGCAGCTCCTCGACGATGAGTTCCGTCGCATCGGACGCGAGCGGCCGGGCGAGCGTGTAGACGTAGTCCGCCACAAGGTTCGTGTCGCACACGGGGTGGATCCAGTCCGCGCGCGGGTTGATGCAGCCGGTGAGCGAGTGGATGCCCATCTGGAGCCCGGCGGCGTGCACGCGGTCCGCCGCGCGCTTCATCTCGTCAATGCCGCCCGGAAATGCCTTGGGATTGATCGGGTAGGGGCCGAGCAGGCCCGACCACGAGTAGTCGTTGATGTGGATGATCGAGAAGCCCGACCGGCGCGCGAGGTCGATCCAGTAGTCGATGTCGCCGTCCAGGATGCTCGCGAACACGTAGCTCCGGCGCGCCTGCTCGCTGCCCATCGACCACGCGCCGCCGCAGTCACTCTGCGGCACGCCCGCAGCCTTCGTCATCTCCCGCAGCTGCGCGCGGAACCCGTCGCGCGGACCGGCCGCGAGGAGCGCGCGTTGCCCCTTCGCCTGCGCGGCGGCCACCCACACAGCAAGCACGCCGCCGCGGAACGACGGCTCGCCCGCCAGTTCCGCCGCGCGCACGGCCACGGCCGACTGCTCGTCGCTCCAGGCGTTCGCGAACCCGCCTTTCCACTTCGCGCAAGATGGCGTCACGCGCGCGAACGCGAGCGTGCGCGCGCCCGGCACATCGAGGCCCTCAACCGTGAACGTCCACCCGCCGGGAAAAGGTTTCACGGCGAACGCCGCCGTGCCCGCGCCGGACTGGAACGTGCAGACGAAGCGTCCCTCGCCGGCGCGCGTAATACGCCGGGCGAGGCGCACGGAGCCGTTCTCCATCTCGATGCGCGCGAAGGGAGTTGGTTCGGACACGAGTTCGCGTCCCGTCGCCTTCTCGCGGATGGAGGCGATGTTTCCTGTCGAGTCGAGGGTGAGCGAGGAGGCGTCGCCGTCCAGCGTAAGGACGGGCGTTCCCTTGGCCGCGGCGTAGCTCGTCGCGCCGCCCGCGCCCTTCCACGGCGCCTCCGCGGCGAGCGCCGCGATGCGCTCCGGCGGCAGCGCCTCGTTCCACACACGGAAGTCGTCAATGAGGCCGTCGAACGAATCCGCGCCCCATGCGCCGAGGTGCGTACGGCCGAGGAGGAATGGATGGTTCCACTTGCCGCGGCTCACGGGGACGCCATCCGCGTAGACGGTCACGTCCGGCCGCTTGAACGTCACGGCGACGGACGTCCAGCGTCCGGTGGGCATGTTGGCGAAGGCAGTCCAGGAGGATTCGGTTCCGTCCGCGCGCAGGCGCACCGCGAGGGTGTGGCCCGTCGAGAAGAACAGCGTGCCGCCCACGCCGCTCCAGGCATCGGAAGTGAGCAGGCTCGGGTACTTGCCGCTGCCCCGCCCCTCCTTGCGAAAGCGGAGGAAGAGCGTGGCCGCATCGCCGCCGTCGACGCCGGGGACGGCGTCCACCTCCGCCGCCGCGCGCGGCGTGCCCGTGGCGAGCGCCGTGCCGAAGGAGCCTTGCGCCCAGCGCGCGCCGCCCACGAGCGCGGCGCAGGTGCCGCGCACGGAATCCGCCGCACACACGCCCTGCGCCTCGTCGAAACCGAAGCGCGCGCACGGTTCACCAAAAGTCACTGCGACGCCCAGCGCCGCAACCGCCAGCAAGCATTGTTTTTTCATGCCCCCATTATACCGCATCCCCAGCCGTGTCCGCAACCGCTTTCAGCAATTAACGTACATGCAGAAGAATGTAGCGGAACGGGGGGAGATCGACGCGGACCTTGCCGCCGCTGAGGGGCAGTTCCCTTCCGGAGAGCGCGTCGGTTGCGTTGCCGGCACCAACCGGCAGAGTCACCTCCGCCGTCACGGCATCCTCGGCGGAAACGTTGGAAACCACGATCAGCGATTCACCCCCCTTGCGGTAGACGCTCGCCTTCACAGAAGCAGGCGATGTGGCGACAGGATTCTTCCAGTAGGGAATCCACTCCGCGTCCGCCGCGCCGAAGTCGTCCAGCGCCTTCCACAGCGCCGCGAGGCGCGGCACGGCCACGAACCCGCACGGACGCACCATCACGTCGTGCAGAAGCGTGATCGCCAGCGCGTCGTCGTAGCACCAGCCCGGCTTCTCGTAGGCGAGGAACTCGCACGGCACGCCGTGGTTGCGTCCCATGAACTCGGCGCGGAAGGCGTCGATGTTGAGCTCCTTGCGGATGTCCTTCTTGTTGCCGCCCACCGCGATCTGCTCGCCGTCCCAGTAGGAGTGCGCGAACGCGAGCGTCGCGGGGCACACGTAGCCGCTCTGGTGCGCGTCGATGCGCCCGCCGCGCGCCTCCACGAACTCGTAGAGCTCGCGCATCATCTTCCGCACGGCGAAGAACGGATAGGTCACGTGCAGCTTGCCTTCGTCGTCGCGCCAGCCGCACCCGTGCCGCTCGTTCGCGCACGCGCGCGGCATGATCGTGCCGTCGAGGTAGACGCCGTCCAGGCCCAGCTCGTCGTACGCCTTCTTGACGCGGTCCAGCCAGAGCCGGGCCGAGGAATTGTTGTAGCAGATCCGGTAGTCGCGCTGCCCCGGCTCGCGGAACCAGTAGCTCACGAATTTTCCGTTCCGGTCCTTCGCCAGCCAGTCCGCGTGGTGGTCGCCCCACGCCGGGTCGAGCGGGGAGAGCTCGTAGCCCTGGTAGACGAGCACCTTCATCCCGCGCGCGTGGCAGGCGTCGACGATCGCCTTGAAGTCCGCGCGCGGCGCCGGGTTGTTCTGCACGGGGATCCAGTCCTCGTGGAACACGACCGTCTTCGTGCCGGCCTTCGCGACGGCGTCGAGCGTTTCCTCGATCTTCCCCTCCGGGAACGCCCGTTGCGCGGTCCACCACACTTCGGGACGCTTGATCGTGATGCCCGCGCCCATCTGCGGCGCGTGGACCGTGTGGTTCGCGTTGAAGCGTTTCGGGAACGGCTTCACGGGTGTCGCCTGGAGGCCGAAAGTCCAGGTGGACGGCAACGCAGGCGCCGTCTCCGCGAGGCGGATGCGCAGGACCGTGGCGTCCGTGCCCGGCAGCACCTCGATCGTCCGCGCGGGATCGGCCGGGGAGAACGCCGCGTCGCTCTCGCAGAACCAGCACAGCCCCGCGTCCTCGTCGCCCAGCCACACGGCGCAGCGGAACGGCCACGCAAGCGGCCCCGTCACCGCGCCCGTGTTCTCGAGCTTGCTCCACGAGGCGGGCGAGTAGTTGAAGAGCGTCGCGCGCGCGGGTACGAGCGGAATCTCCAGCCACGCCCGCGAGAAGTCCCTGCGGTTGCCCTTTGGGCCGGGCACGAGCGCGAGCGAGACCTTCGCCATGCCGTCGAACTCGATGCGCGCCGTCACGTCGGCCGTCAGGATGTCCGCCTCCTGCCAGGCGCAGACCGTGACCGCCTCGTCGGTCGCCTCTTGCACCCAGCTTCCGCCCTTCTTCCAGACGATCTCCTCGCCCTTGCCGTCGGCGCACACGATCCGCATCGGCCCCGCGAGCAGGTCGCGCCCGGCGCTCGTCACGCGCACGGGAAGCGCGTTCGACGCAAACGCGAACGTGCGCCCCCACGTCGAGACAATTCCGTCCTTCGCCGTCACCGGCGTCCACGGCGCCGGTACCGCGCCCGCCGCCATTCCGGCGGCGCACACCACCGCCAACACGTAATTCCACCTCATCGTTCGCTCCCCCTTACCATCCTGTACGATAGGTGCGGCGCAGGAGCGCCGTGGCGGCGGGGTTGCCGTCGAAGGCCAACGCGTCGGGGTTCCAGCGCAACGTCTCCTCCGGACAGCGGATCGCGACCGTGCCGAGGATGATCGTCTCCGCCATCGGCCCCGTCTTCTGGAACGGCGACGCGTTCTCCGACACGCCGAGGCAGCCGTCCGCGAAGTCGTGGTAGTGGTTCTTGAACGGCAGCTTCTCCATCTTCACGGAGGCGAACTTCGCCTTCGGCAGGAGGAACGGCAGCTTCTGATGCGGGATGAGGATCGCGCCCTCGGTGCCGAACACCATGGCGGCCTCCTCGGGGAATTTCGGGAGCCCGGCGTCGCGCGCGAGCGCCTGGCCGTCCTCCGGCGGGTAGAACTCGCCGTCGAACCACTCCATCGTGAACGGCTTGCCGTCCGACGCGGGCACGCCGTCGAAGGTCCACGTGATGTGGTTGGACTGCGGCCACGTGTCGGCGCGCCGCGAGGGCGAGTTCTTCCAGCTCTCCTGCACCTGCGCGCGGACCGTCTTCGGCGCGGTCCTGCCGAGGTTCATGCCCTTCCAGACGGCGTCGAAGATATGGCAGCCGATGTCGCCGCTCCAGCCCGTGCCGAAGTCCTGCCACGAGCGCCAGATCATCGGGTGGTAGATCTTCTCGGCGTACGGACGCACCGGCGCCGTGCCAAGCCAGAGGTTCCACGCGAGCGTCTTCGGCGGCGGGACGCCCTCGGCCGGACGCGGTCCCGCGAGGCGGTACCGCTCCGCGCCCGTGCGGTTGGACGTGAGGTACACCTTCTTCACCGCGCCAATCGTCCCTGCGCGGAGGAAACCGACGCCCAGCCGATCACCGCCGCCCGCCGCGAACTGCGTGCCGAGCTGCGTGACCACATGGCAGCGCTCCGCCTCCAGCGCCACTTCGCGGCACTCCGCCACGTCGTGGCAGAGCGGTTTCTGGCAGTACACGTGCTTGCCGCGGCGCATGGCGGCAAGCGAAATGATCGCGTGCTGGTGGTCGGGCACGGCCACGTTCACGGAGTCGATCGCGTCGCCCTCCTTCTCCAGCATCTCGCGCCAGTCCGTGTATGTGTGCGCGTTGGGCGCGAGCTGGGCGGCCTTCGCGAGGTTGTTCGCGTCCACGTCGCAGAGCGCCACCACCTCCACGCGCTTGTGCGCGAGGAAGTTCCGCAGGTCGTTGAAGCCCATGCCGCCCACGCCGATGCAGGCGTGGCGGAGCTTGTCGTTCGGACCAAACGTGCGCCGCGGCGGCGGCGCCGAAAAGCCGTTCAGGCCCCAGCCGGCGGCCGCGCCGGCGCATGATGCGAGTTTAATAAAATCTTTTCTGTTCATTTTCGCTTCACCTTTCGACTTTCACGTTGCGGAACATCCAGGGGTTCGGACTGAGGTTCACGGGCTTGCCGCTCGCCGTCGTCACGTTCTTCAGCACGACCTCCTCCGTGACGTGGTAGGGATAGTCCTCCACGTAGTCGGGGCCCTTGTTCTGCGCGTTGAACATGCCGAAGATCCACGGGCCTTCGTAGTTCTTCTCGGAATGGTGCGAGTCGTCGATCTTCAGGCCGTCGAACACGATCCGGCGCGGCATGTGGCAGGCGTAGCCGAAATCATGTTTCCCCGAGTAGGAGCCGTTCACGAGCTGGCCCGTGACGGGACGCCCGTTCGCGGGCAGGAACGTGCAGTTGCGCACGATGAACTCGCCCTCCCAGGTGCTGCCGTAGTCGCCGCGCAGGTTGAAGAAGTTCGCGCAGCAGACGGTGCTGTTCTCGACGAGGAACGTGCCGAAGCCGATCGCGTTGATGCCCATG
>ONRL01000200.1 GCA_900320225.1 uncultured Lentisphaerota bacterium
ATACGGCGCATTGGTGTGGCAGACGATCTCGCCGCACAGCGTGTCCTCCACCCCGGTCATCGCCCACACCCCGGCGCGGGCAATGCCGAAGAACCCCATCGACGCTTCCATGCCGTGGCTCAGGCGGAATCTGGATCCTGTGAACGCCACCTCGGGGTCGCACACGGGATAGGCCACGCCCTCGCCAAACGGCAGGACGAGGTCGTCGCCTTCCCTCGTCGTCCATCCGGCCGGATACGCGAGGGGCGCGGACATCGCGCGGCCCGGCGGCGCGGAGAGGACGCACTCGAGCGCTCCGTCCGCCGCACGCGCCCACACGGCCTTCACCGGACCATCTCGCGTCATGAGCTCTAGCTCAATTCTCCCCGCTTCCGCCGACACCACCTTGACGGGCAGCGACGGCGGCGCGCGGAACGCAACACCGTCGACCGTGCACACCACTTCGCCGTCACCCTTCACGGACCATGTACACGCCCCCGCCGGACCTTCACCGCCCAACGCGGCAAACGCCGACAGAAGAATTGCAACTAAAACGGGTTTTCTATGTGCAATCTTCTCAACGACCGTCATTCCGCGCTTCCCTCCTTTCGTATCCTAACGCCCATCCGACGCGCGGGCGCGCGCAAGGAACGGGTCGGCGCCGGGACCGATCGCGCTTTCGGGCGGCAGGGGATCGAAGCCCGGCACGGATGTCAAGTCATCCGGCATCTTCTCAAGGCACACGTTCCCGCGCACCTTTGCCGCAGCGGCCTTGCGGGCGAGCAGCGATTCGCCGCCTACGAAGATGTTGTACTCGACCGTGTCGTTCATGGGCGTGTCCACCGTCGTGGCGAACTCGGGGTACTTCGCGAGGAAGGCGGGGCCGTAGGCGTCCACGGCCTTGATGTAGTTCTGCGTGCTGGGCCGCTTGAAATACGCGCGCCAGTGCGCCATCGGCCATTCCGAGAAGCTCACGCCGTAGCGGCAGCGGACGAAGAGGTTGTTGCGGATCACGTTGTCGCGCCCGGCGTGGATCTGCACGCCGCCGAATTTCTCACGCGAACAGTTGTCGAAACGGTTGCCGTAGACGTAGTTGCCCGAGATGGCGTCGTCGAAGCGGATGCCCGCCTGCCCGCACTTCACGTAGTCGCCGCCGCGCCCGACATTGCGCCAGATGTTGTGGATGAAGCGGTTCCCGCGGAAGGTGGGGTCGCCCCACATGTCCACGCCGCCCTGGTCGTCGGACTCCAACACCACGTTCTCCACGAGGTTGGACGCGACCAGGTGCTCGTTGCCGCCCACGCTGAAGGCGCTGGAGGGAAGGTCGTGCATGTGGTTGCGGGCGATTTCAAGCCCGTACCCGCCGACGGCAAATCCATGGGAATACGTGCGCATGGCGTGGCCGGTGTCACTCACGTCGTTCGCGACGATGCGCGTGCCGGAGGACCGGAAGGCGCGGCGGTCACCGCCGTTGATCTCGGCGGCCTTGTGTCCGAACGTGTGCAGCACGTTGCCGCGGAACGAACAGCCGTTCGCGCCGTACAGGATGAAGCCCGTGCCGCCGAAGTCGCGCACCACGCACCCCTCGAACGCGACATCGGTCGCGCCGACCATCGTGACGCCGTGGTGGCGTCCCGTGCGGAAGACGATCCCCTCGAAACGGAGATGCGCAGCGTCCCGCACGCTGAGGAGAGGATGCGCGGCGCGCGCGAGCTCGTAGGTGGCCGAGGCGGGCGCCTCGTCGGCGGGCGGGCGCAGGAAGAGGACGCCCTTCGCGCGGTCGAGGAACCACTCGCCGGGCGCGTCGAGCGCGCCCAGGGCGTTCTGCAGGTAGAACGGCGCGTCCTTCTTGGGGAAGTTCCACTGGTCGACGAGGCGGATCGTGATCGTGCGCGCGACGGGGTCCACGGAGACGGGCACCGTCTGGTCCGCCCAGAGGTACTTCCAGTAGCCGAGCGCCTGGAGGTCGGGCGCGACGGCGGGCGACCAGCGCGCGAAGTCGTCAAGCGCGGCCGTGAACACGCGGTTGGTGGCGTCGACGACGGTGATGGGGAGGAATCCCTTGTCAGGATGGCGGGCGAGGGTGAGGAGGCGTCCGTTGCGGTAGAGGGAGAGGATGCGGAATTTCGCGTTGGGCATGCTGAAGCCGCAGGGGGCGTCGGGTTCAAGGGCGTCGAAGCCGAGGGACTTGACGTCGGCCGCCCACACCTTGCCGCGCGCGGCGGCGGGGATGCGCGGGTCGTCCGCCTTGCGCCAGGCGGAGGCGGGGACGGTCCAGCCGCCGGAGAGGACGGGCGTCTCGTCCTTCCACGCGCGATAGGCGATCGGCGCGGCCGACGCGCCCGAATCCTCCTTGCCGAACGTCCACGCACTGCGCAGGGGGTAGACGCCGCCGCGCAGCCACACGGTGAAGCCGCCCTTCGCGCCGGCCTTCCACGCGGCGCGCACGGCGTCTCGCGCCCGCGCGGGGGTGGCGAACGGCGCGGCGAACGTGCCGGCGGCGTTGTCGTCGCCCGTGGGCGACACGAAGAACTCGGTGGCGCAGGCTGCGCCCAACGCGGCAATCGCCGCAAGCGTAATCTTGATTTTCATGGCGTGCCTATTATGCCACATCCACTTCTACGGCACAAGGGGAATCTCAGGAACGCGGCTTTGTGCTATAATTGCGGCATGACATTCCATGCAAACTTTTTCAGGAAGATGGCGCTCGGCGCCGTCTGCGCGTGCGCCGGAATCTCCTGTGCCGACGACGCCCTTCTCGCCACGTTCCGCCAGCCGCCCCCCGCCGCACGGCCGGAGGTGTGGTGGCACTGGATGAACGGCAACGTCTCGCGCGCGGGCATCGTGGCCGACCTCGACGCGATGGCGGCCGTCGGCCTCGGCGGCGTGACGATCTTCGACGCGGGCTGCGCCATCCCGCCCGGCCCGCTCGCGTTCAACACGCCGGAGTGGTTCGACACCGTCAAGTTCGCCGTCGAGGAGGCGGCGAAGCGCCGCCTGAGCGTGTGCCTCGCGAACTGCAGCGGCTACTCGGTGGCCGGCGGACCCTGGATCGCGCCGTCCAACGCGATGAAGACGGTCTGCTACACGCTGACAGACGTCGAGGGCGGCCGTCCATTCGCGGCCCAGCTGCCAGCCCCGCCGAATCCGCACGGCTTCTACGAGGACATCGCCGTCCTCGCCTGGCCGGTGCCGCCCGCCGAACGCCTCACGATGGAGGCGGCCGGGGCGGAGGTCACGGTCCGCACGAACGGTGTGCAGGAAGTCGTATACGACATCGCCTTCCCGCGCGACTACCGGGCATCCCTGTGGGAATGCCGCCTCCTCGCGCCGAACGGCTGGAAGGAGAGCGCGGAAGCCACCCTCGCGTGCGCGGCGGCGGACGGCACCTGGCGGACGCTCTCGCAGGAGGAGCTGTACGCCCGCGAGCAGGGACAGGACGACGTGAACCTGCGCGCCTTCGCCTTTCCCGAAACGGCGGCGCGCCGCTGGCGCCTCACGGTCGCGTTCCGCAACGCGCCCGCGCGCCGCTACACGTTCGGCGACGTGCGCCTCTCGCGGGCCGCGCGCCTCTCGAACATCGCCAACAAGGCGCGCTTCGTCTGCACGCGCGTCGCGACGCGGCCGACCGCGGCCGCGCCCGACCAGATCGTGCGCCGCGCCGACGTGCGCGACCTCACCACGTCCTTCGACCCCGCCACCGGACGCCTCGCGTGGGAGGTGCCGTCCGGCACGTGGCGCATCCTGCGCATCGGCTACGCCGCCAACGGCAAGCAGTGCCACCCCGCGTCCGCCAACGGCGCCGGCTTCGAGTGCGACAAGCTCGCGAAGGCAGGCGTGGACGCGCACTTCGACGCCTACCTCGCGAAGATCTGCGACCACCTCGGCCCCGCCCTCGCCGGGAACGTGCCGTTCGGCTTCAACAACGTGCTCGTGGACAGCTGGGAGGCCGGCTCGCAGAACTGGACGCAGGGTTTCGCGCGCGAGTTCGCCCGCCGGCGCGGCTACGACCTCACCACCTGGCTGCCCGTCCTCACGGGCGCCGTGCTCGACGGCGTGGCGGAAAGCGAGAAGTTCCTCGCCGACTTCCGCGACGTGATCGCGCACCTCCTCGCCGAGAACTTCTCCGACGAGCTCGCGCGCAAGTGCCACGCGCGCGGCCTCAAGCTGAGCCTGGAGGCCTACGGCACGCTCCCCTCCTCGCCGGAGCTCTACGGCCGCGCGGAGGACATCTCCATGACCGAGTTCTGGATCAGGCCCGACCAGCCGATCGACGACAAGTACGTGCGCCTCGTCACGGAACGCGCCCACCGCACGCCCGGCAACAAGATCGTCGCGTCGGAGTCGTTTACGGCATTCCCCAAGGACGGACGCTGGCGGCAGGACCCGTTCTCGCTCAAGGCGACGGGCGACCACATGTACGCCCTCGGCGTCAACCGGATCATCTACCACCGCTACGCCCACCAGCCCTGGACGGATCCGCCGCGCGTGCCGGGCATGACGATGGGACAGTGGGGCACGCACTACGAGCGCACCGAGACGTGGTGGTTCGACCAGACGGAGTGGATCGCCTACCAGACGCGCTGCCAGGCGCTCCTCCAGGCGGGAACGTTCGTGGACGACTGCCGCGGCGGCGACACGCTCTGGACGCACCGGCGCTACGCGGACGGCACGGACGGCTTCTTCGTGACGCGCGAGAACCGCGAAGCCGAGACGTTCGACGTGGCGCTGCCCGCGACGGACCGCGTTCCGGAAATCTGGGATCCCGAAACGGGCACCCTCGCGCTTGCATCGGATTGGCACGAGTCAAACGGGAAAACCCACCTGAAGCTGACGTTCAAGCCGTCGGGCGCGACATTCGTCATGTTCCGCCTCACGCCGACGCCCGGCGCACAGCCGCTCCGCGAAGAGCAAGAAATATCCGCCCAGACGCTGGCAGGGCCCTGGAAGGTTTCGTTCGAGGCACCCTATCCAGACGCGCCGCAGCCGATCGTCATGCCGAACCTCATCTCACTCTCGACACACACAAATCCAGAGGTGCGTCATTTCGCAGGCCATGCAACGTATCGGCAAAAGGCGGTCGATGTGCAAGCACGTAAAGCGGGGGCGCGCGTCATCCTCGACCTCGGCGACGTGAAGAACCTCGCGACCGTCACGGTCAACGGGCGGACGTATCCGCCGCTGTGGCGTCCGCCGTTCCGCGTGGACGTGACGGACGCCTGGTCGGTGACGAACGAGATCGCCGTACGCGTGGCCACGCTTTGGCCGAATCGGCTCATCGGCGACGAGCAGCTGCCGCCCGACTGCGACTGGCGCGGCGGCAGCCTCGCGAAGATTCCGACGTGGGTGGAACGAGGCGAGCGGAGCCCCACGGGACGCCACACCTTCACCACCTGGCGGCACTGGAAGAAGGACGAGACGCTCCTGCCCTCAGGCCTCCTCGGCCCCGTCCGCCAGCTCACGCTCGCACAGTGAGAAAC
This sequence comes from uncultured Lentisphaerota bacterium, assembly GCA_900320225.1. Taxonomy (GTDB): domain Bacteria; phylum Verrucomicrobiota; class Kiritimatiellia; order RFP12; family UBA1067; genus RUG572. Next base: position 5,460 of record ONRL01000200.1, read on the forward strand.
CGGACCCGTACACGTTTTCTCACCGCCACTGCAAACCGCGGTAGGGCTTGACGGGGCCGCCGTCCTCGTCCGCGACGGGATAGGGGCCGCGTCCGATGTCGGCGGGCGTGTAGTTGAGCGGCCAGCCCTCAGCGGGCTTCTCGCAGAACGCGTCGCGCACGGCCTCGAACATGCCGAAGCCGTACTCGCCGTTCGGCTCGGCGTAAGACCCTTCGCCCCACTCATGGAGCGGCGCGAGGCACACGCGCTTCACGCCCATCTCCTCCGCGAAGCGCCGCGCGTCGCGGCAGATGCGGCGGAAATGCACCACCGTGCGGCCGCGCACCTCCAGCCCGTCGTGCCACGGACGGTCGTCCCAGCCCGTCGAGAGGTTCGGCAGGAAGTCGATGCCGCCCACGCCCCACACGCTCTTCCAGTAGTCGTAGCTCGACGCCGCCACGTCGGCGAAGTCGCGCACCCGGGGGGGGTTGTAGCCGCACTGCGCCTGGAAGTAGATGCCCTTGTAGCCGGCTGCCCGCGCCATCGCGCGCGCCTTCTCCAGCATCCGCTTGCAGCCGCCCTTCCCGTTGTCGCGCTCGAGGTTGTTCCCGTCCCACACGCTCATGTACGGCATGCCGTTCACGTACATGTACTGCGGCTGGTTGAAGACGGTGTCGATGCACTTCTTGATCATCGCCGTCCAGTGCGCCTCGTCGCAGCCGGGCGACGGGATGTGGTTGCACCACATGACCGCCCATTTGATGTGCTTCGCGAACCGCGCCTTCTTGATCGCCTTCTGGAAGTAGCCCTCGGAGTTGTACCAGTCGAGGAGGTAGAACGAGATGCCGTTCTCCACCGCCCACTTGATCTGCCAGTCGAGCAGCTCGGG
>ONRL01000199.1 GCA_900320225.1 uncultured Lentisphaerota bacterium
GTCGTCGCCCACGTAGAGGCGCAGCTTCACGCGCGGCACGCGGTCGGCGATCTGCTCCACGCGGCCGATGAACTCGGGGCCGAACACGAGCACGTCGGCGTCCGCGAGGTCGAGGCAGTACTTGATCTCGTCGGCCGTGTAGCGGAAGTTGAGCGGCACGGCGAGGCAGCCGGTGCGCAGCACGCCGAAGTAGATGGGCAGCCATTCCAGGCAGTTCATCAGGAGGATGGCCACCTTGTCGCCCTTCTTGAGTCCGCGCGAGAGGAGGAAGTTCGCGAAGCGGTTCGCCTTCTCGTCGAACTCGGACCACGTGATTTCGCTCCTGAACGCCTCCACGGGCGAGGATTCGATCAGGGAGTATTCGCGCCAGGTGGTGTTGCGCTTCTCCAGCTCCTGCGGGTTGATTTCGACGAGCGCAACGTCATTCGGCCACTCCTTGGCGTTGCGGGTGAGTATTTCTGTGATTTGCATGGCGTATAGTTTACCATATTCGCGGCGGTTGCGGTGCGGCATCCCTGCCGTTTTTGCGAAACGGGGTTCCCCGTCCGCGTGAGCTGGTTGGCGATAAGTCCCTCCGACTCGCCGCGTCCCTTCTTGACGAGTCTTTTAGCCTTTCTTCGCGGCGGTCTCGAAGCCCATCTTCGAAAGGTCGATGTCCACGATTTCCATCGGCGGATTCGTGCGCCACGCGCCGCGCGTGAAGTCGGGGATGTCGTACGCGCGCGAACGGCGGTCCACGGACTTCTCGGTCAGCTCGCAGAGACAGCTCGTCGCCGCGAGGTCGTAGACGTCCATGTCGAGCGGCAGGCCCTGCTGGAGACAGTAGGCCCAGCGCGCGTCCATGATGAAGTCCATGCCGCCGTGCCCGCCCACGCGCTTGGCGAGCTCGCCGACCGTTTTCCACAGGGGATGGCGGTACTTCATGCGGATATCCTCTGCCTTCTTCTCGTCGTACCACTTGTGCGCGCCCGAGCCGGGCTTCTCCTCGAACACGACACGGTACGGATAGTCGCAGATCGCGCCCTTCGTGCCCGAGACGAACTGGATGCGGGAGTAGGGACGCGGCGTGGAGACGTCGTGCTGGATGAGGAGCGACTTCCCCTTCGCCGTCTTGATCAGCGTCGAGTTCATGTCCGCCATCCGCACCTTCGAGAGGCGGCGCTTGTTGTCGGCGGCGAGGTTCGCCTCCATGTACGCCCTGAAGTTCGCCTGGTTGGACTCCAGCGACACGAGATAGTCGAGCCGGTCGCCGCGGTTGACGTCGAACGTGAGGCAGAGCGGCACGAGGCCGTGGGTGGGGTAGCGGTTGCCGCCGTGGACGCGGTTCTCGTCGAAGCGCCAGCATTCGCACCCCGGCCATTCCGTCTTGCACATGTGCCGCAGGTCGTGAATGTAGGCGCCCTCGCCGTGGACGAGCTCGCCGAGCATGCCGAGCTTCGCGAGGTTGAAGGTCAGCATCTCGATCTCGCCGTAACAGCAGTTCTCAAGCTGCATGCAGTGGCGCTTCGTCTTCTCGCTCGTCTCGACGAGCTCCCAGCACTGGTCCACCGTAAGCGCGGACGGCACTTCCGTGAACACGTGCTTGCCGCCCTTCATCGCCGCGAGCTGGACCGGCACGTGCAGGCTCCACGGCGTGGTGTTGTAGACGACGTCCACGTTCGGGTCGTCGCAGAGCCGCTGCCAGGCCGTGTCGCCCAGATACTCCTTCGCGACGGGCTTCTTCCGGTCGGCCAGCATCTTCTGCGCCTTGTCGACCTTCTCCTTCACGTTGTCGCAAATGGCCGTGATTGTGATGCCCGGCAGCTTGCTCGCACGGTTGACGATCCCGCAGCCGCGGGAGCCCATGCCCACGACGCCCAGCCGGATGTGCGGAATCGCCGGCGCGGCGTATCCGTGCATCGGCGAGCCGGCCGTTCCGCCAAACGGCCACCAGCCGCCCGCTGCGCCGCCGGCGGCCGAAGCCGCGCCCGCGAACGCGATGCCCTTGAGGAAATCTCTTCTGTTCTGCATGATTGAATCTCCTTGGATTGACGCCACCATTCTACCATATTCCGCGGATTGCCTCAATGTCTCATTGTCTCGCCCCGCCCTCCCTCTTGACAGAGGGCGGCGGATGGTGCTATCATCCTCGCGACATGCGCAAACAAAACACCTACCTCGTGTGGCTCAACTGGCCGATCGGCGCGTTCCGCCTGAACGCGCGCAGCCAGGCCGCCCTCGCGCGCCTCCTGCCCGCCGGCGCGCGGCTCGTCGTCGCGCGCGGCGAACGCGCGTTCCTGCGCGCGCTCCCAGAGGCGACGCACGCGATCTGCTGGAACTTCGACAAGGCCTGGTTCGCCCGCGCGCCGCGCCTGCGCGTGCTCGCCACGCCGGCCGCGGGACGCGAGCTCCTCCCGACCGACGCCGAGCTTCCGCCCGGCGTCACGCGCGTGAACGGCGCGTTCCACGGACAGATCATGTGCGAGACAGTGCTCGCGTGCATCCTCGCCCACGCGCGCGGACTCTACCGTGCCTACGATTTCCAGCGCGAAGGCGCGCTCTGGCCGCGCGCGGAGATGTCGCCCTTCTGCTCGCGCGTGGCCGGCACGCGCGCGGTGATCCTCGGCTACGGCAAGATCGGCCGCATGGTCGGCGCGCGCCTCGAGGCACTCGGCGTCTCGGTGACCGGCATCCGCCGGCGCAACGCCGCCGACCTCCTGCCCGCCCTCAAGACGGCCGACTGGCTTGTCGTGGTGCTGCCCGCCGACACGGGCACGGACAACCTCGTCAACCGCCGCGTACTCGCCGCGCTCCCGCGCCGCGCCGTGCTCGTGAACGTAGGGCGCGGCAACGCGGTGGACGAGACGGCACTCGCGGACGCGCTCCGCCGCCGCCGCATCGCGGGCGCGTTCCTCGACGTGTTCAAACGCGAACCTCTCACGGCGGCCTCTCCGCTCGCGGCCGACTTGCCTGGACTCGTCCGCCTGCCGCACATGTCCGCGTTCGCACCCGAGTACCTTCCGCTCTTTTTCCAGGAACTCGCCAACGGAGGATGGTTGAAATGAATGCGCGCTACGACGTGAACGGCGTCGAAGAGACATGGGAAGTGGCGAAGGCGTTCGCCGCCGAACTGAAGCCCGGCGACGTGGTGTGCCTCGAGGGCGACCTCGGCGCGGGGAAGACCACCTTCACGCAGGGCGTCGCCGCCGCACTCGGCGCAAAGCGTCCCGTGACGAGCCCCACCTTCTGCCTCGTAGTGGAACACCCCACCGAACGTCTCCTGCTCGTGCACATGGACCTCTACCGCCTCCACGACGCAGACGACGTGCTGACGATCGGCTGGGAGGATTACCTCTCGCGCGGCGCGGTGCTGTTCGTGGAATGGCCCGACCGCGCGGGCGACCTCATCCCCGCCGCCGCACGCCACGTGCGTTTCGCGCTCGGCGACTCCGAAGAAGCCCGCATCATCGAGTTCGCGCCATGATCATCCTCGGCATCGACACCTCGCTCCGCTCCAGCGGCTACGGCGTGCTCTCCGTTGAAGGCTCGCGCATGCGCGCGCTCGAGGCGGGACGCATCCGCAACGACCCGAAGCTGCCGCTTTCGGACTGCCTCCGCGCGATTCACGCGCGCGTTGCGGAGTTGATCGCGGCCTACGCACCGGACGTTCTCTCCATCGAAAGCGTGATCTACGGCAAGAACGCCGGCACGATGCTCGTCCTCGGCGAGGCGCGCGGCGCCGTGATCGTGGCCGCGGCGGAGGCGAGCGTGCCCGTGTACGAGTACGAGCCGCGCCGCGTGAAGATGGCGGTGTGCGGCAACGGCCTCGCGGAGAAGATCCAGGTCCAGCGCATGGTCAAGACCCTGCTCGCGCTCGACGAACTGCCGCAGAACGACGCGGCCGACGCCCTCGCCCTCGCCATCACCCACGCGCACTCCAACTCCGTGCTCACCGCCCGCACGCCCATTTAACTGGGTCAACGGGCATCTTGCCCGTTGCGGGAAGAGCGCCGCTGTTCGCGGGAGGCGAGTTGGGCGAGGTCTTTTTCGGAGGGCTTCTTGCGGAAGTAGCGGTAGTTCATCACCCAGCACGAGGGATGACGGCGAATCGTGCGCTCGATGGCGGAAATGCAGTCCTGCGTGCGGCCCCAGATGTCAACGCCTTTCGTCCAAGGGAACTCGGCCACGAACTCGCAGCGGTAGCGGCCGTCATGGAGCGGACGCGACCACGCGATGACGATCGGCGCGTGCGTCTTCGCCTGGAGGAACGCCGGCGCCGCCGAGACGGGCACGGGACGGCCGAAGTAGCGCACCCACAAGCCGCCCTGATCGGGCTTCACCACCTGATCCACGAGCAAGCCCACGTCCGCCCCCTCCTGTAGCCCTTGCAGGAGCGGATGGAACGCGCCCTCGGCGCGCACGATGGTCTGACCGAGCGAGCGACGCGACTTCATCAGCATCTCGGTCATGCCGGGCGTGCCGATGTCCTTCGCCACGCTCACGATCTTGCGTCCCTGGAGGAAGACGAGCTGCGAGAGTATCTCCCAGCAGCCGATGTGGCCGCTCACCGTGATGGCGGGACTGTTCGCCGCGAGGAACTCCACGCACCTCGGCGCGAACTCGCCCACGGCGGCCGCGCGTTCGCGCGCGTTCCGGCTCGTCCAGAACACGTGCCCGAGCGTGCGCACCATGTTGCGGTAGCTGCGCTTGAGGATCAGCTCCTCGCGGCGCGGCGTGAGACGCTCCGCACCCACGACGAGACGCAGGTTCTCGCGCGAGAGCTCACGTCCCTTGCGGTCGAAGCGGTAACCGACGGCGGCGATGAAGTCACAAATGCGGAAGAGCATGCGGTGCGAGACGTGCGCGAGCACGAGCCAACCGAGGCCGATGCCCAGCCACTCGAACGGACGCCTCACGAGGCGCTTGAATCTCTTCAACTTCTTGGACATGTCACTTCACGTCCGGCAGGTGGCCGGCCCAGATGTAGTCGACGCGACTGGTGCCGGTCACGGGCGAGCCGTCGGCAGAGAACGAGAGGCGGAACTGCTTGACGCCGCCGATGCGCGGCATGGGCACCGTGTAGACGGCGTCGTCCTCGTCCTGCGGCTTCACGTCGAACGCCACGGAGTTCTCCGCCTTCCACTCCGGCGTGCCGTCCGTCTGCCACCAGAGGCGCATCTTCGCCGAGTCGGTGTGGTTCATCATCTTCACGCGCACGGCGTTCGCGCGGTCTGGCGTGAAGGCGATGCCCGTGTCGCGGTCGTCGGGCGAGACGAGGCACGCGCCGGCGGCGTTCAGCATCGCGATCACGTAGTAGTCGCCGCAGACGAGCCGTACAGGGAACGACTCGGAATTCCAGAACGCGACCTTGCCCGGCAGGAACTTGTAGCCCGTGCCCGTGTTCTCCGCGCGCCAGCCCTGCGCGTCGAGCGGCTTCGAGAAGTCCCACGCCCCGAACGTGCGCGCGCCGGCGGGCAGCACGTGCACCGCCGTGCGCGACGTGCGCCAGAGCGTGCCGTTGTCGGCCTTCAGCTGCACGCGGTAGTCGCCCTCGCTCGGGAACGTCGCCTTCGTGCAGGCCGCGCCCGGCTTCGCGAACGCGACGCCCGCCGGACCTTCGGTCTGCTCCCACGCCACACGCACGTCGCCCTTCCCGCAGACCTTGGCCGAGAGCGCCGCGACGGGGTTGTCCGTCCAAATCTCGCCGCACGCGCGCACCTCGGGCGGGTCGACGTACGGGAAGGCCTTGTCGAGCTCCTCGGCGAAGTCGAACTCCTTGTTGTTCGCCAGGATCCACTCGTTCGTCGTGCGCGTGTGGTTCACGTAGAACGGCACGCCGGGCACGAGCACGTAACCGTTGCCCTCGATGCGCCCGTTCGAGCACGCCACGTCCTCGCCCGTCCCCGGCGAGCCCCACACCTGGATCTCCGCCGGGCCGTTCTTGTACGACCAG
>ONRL01000345.1 GCA_900320225.1 uncultured Lentisphaerota bacterium
GGATGGAGGGGGGAAGCGCTGCGATCTCGGCAAGGATCTCTGCGCGGGAACGGACCTTTTTCGGTGATTTGTTTTTCATGGCATATATTATAGTATATGTGTATCGGAAATGCAAGCGGAAATTTTGGGGTGTCTGCATAAATCTCTCGGTGCACCCCCCCTTGACGGATCCGCGTCACATTTGTTAAGATTATGCGCGCTTGGAATAATTCCCGTCCGGAATAATCCTTGAAGAGGACGTTCAATGAAGTTTTTAGACAGAATCGATGAAAGCCGTAGGCTGAAGAAATTCCTTTCGATGTCGGAAGGTGGCGCGGCGTGCGTTTACGGACGGCGGCGAATCGGGAAGAGCCGGTTGCTCGAAGAAGTCCTTTCTGGCCGCGAGGACGTCATTTCATACTGCGCGGACAGAAGCGAGGCGGCGTTGCAGCGTGCGCGAATGGCAACGGACGCGGCGAAACTCCTTGCTGGCTTTGCCGATGTCGAGTATTCCGATTGGCGGACGTTCTTCGAGCGGTGGCAGCGCGAGGCCCCGCGCGGCAGCGTGTTTGTCATTGACGAGTTGCCGTATCTCGTTGAAAAGTCCCCTGAATTGCCGAGCGTCCTGCAGAAGATTGCGGACGGCCTGGCGGGCTCTTCCCAGCGGATGATGCAGGGACTTGTCATGGACGAGTCCGAACCGCTGTATGGACGTTGCCGTGTGATTCTCAGGCTGGGGCCCATTGGCTATCCCTGGTTGAAGGAGGCGTTTCCGGGCGAGAGCCCCCTCGGCCGCCTTGAACACCATGCCGTCTGGGGCGGAGTTCCGCGGTACTGGGAAGTGTGTCAGAGGGAGGATGGGCTGTGGGACACGGTGCGGGATGAGATATTCTCGCCAAACGGACTGTTCCACGAAGAACCGGCTTATGTGCTGAAGGACGATCTGGACGGCGCGGCGCAGGCTTCGAGCGTCCTGTCGCTTATCGGACAGGGCGTGTCGCGCCCGTCCGAAATGGCGGCCCGGCTGCAGGTCCCGCAGACGGCGTTGGGTCGTCCTTTGGGGAAACTCGTCGAGCTTGGCCTTGTCGCGCGCGAAGTTCCGTTCGGAGCGGACGTCAAGGGGTGCAAGAAATCGTATTACAGGCTATGCGATCCGTTTCTGCGTTTCTGGTACGCCTTTGCGCTTCCGCGCTATTCCGATCCGCATTTCGGCGAGTCGCCTTCCGACATGAAATCGCTTAGGCTTCCGTTCCGCGCCTTTCTCGGCCAGGTCTGGGAAGAGCTCGTCCGAGACACGTTGCTCCGCAAGCCGCTTCCCGGAGGGACGTGCAGATGGCGGAATCCGGCGCGCTGGTGGGGCGCGGGTTCGGGCCGGGAACCGATGGAGATCGACGTGGTGGCGGAATCGCCGAGCGGCGACGCCTTGCTCGTGGGAGAGGCGAAGCTTGCCCTGACGGCGGATGAGGCGAGGCATGAACTCGCCGAACTCAAGGCGAAGGCCCGGCTGCTTCCTTTCGCCGCGAAATACAGGCGGATGGAGACGCGGCTTTTCGTTGCCGAGGGAGGCGATTTCGATTGCGTCGACCTCTCGTGGTGCGAGTGAACGTGAAGAAGAGAGGAACGACATGATACGAATGGTCTTCGGCATCGCGTTCTGCGCGCTGGCATCTGGCCAGCTTGCGGCGCGTGCCCTGAGCGCGACGTCCGCGCCCCCGAACTACTGGTGCACATGGGGGGTGCAGGGCACGACGCTTCGTAAGGCTCAGAAGGCGGGAAAGACCGTCTTCGCCGGAGATCAAGGGGTGCCGTTGCAGCGAGACAACCTGAACGAGACTGTCCTTTTCGGCGAGGATGGCTGGGCAACGCACTTCTATCCAAATAATCGCTCCCAACTCTATCTCCTCCTTGACGCCGGATGGGATCTTCCATACGGGACAACGACTCGCGGCGTAAAGGACCTGGCAATGCGCGGGGCCTGCATCCCGCATCCCGACAGATTCCCGTCGTTCAAGGGAACGCCGGAGGAAAGACTGAAGGCGCTGAACGAGAAGGTCAAGTCGCTTCCGGCGTCGAATACTGGAAAATCGACTGGGGCAGGCGCAGCAACAGCGTGGTGTTCCGCCGCCTGATGTCGGAGGTACGGGACAAGGTCTATCCCGGATTGATCCTCGAGCAGTGCTGGGTGCCGGGAAGCCCCCTTAACGACGTTGACAGGAAACACGGCTGTGCGCAGGCGTGCAACGGCAGGCTCCTCGGGAACGAAGCGTGGTGCCGGAACCGCAAAGACCATCTTGCCGTGATGGCAGCAGCCGACGTCTTCCGCACCTACGACATCCTTTTCCCGTTCCAGTACGTCACGACGCTCGAACGTTGCGCGTACTACTCCATGATCGCCGAGGAACGGAATCTCCCGGTCCTGCTCAACATCGAGGATGCTGCGGTGATCGGTGCGGGGCTTGGTCATGTTCTAGGGATCATGTCTTCCGGGGCGACCACGAACGATCACTGCGTCGCGCTGGCCTGGCAGAGAATCGCGCCGCCGTTCGGCGAGGCGCTTGCGGACGTGTGGACGTATTCAGACAAGGACTGCTCCTGGTTTACCGCCGCAGTCGGCAAGACACTGAAACAAGGCGCACCAGCGGTCGTGACGCGCGGACTTCCCCTCCCGGAGGTGAAAGCCGAAGGGCCGAAGCCGTTCGTCTGCGGCGCACGTTATCCGAACGGGGCGATTGCCCTCGCTTTTCTGCCGCGAGTCGTCGGCAGCAAGGGTTTTGTGGAGTGCCTGGCCGACGTGACGCTTGACGCCAAGCTTGAGGCGGGCAAGCCGCTTGGCGTCTTTGGACGGTTCCGGACGCTCACGCTCAAGGGCGGAATCGTCGATGGCGCGCGCATACAGGCGCGGCAGCTCCCGTATGGCAAGGCGCGTGACGTCACGGCGCTCTGCACGATCGGGGAAGACGGTTCCGTCACAATCCCACTGGCAGTCTTCGAAAAGCCACAAGGTGACTATACGCCAAATGTGGTAATCGAGGTCGTGAAATAAGGCGACAAGGAGAGAGGTTTGACATGACACGAAAGACATTCGTAATCGCGCTTTGCGCGATCGGACTGGCCGCGCACGGCGCGGTGAACTGGGATGACGCGCTCATCTTCGGGCGCACCAACGGCGACAAGTGCTTCTACGCGGCGGGCGAGGAGATGGTCTTCACGCTCGAGCTGAAGGGCGTGAAGGGCGAGATCCCGTCCGGCGAGTACTTCATCGACTGGGTGCGCTCGGCGAACGACGGCAAGACGGAGAAGGGGCGCGCGGAGGCGTCGCTCGCGAAGCCGCTCGTGATCCGCACGTCGCTCGACCGCCCGGGATTCGTGAAGATCGAGGCGAACGTCGTGGACAAGACGGGGAAGCGCGTCCCGAAGAATCACCGATGGGAGAAGCGCGTGTTCTTCCAGGGCGGCGCGGGCGTGGAGATCGAGAAGCTCCAGGCGTGGCCGGAGCCGAAGGACTTCGACGCGCACTGGGCGGCG
>ONRL01000094.1 GCA_900320225.1 uncultured Lentisphaerota bacterium
GTAGTCGATGGAGTGGCCGAACTTGTCGGCGAACTTCACGTCGACGTTCGCGTCGCCCACGGCGTCCGTGAGCTCTGTCCGAATCATTTCGAACATGTAACTGTCGGGTTTGACTTTCATTTTTCCTTCCTTTGGGTGTAAACGGGTGCCAGCGCATCGTGGATGCGCCGGTAACAGGTGAAGAGGTGGTCGTACTTCGCGGCGGCCGCGGGGTCGGGCGCGATCGTGCGGTCGATGTGCAGGCATTTCGCCACGGCGTCCTTCACGTCGGCGAAGATCCCGATGCCGGTGCCGGCGAGCAGGCACGCGCCGAAGCTCGCGTCGCCGGGCGTGGGAACCGCCACGGTACAGTTGAACACGTTCGCGACGATCTCGCTCCAGAGACGCGAGCGCGCGCCGCCGCCGATGAGGAAGATGCGCTTCACGGGAAGCTTCATCTCCTCGAGCGTGCGGTAGCAGTCGCGGAGCGAGAACGCCACGCCTTCCATGAGCGCGCGGGCGAAGTCGCCGCGCGTCGAGGAGATCGAGACTCCCGTGAACGACGCGCGCAGGTTCGCGTCCCAGTAGGGGCACCGCTCGCCCTGGAGGTAGGGGTGGAAGAACACGCCATTGGAACCAATTGGCGAACCAGAAGCTTCCCCATCAATGAGGGCAAATACATTATTAAGTGGGCCTGCGGCCCTAAGTGCCCCTGCGGGGCTAAGTGGCCCTTCGGGCCTAAGTGCGCCTGCGGGGCTAAGTGCGCCTTCGGCGCTAAGTGCCGCTTCGCGGCTAAGTGGCCCTTGGGGCCTAAGGGCCGTAGGCCCACTTAGGGGCGAAGCCCCACTTAAAGGCTGCGAAGCAGTCGACTTAATCATTTTCCCTGCCTCTGGCAGGAAAAATGTGTCGCGGAGCCACCGCATGCAGAGGGCGGCGGCGTTCGTGGCAGAAACTGAATACCACATCCCCGGCACGACATGCGAGTAGGTGAGGGTTTTCGGGTGCGGGTGGGCGGCGGCGGTCATGGAGTTGACGTTGCCGGCCGTGGCGAGCTTGATGATGAGGTCGCCCGGCTCCACCGCGCCCGCGCCGTAATCTTCCACCGCGCTGTCGGACGTGCCGCACACGACGGGCATCCCTTCGGGGAGGCCCGTTTCGGCGGCGGCCGCGGCGGTCACGTGGCCGGCGATATCGGTGGGGGAGATGAGGCGGGGGAGCTTGGCCAGGCTGAGCCCGGCCATCTGGACAAGATCCGCATCCCACGCGCTCTTCGCCATGTCGAAGAAGAGCGTGCCCTGGGCCTCGATGTAGTCGGTGGCGGCTTCACCGGTGAGGAGATAGCGCACATAGTCTTTCACGAAGAGCACGTGCGCGGTTTTCTCGAGGGCTTCTGGCTCGTTGGCCTTGAGCCACATCATCTGCGGGAGAGTCCAGGTGGGTGCGGGCATCTGGTAGCAGGTGGAGAATATCTTCTCGCTCCAGCCTGCGCGCAACGCCTCACACTCCGCGGTGGCGCGCTGATCGGTCCACATGATCGTGCGGCGAACCGGTTTGTAATCCGCGTCCAGCAACACGGCGTTGTGCGTGGAGCCGTCGAGCGAACAGGCCGCGACCTGCGAGAGGTCCACGCCCTTCGCGCGCAACTTGTCGAGCGCCGCCTTCAGCGAGGTCCACCAGTCGCCGGGTTCCTGTTCGCTCCAGCCGGGATGGTCGTGGTAGGTGATGTACTCGGTCGAGGCCTCGCCGACGAACGCGCCGGTCTCGTCGAGCACCGTCACCTTGCACCCGCCGGTGCCGTAGTCGATGCCAAGAAGCAACTTCGTCATGGCAAGATTCCGAATCTGTATTCTGTGGTTGACTTGAAGACTTGGCCAGGACGCAGGACAGTGTTCGGCCAGTCGGGCTTGTTCACCGAGTCGGGGTGGGCCTGCGTCTCAAAGGCAAAAGCCGCGAGCGGGAAAAGCGTACGCCCGAACTGGTCCTTCAGCGAATCGTTGAGCGCGAACCCCGAGTAGAACTGCATGCCCTTCTCGGTGGTCCACGCCTCCATGCGGCGGCCGGTCGACGCGTCTTCGGCGGACGCCGCGAAGGCGAGCGAGCCATTCTGCGAACAAAGCACCCAGTTCTTGTCGTACGCGCCCGACAGCCGTTCGCCGATCGGATGCGGCGACGTGAAATCAAACGGCGTGCCGGCCACGTTGTCGATTGAGCCGGTGGTGATGTCCCCCGGACCCGTGGGCGTGTAGCCGTCCGCCGCAATCGCCACCACCGTCTCGGTGACGGGCTTCCGCGCCTCGCCGCTCAGGTTGAAGTACACATGATGGGTGAAGTTGACGGGCGTCGGCTTGTCGGTTGTCGCCGTCCATTCGATCCGCCACGTGTTCTCACGCGTGAACGTATAGACGCACGTGACATCGAGGTTGCCGGGGAACCCGCCCTCGCCGTCGGGACTCGTGAGCTTCAGTTCCAGCGCCTCGCCGTCGGCGGACTCCATCGGGCGCGCCTTCCAGACGCGGTCGTGGAATCCCGCGGGGCCGCCGTGCAGCAGGCATGGCATGCCGTCGGGCGCGATGTTCGTCGGCAGGGTGTACTCCGTGCCGTCGATTGAGAACTTGCCGCCGGCGAGGCGGTTGGCGTAGCGTCCGATCAGCGAACCCCCGAAGCCCGGCTTCGAGAAATCCAAGGACATCGCGATGTTCTCGCAGGTGCCGTGGCGATCCGGCACCGAGAGGCGGCGGACCTTGCCGCCGTAGTCCAGCACCTCCAGCTCCGCGCCGCGGCCGCCGGTCAGCGTGTAGGACGTGATCGGGCGGCCGTCGGAAGTCGTTCCGAATTCTGCGACCTTCATTATGGGCACCGCGTTAGGCGTTCTTCACCCATGCGTGCTGCGGGTCCATCGAGGAGATGAGGCCGCGGCCCTGCGAACCGGCCATCGTCCAGAGATAGTACATCTGGTAGCCCGGCGCACCCACGAGCGGGTGGTAGCCCTCGGCGATGGCGACGGTGTCGTACGCCTTCACGGGGTACGCCTCGTCCCAGCTGCCGTCGGAGGCGTAGACGCGCTGGAAGCCGAAGCCCTGGGGCGGGTCGAAGAGGTAGAAGTAGGTTTCCTCCATGTCCAGCTCGGCCGGCGGGTTGTTCACGTCGTGGCGGTGGCTCGGGTAGCCGCTCCAGTTGCCGCTCGGAATCATGCCCTCGCCGATGTAGAAATGCTCGGAGTCGAACTTCTCGTCGAGGATGATCTCGGAGGTGCGGGTCCAGTTGTCCTTGCCAAGCGAGATATGGCGCGTATCCTCGGGCTTGATGAGGGTGGGCTTCGCCGTGTCGCGCGTGACGGGCGAGGCGTTGTACGCGAGCTCCACGTCGGAAAGGGCGGTGAGCGTGTAGGCGGTGTGGCGCGGAAGGTAGAGACAGTGGGGCTTGCCCGTGAAGGGATTCTTGCGTCCATCGGCCACCTCGAACGACCAGCCGTCGCCCTTCGCGGCGAAGTTGCCGCCCATGAGGACGAGCGCGACCTCCATCTCGCCGGTCTCGCCCGCGTAGGACGTACCGTTCGCGAGCTTGATCAAGCCGAATTTCGTCAGTTTCATGTCGTATTCGCCGACATCAAAGATTTTGTTGTAGCCCTGCACAGGGCTGAGTTCGATTTTGCGGTTCATTTCTGTATCTCCTTATCCGTTGGACAAAAGAATTCTACCACCCGTCGCCGACGGGGGCAATGAGAAAAAACGAAAAGTTATGAGTGTGAAATGAGAAGTTCTCACATGTGCCGAATTCAGCCGGCGAGGAGATGCAGAACCTCGTCGCGGGACTGGGCCACCAAGATACCGGCGCGGACCTCGGGGATGATCAGGCGGCGGTTCACGGCCGCCAGGAAACGAATGTGGTCGCGCGATCCGGGATGGTTCAGGAGCAGGATGAAGATGCGCGAGGGCTGCCCGTCGATGGAGGAACAGTCCACGCCGCGGGCATGGACGCCGATGGCGACGACGGGGCTTTCAACCTCGTCCATGTAGCCATGTGGAATCGCGATGCCGTTGGCGAGCGCCGTACAACCGGCCTGTTCGCGGGCGTTGACGGCGGCCCGCGCCTTCTCGCGCAAGTCGACCGGCAGACGCCTCTCCGCCACGAGCGCGTCGAACAGGCGCGAGAACACGCTCTCAGGCGAACCCTCCGTCATGCCCAGCACGATTGGACTCGCCTGCAAAATAGCACCAAAGTCAAAACCCGGAATATCGGTCATCTATCCAGTCCCCCCTGCACGCTCATTTTCCGGATTCGACCACGGGCGTGATCGTCACGGTACCGGATCCGCGCGAGTTATCCGCCTGTTTCTCCTCGATTGGGCGCATATCGAGTGACATCACGTCGGCCAGGCCGCCGACGCGGTCGCCCGGCTCGAACTTGCGGCCCGTTACGTACTCGCGGCCGACGATCGCGTTCTTCGGCAGTCCCACGTCCGCCGGAAGGTCGGCCGGATCGGCCATGCCGAGCGTTACGCACACGATGATTTCCTTCTGCACCTTACCGCGGCTCTTCCAACCGAAGATCTTCGGACCAATCCACGGAATCTTCCGCAGATAGGGGATACCGGAGTCAACATCCTCTTCGGTCGTCTTCGACAGGCCTCCGATCACGGCCGTCGCGCCGTCCTTCATCGTGAAGTCGGTCGTCAGGCGCTTAACCTGGATGACTGGATAGGAGGAATAGGCGGACGAGTCGCCGCCGCGCACCTGGTAGAATCCCGTCGGCGTCACATCGGTATCGAGCTGACTGATCGTGGGAACAATCTCCACGTTGATGAGGCCGTCGGGCGAAATGCGCGGCTTGACGGACAACGTGATGCCCCATCCGAAGAACACTTCCTTGGCAAACATCAGCTTGTCTTCGCCAGGGATGGCTTCGAGTTGAGTAGAGATATCAAGGGAATCGGACCCGTTCGACGTGTTGCGGGTGGCCTGCACACGCACGTTCGGGAACTTCGTGGTCATGTCAACAAGGGCCTCCTTGCCATTTGACACGATGATCTTCGGGTTCGAGAACACCTTCACGTCATCCATCTGCTCAAACGCGCTCATTGCCAGACGGAAGTCATCCACCGAAAGCTGCCCAGAGAAGCCACGCGCGTTGCGCCAGGACATGTCCTCAACGCTGCGGTTGAACGACGACCCTGAGATGGCATTACCCACGCCCGTCGGGGTGATGGCTTCGATCGTCTGATTGGCCGACGAGGAGCCCGTGGACTTACCATCCCCGTCGATGGACGTATTGGATGAGGACGTGCTGCTCGCCACGCGCGTGCCGTAGTTGCCGACCCGTCCGTTGTTGTACGACCAGCCGCCTTCGAGGTTCTTGACGGTAGCGCCCCAGCTTTCCAGCTGGTTCCACTGCATGCCGAGCTTGTGCATCGCCTCGTTCGACACCTCGATGAAACGCGCCTCGATGTAGATCTGAGGGATTGCCTTGTCGACGGAGCGAATGATCTGCTCGCAGTCGGACAGGATCTTCTCCGACGCCGTCACCACCACCACGTTCGCGCCCTCGAACGCCGTGGCGATCTGGCGTGTCTGCGGTCTGCCCGTCTTCGGATCTCTCAGGCCCGTTGTACCCAAAGTGGTGTTAAACAATTCGGCCAATTCCTTCGCCGAAGCGTGATTCAGCGAAAACGTCTTCGTGAAGACGGGTTCGATCTGCTTGTCCTCGCTCACGAAGTAAATTTCGCCGCGCGGCTCGAGGCGGAACTTCTTCGAGTTCAAGATGGCCTGCAGCGCATCCAGCCACGGCACGTGCTTGAGCGACACGGACACGCGTTGCTGGAGGTTGGATGAATCGGACGAAATGATGTTCGCGCCCGTCGTCTTGCGGAACTGGCGCAGGATGTCCGCGAGCGTGGCGTCGTCGCAGTCGATGTCCACGAGCCCCGTGGAAATGACCGGCGCAACCCCCGGCGCCTCGGCTTTGTCGGCCGCGTTCGTCGGTCCGGGGGAGGACACGGTCGTGGCGGGCGGCGGCGTCATCGTCACCGTGGGCGCCTTACGCGCGGCGTCGGCAGAGTCGTCAAGTTTGTTGAGATCGATCTCATCGGTCTCGGACATACCGACAGCCGGAGCCGGGGCGGGCTTCGCCGTCTTCTTTTCGGTTTCGGCTGTCCACGCGGCACCGCACAGCGCGACACATGCAATCAAGATTTCGACTTTCAGTTTCATGGATTGGCTCCTTTATCAGATTTCTTGCCGGCTTCACCGGGCTTTTCAAGGTATTTCGCGCGGATGCGCACAAGTTTCAGCGTATTCCGGTCGGTCAGGCCCTCCACGCGCCAGGTGAACCGGCGGGAGTCGTGGGTAAACGAGACGAGGTCGCCGTCCGCATAGACTTTCCCGTTGATGACGACGCTCGTATTCTGGAGCACGTCCTCTTCGCGCAGTTTCACGCGCCCGCCGAATTTCAGGGCCGCCTTCGCGGCCTCCCAGTGGACGGACGTGATTTCGCGCTTCTTCCGTTCGGCCTCGACGCGTTTGACGGCCTCTTTCGCGGCTTTTTCCGCTGCGGCCTTCTCGGCGGCCGCCTTCGCGGCTTTCTCGGCGGCAGCTTTCTCGGCCGCGCGCGCCGTTTTTTCGGACGCCGTGAGAGCCGGACGGGCCGGAGACGTCTTGGCGGGCGCCGCCGGCTTCGGGCGCTCGCGGACGGAGGAGGAAATCGTCTCGCGCACGCCTTCGTACCCCAGCGGCCAGAACGGGTTGCGCACGCCGTTGGTGGAAACCCCGTCGGCGGCGGACGACGCCGCGCTTGCGCACAACACGAATCCCAGAAGAAGTCGTTTCATTTCTTCACGCCCCCTTTCGCCGCAGCGACGGGAACCTTTTCTCCCTTGATCGGCCATTCGAACACAATCGTCGCCGATTGGTTGTCAGGGTCTTTCTGCGTCTTCAACGAAAACGCCTCCAACGTCACCAGCGGAATCTTCTCCTCCACGCGGAGAAGAAAAGAGATGATCGTGGCGTACGACCCCGTGCAGGTCAGGCGAATGGGCTTCCGTGCATAAAGTTGCGGAGCCTGTGGCTTCGGCAAAGGCAGACGGCGCGGCGGGAGTTCCACAAAGTCGCCGATTGTCAGCCCCACGTCGGCGGCCAGAGGGTCGAGGAGCGATTTCGCGCGCATCGCGTACGACTCCAGCAACGGTTCCAGCAACCCGTTCAAATAGACCTGACGTTCGGCCTGGAGCGCCTCCAGGCGGCTTTTCACCTTCACCGCCCCTTTCAGGTCGCGGGACATCCCCGTCTGTTGCCCCTTCAGGCTCTCGTTCTCCGCCCGCGCCTTCCGAAGGGAGGTCTGGCACGGCTCCACGCAGAACAGGTACAGCAACGCGGCCACGACTCCGATTGCCACGAACCGGAACATCGCGCGCTTCATCAGCACCGAAGGATCCTGGAACGTTTCCGTTTTCATTTCTCGAACCTCCTCTCTGTGCAACGGTACTCGATGTCAAACGCCAGCAGGCGCGCACCGTCACTGGAGGGAGACGTGTCTTGGTGGAACGAACGGATCCGCGGGCTGGCCTGTTCGGCCGGCACGTCCTTGGCGATGACGAGCGCGTTCGTGAAGGCGGGCTCCTCCAGCGCCTTCATCATCGTCTCGACGGGCGTTTCCTTCACCGTGCGGCCAATGATGCGCAATGTTACGCCTTCGACCGTGTTCGTCGGCCCCAGCAGCGGCTTCACCTTCGGACCGGGCTTGGCGCCGGGCGGCAGCAGGTTCTGCACGGGCGGTTCGGGGATTTCAAGCGCCAGCACCTGCACCCCCTCCGGCACGACCTCGGCGAACTGCTTGAACAAGTTCCCGTACGTCCGGCGCCCATGGGCATACATCGTCAACTGGTCCAGCTCGGCCTGCGTCTCGCGCTCGGCGGTCATCTCGCGCAGAATCCCCCCGTGCGCGGCCTTCTTGGCGGCGAGATCCTGCCGAATGGACGCCGACTGCGCCTTGACGAGCATCAACTGGCCCGCCAGCACGCCCCACCACACGAGGCACCCCACGCAAGCCAACGCCGCGAAAATCGGCAACATCACGCGCAGGCGCACGGGAGAGGACGACTGGCGTTCGCTCGCATGCAGCAGGTTCAAATGGAGATTCGGCGCCTTCATGCCTGCTCCTCCATGGCTGCGCGGGCGGCGCCGAGCGCCGCAAGGAACGCCTGCGACTTCGACGGCGTCAACTCCGCAAGTTCATGATTCTTCGGCGGCAACGCGAAGCCGTCGAACACAGACGGGGCGATGAGCGGCATGCGCAGCGTCTCCTCCGCCATCTGGCTCCAATAGCGCGCCCCCGACGGCAAGCCCATAATGAACACCTTGTCGATCCGCAGGTTGTGTCGGTTCTGCAGATAATCAAGCGAGATTTCCAGCTGCTGGAGAATCGGTCGCACGAACGGCTCCATTGCGCTGCGCGGATCAATGAGCGCGTCGTCGAGAATCTCGTCCACCATCTCGTCCTCCAGCCCGAGACGCATTTTGAGCCCCTCGCGCAGCATCTCCCAGCCCGCCACGCCGGGGCAGGACCGGAACAGAAGCAACCGCCCGTCCTTGTACCCCGCGAGATAGACGGACGTGCGCATGACATAAATCGCGAACGCCGTGCCGCCCGCCGCGTTGAACGCGGGCTGTTCGCACAACGACGCCAACAGCGCCGACGGCAACGTCTGGATCGACCACGCCGTTGGACGCCGCCCTTCGGGCAACAAATGGGAAAGCCACAGAACCTGAAACTCCGGCAAACCCGACTGGACCACGAACGAGTCTTCCGCCAAAGGCTGCATCACAAAGCGCACGCCGTTCGACTGCGTCGGGATACCCGGCACCACGTCCAACACCTTGTCTTTCCCCGCCGCGTCGGTCGATTTCGCCGCAGACGCCGCAGGCTTCTTCTCCAGACGCCGCACGCCGAGCTTGCGCGGCGGCGGGGACACGGCCACTTTCGGCGCCGTCTGGACGAGATCCATCGTCAAAGCATCGGACGTCGTCTGGCGCGTAAACATGTTCGGAGACTGAACAGCTAGCGCAGCATGCGGCGCCTGAAACGCCACCGGCAGAGACCACGCAACCTGAGCCTTGTTGGCTTCATCCCACGATTCCGGCAAAGGGTCCACCGGTGCCGGCACAAAACCCGCCGCCGCGACACGCCACGCATTCTTCTTGTGGACGAGACGCACGGCCGGACATCCCCGCGCATCGCCCGTATTCAAGACAACGCCCGTGACGTCCGACGGGGCCCGCCCGCCGCCACCAAGACGCGAGAAGTCAATCTCAATCGTCTTCGATCTTGTCAATTGCAGTTTCATCCACAGCAAAGTGTAGCAAAAATCGTGCCATGCGTCAACGCCCCGTTGGTACGGATTGTGCTAGTATTTTATTTATGGCAGAAGAGTCAACAGAAGAGATGGCGAGTCGCCTCGCCTTGGCCGAGGTGCAGATTGAGCGATCGAAGGTCGTGATGGAGTCCCTCGCGGGGTTCTGCCACGCCTTGGGGCAACCCGCCCAGGTGTTGCTCAGCAGCATTGAGCTGCTCAAGATGCCGGGGACAGACCCCGAACTGCAGAAGCAGGTGCTTGACATCTGCTATGACGCAACCGTGGAGATCCGCAACCTCCTCGCGCAGATGAAGGAAAAGCGCGAGTATGTAGCCGAGGCCTATTTGGCCAACAACACCAAGGCCGGCAACATGATCTCCCTCCAGGAATGGCGCGACAAGGCCCCGCCCAAGGCAAGTTGGGACAAGGAAAAGACCTGACCTTGTCTCATGTCTCACGACCCCCTTCCCAGCTCCTTCAGCGTTTGGGACATGGATCTGGTGGTCGGGTGATTGGGGTTAATCCGGCTCGCCGCATTCAGCAATTTTGCGAGCGCGGCAACGTCCTTTCGGCGTTGCGCCGAATCGGCCAGACACCCTACTGAGTAGAAAAAGGCCTGATTGTCATTTTCCGCCAAGTCCTGCGTTCCCTCCGCCATCTCGACGACCCGACGGAACATCTCCTCCGACTTCTCAGAATCGCGCGTGGTTTCGGCACGATAGGCGCGCCCCAGCACGCAGGCCATTTCGAGCGACTCGGGATTGAGCCTCTGCCCTTCGACGGCGATTCGAAGGGCCAGCGCCTCGTCCTTCATGACATGTGAAGCCGTGTACCACGCCGTGCTCCACGCCTCGACATTGTGCGGATCGGCCTTGACCGCGATCCAGAACCACGGCATCATCTCCACGGCCTGTTTGGTTGACAAGTGCCGGTCAATTTCCGGCGCGCGAACATGGACGTTGATCCAACGCCATGGATCAAATGCCCCTTCGTGATGGTCGTCGCAATCTGCGTCGTGATCGTGCCCGTGGTCGTGGTGACAGCAAGTGCCGGAGTCGTGGTGGTGCCCCCCGTGCAGATGATGGCAGTCCATGTCCACGCCCCCGTGGAAGTAGCTGTCCGCCTCATGGACCATCGCGTCGGAAATGTCCTTCTTGGCGTCGCCGAGCAGGACGGAGAGGAAGTCCCCCCCTCCAAGCGCCTGCGGCATCCGGGCAGGCGCGATCCGCATGACGAGCCCCAGGCACAACGCGAGGGCCGTCAGCATGCCGTATGGAAACAGTCTTTTCACAGGCGTTTGCGGTTGAAGAGAAGGCGCGCGCCCAGCAGCAAGGTGCCCGAATAGAAAATCGCGTAGCCGACGACGGCAAGAAACACGCCCGCCTCGACGCCGCCCCACCCGTGCACGAGGCGTTGCCTCATGTCGAAGAATTCGGCGTGCGGCGCCAGCCAGTAGACGACGTTCACAAGCCCGCGCAGCACGCCCGAGACGTTCTCGGCATAATCGGGAAGCCGCCTCCCGAAAAAGAACATGGCGGGGAAGAGGATTGCCAGAAGCGTCGTGCTGGCGGACGGCGTCAGCAGAAACGATCCCGCCAAGGCCGCCGCAACGGCGAGCGCCACGAACAGGGCGTGAAGCGCGACCGCCTGAAAGAAACAAAACGTCAGACACTCCCCACCGCGCAAAACGGAAGAGATTGCCCACAGGGCATAGAAGAACGCGAGGGCCGACCAGGAGGCCACCACGGCCCCGAGGTACTTCCCCACGAGCAGTTCGCCACGCGAGACGGGCTTCGCCAAGAGCGGATACACGGTGCGATTCGCAAATTCACTGGTGAAGAGGCGTCCGCCAATGCCAAGGGAAATGAAAAGCGAGTACCCCCACATAAGCAGGAGCGCCGCCTCATCGAAGTAGCGCGTCGCGCCGGTAGCCCCGAATGGACGCGCCATGGAAAGTGGCACGAGCAACACAAGGGACAGAACGAGGAGGGCGAACATGTCATTCCGTCGCCACAGTTCCAGCAGGGACAGCTTCACAAGCGCGCCGATTCGCCTCATGCATCCTCTCATGCCACGCCTCCTTTCTCCAAGACGTCGAGGAACAAGCGTTCCAGATTGCCGCCGCCGTCGCCCGCAAGACGGTCCACGGGTCCGTGATAAATGCACCGACCCTTCTTCATGATGGCCACGTTGTCGCACAACAACTCCGTTTCGCCCAGTTCGTGTGACGAAAAGAAGATGGACTTGCCCTGATCCCGCAGTTTTTTCAACAACTTGCGAAAGTGGATGCGCGCGAGGGGGTCGAGTCCCGTAAACGGTTCGTCGAGAATGAGCAGGTCTGGGTCGTTCAGGAGCGCCTGCGCAATGCCAGCCCGTTGGAGCATGCCCTTGGAGTAGGTCTTGAGCGGACGCTTCGCCGCCTCTACGAGCTCGACCTCCTCCAGCAGTTCGTCCGTGCGCGCCTTGACGGTCTGCTTGTCCATGCCGCACACGCCTCCGTAGAAGGAAAGAAGTTCGCGCACGTTGAGATAG
>ONRL01000314.1 GCA_900320225.1 uncultured Lentisphaerota bacterium
TCCTCATGGTCACGATGGGAGCGTCGGCAATCGTGTGGTATCTTGTGCGTACCCTCGACGCCCACATCCGACGGTTGCGCCGCCCAACCTACTACGAAAACGAGAGGCCGCGCCGCATGAGACTGGCAGAGGAGAGAAAGCGTATCAGGAAGAGGTCGACCACCAGCGCCTGCCCAACATCTGACATGCTACGCGCCGCATTCAAACAGGCGCGCGCGTCAACCGCGGGCATGCTCCGTTTCGGCTCGATGCTGGAGGATCTGGAGTGCTATGTGGACAATTCCGTCGTGTGGAGCGAAGAAGAAGGACGGATCGTGGGGCGCAGGGGTGGCATCCGCCAGTGGCTGCGCGAGAACGCGCCGGACCTCTCGGAACGCTACAAGACGGTGATGAAATACAAGGCGCTCGCGAAGAAGTTCCGCCAGGCGGTGGGCGTAACCGACCCGGTCCCCGCCGCCGCCGTCCTGCCACCGGACCCGCCCGAGGGAAACGAGAAGGGAAAAGGGAATGGGGAGGAGGGGAGACGAGAACATTGCTCGGAACAAATCCGCGGCGGACAGGGAAGTCCTTGCAACGGGAACGGAAGAGATGTGAGAGGGTCTAGGAAAAACGGGAAGACTGGCGGTGTAAGAAAGACTGGCGGCGTGAACAGCGGGCGGACGCCAGAGGGAGCGGCAAAAGATCTTTTAGCGACTTGCGAGGGGACGATAGCGAGCTTGGCGGCACAACTGGCGTTGATGGTCTCGGCGGACTTCGTGCCGAACGAGAACATTGGTCGGACAATAGTCGTTAGTGGTGGCGGGGGATCGCGAAGTTCGGCCGCACGGTGGTTACGGAGGGCTGGAACGGAGCATGTGCGAAGTTCGACCTAATGCCCCTTTTTGACCTCCCTATCTGGCATCTTTCCTGGTATCTGTTAAGTGGGGTTGCCGCCAATCCCTTATCGTCTTCCACGAGACGACGCCGTCCGCGGAGGTCTCACTTGATTCATAGCGATATGGATGCCCGTGCACAGAACCGAAAACCGCCTTACTAAGCTGCTCGGACAGGCTATTGTATTTGGACTCAACTAACATCTGCCGCACGTCCCCAATCCTGCCGTCCGGGCTGAAAGAATAATAACCCAGATATCCATCATGGGACGACATGTGCCAATAGAACCACAACTGAACCTCATCTAAGACCTTGTCCATGGCGAAGCACCCCCTCTGGAAACCTATTTCGCCGACACAACGCCACTGGCAATTGCTACAAACATACACATTCCAACTACCTCCGCCGTTACCGAAGGTGCCGGGAACGGACAGGATGAGATCGTCCTGTCCGTCATTGTTCAAGTCCGTCACGATGCGCCACCGTTCGTAAGGCCGCCGCAACACACTTCCATAAAGGTTCGTGACGGCCACCAAGGATGGGTCGCGGGCAAGAACAACCTCTTCCCAAAATTGCCCGTTTGGATTCTTCCGCCGCACCAAAGGTTGTGCAAATACCACCGTTGTGCACCACCCGGCAAGACAAGCAAGCAGCAATGCCTTCACAACCGCTACCATTTCATTTTCTTCCTTACGGAACCGCAAGCGGGCGGCGGAAGAGGACGCGGTCGCCTTCGATTGGCTCGTTCGGGAAAGGCGTCCAGGCGGCATCGCAGTGAAAGATGAGCGGCGGCGTGTGCGTGGGCACGTTCAGCTCGGGCGCGCGCAGGAGATGTTCGAAATCAACGGACACGGCACGCGCGCGCGCGATCCACGAGACGGCGAGGTAGAGCGCGTCGCGTCCCATGAAGTCCCACTTCGGCGCGCGGAAGCAACGAATCGCGAACACGTTCGGACCATCCGCCGCCACGCCCTCGTATCCCGCCTCGCCGGCGTCGAAATCAGGGAGCGGACCGAGAAGCTTGCGGCAACGGTCCAGCGCCGCATAGTCGATCGCGCTGCGGAGGTACGTCCACGAAAGCCCATGCGACGCCGTGTAGACGGCGAGTGGGAACGCACCCGCCATTTACTTCGCCTCCGATCTCGCGGCGGGCGACGGGGGCGCAGCAGGCGACGGGGGCGCAGGCGGCTGAGAGTTGGCCTTGCCTGAGCGGCGCACGTCCTTGTCGTTCTCGTGCGTGGCATGGCGCGCAAGCGCATCCACGGCAGCCGACACGCCGCGCGCCGCGGCCGTACGGTAGCCCTCGAGCGCCTGCGCGCGATGCACAAGGTCATTCGTGGCGGGCCGCTGCATGAACACGGCCTTGCTTTCGCCGAGCAGGTCGATGCGGCGCAGCCAGTCCGGCCACGGCGGATTGCGCGACTTCTCGTCGCGCGTACGCACGAACGCGCCCCAGCCGAGGAAATCGTCCACGCGCGCACATTCGTAGAGGGCCTCTGCGGAGCCAAGCGCCTCCGCCGCGTAGGAGAGCGTCTCGCGCGCATCCTGCGGCGTGGCGCACGCGCGCGCAGCAGCAAGCGCGGCGGTGATTTCGGAGGCGAGCTCGGCACGCGCGCTCAACGAGGCGACCATGTTGGAAACAACAGTCGCTTGATTAGAAACCGCATTCGCTGTTTGAAACGACATTTACGACATTGGAAACAACGTTCGTCTCATTCGAGAAGGCGTTCGCGCCCTGGGAAACGGCGAGATGCCGTTTCCCCCAGGAGAACGTGCCGGGAAGGAACGTCACGGCCAAATAGGCCGCGCCGAAAACCGCGCCGAAAATCAACACGAGCCAGATGAAACTAGACCTACTCGGTCGCGCAGGAGCGCGACCCTCCCTTGGGAGAAGCGGGGGCTCGCCGCTTCGATCATGCGCATCCTCCTTGCGCTGCGCCGCGAGGCGCGCAAGCGCGCCACCTGCGGCGGTGTGCTGACGCGGACGTCCGTCGGGAACTCCGAACGTGCCGAGGCCCGTCACGCGGCGCACGAACGCGTCGATGCCGAATTCGGAATCGGGCGGCACGAGCACGCTCACCATCATCCAATCGACGTCAGGATGGTCGTGGCCGATGAGGTCAAGTTCGGCGGGCGTGAACGAGTGGAGAAAATCGTCTTCGGTCTGATAACGGTCGACCTGCGTAAAGACGAGCGTCACGCGCGGTTTCGACGGCAGCGCCTTGAGGCGCTTGAGGCATTCGTTCGTCACCCACACCGCGCTGCGGTTGGAATCGTCGCCGCGCAAGTTGAGCGCGTCCTGTAGATTGAAGAGCACGTAGAGGCTTTCAGCCTCCTCGATCGCACGGTTGAGTACGTCAAGCTCCTCCGCGTTCGCCGCCGCACGCGCGCGGAACGCCTCTGGGTCCGCCTCGTCCTCGGCGGCGAGAAACGCGAGGCGGTAGATCTCGCCGGGATAGTCGAGAATGCGGATGCCGCCAACGTCCTTGCCATCGCGCGCAATCGTCCAGATCATCTCGCGCGCGGCGGACGTCTGCGCGGGAAAGCCGTCGGTTGCAAAGTCATTCGGCGCAACCGTCGCGAAGTTGTATGCACCGCGCCCTTCCGGACGAAGGTACCACCCTTCGTCGGCATGACGCGCGAACGCCTTCGCGAGCGCCATCGCCAGCGTGGTCTTGCCGGAGCCTTCGACTCCCAGAAAAACGACTTTGCCCATGACTTCTTCCGTCAAAAAAGAGCTTGCCCGCCGATCGGCACGGGCAAGCTCCAGCAGTTTTGGGAACTGCGCAGGAATCTTACTTCTTCGCGGCCTTCTTCACGGCCTTCTTGGCAGGGGCCTTCTTCGCGGCGGCCTTCTTCGCAGGAGCCGCTTTCTTCGCAGGAGCCGCCTTCTTAGCGGGCGCCTTCTTCGCGCAGCACTTCTTCGCGCACGCCTTCTTCGGGGCGGCCTTCTTAGCAGGAGCCTTCTTAGCAGGGGCCTTCTTAGCAGTTGCCATTTCTTCTTATCCTTTTTTTCGTTGACGCACGGCGCGCCGAACATCGACGCAAACTCCGCTTGTCTGGACATATGATACAAAATTTTTTCCCCTCTTGCAAACCAAAAATGTCGACAAGCGCAAAAAAATTCTCCGCCCGCTTCCACGGACGGAAAATTCGCAATTTGAACGGCGTTCTTTTATGCGCGGAAGAGCCTCATTCCTCTTCCAGCACAACGCGAAAACCGACGTCGAAAACGGTCTGCCACGTGTCGTATCCGAGGCGGTACGAGCTCGTGCCGTCGCGCGGACGCGATGCGAACGATCCGCCGCGCACGGCCTTTTTCGCAAGCGGATTTCCGTCGTTGCGCCCGTCGCCGTCGACGTACGGATACGGCGCATAGTCGCTGCGCGTCCACTCCGCCGCGTTGCCGTGCATGTCGTAGAGGCCCCAGCGGTTGCAGTTCGCGCGTCCCACGAAGTTGAGGTTGAACCAGTCGTCCTCCCAGCGCTCCTCGTGCAGCGGATAGTTCTGCCAGATCGCGAACGGCTTGCGCTTGCGGATGTTGCCGCCGCCGT
>ONRL01000084.1 GCA_900320225.1 uncultured Lentisphaerota bacterium
GCTCTCGATCTGCCTCAACAGCGTCTCGAAGTGGAAGGTGCGCGTGCTGCCCACGATCCTCGACTACCTGAAGATGTTCGGGAAGCTGCCGCCCGGCCTCACGGGCTCGATGGCGTCGCTCATCAAGTTCTACCGCACGGACGCCGTGAACGACAGTCCCGAGGTGATGGCCTACTTCAAGGCCAACCCCTCCGTGGACGACATCCTCCGCAAATCCGACTTCTGGGGCATGGACCTCACGACAATTCCCGGCTTCGCCGATGCAGTGAAGGCCGCACTTTGCGCGTAATGCCGTATCGGAGGAACATGCTATGATAAACATCATCCAGACGTCGTTGGTCATTCTCGTATCCGTTCTCGTTGTGTTCGTCCAGGTCGTCGTCGTCCTGGCGATTGTCCGATTGCCCGGAATCCTGCGTGAACTGGAGCGGGGAAACCGCCAGGCTGAAACCGTGATCGTCAACCAGCTCAACGAGATCATCAAGCGTCTCGCCCGGCTGGAACGTGCATGAAGGAGGGGACGTGGTGGACAAGACGGATATCATCCCGGAAGCGAAGCTCCGCGAGGCGTGCGCGAAGTGCATGCAGCATGCCAAGCACGCGCGGTATTTTAACGATGCGCCGCAGGGCGCGAAACAGTACATCGCCCTTGTCTTCTACGAGACGATCTTCCCGGACGACTTGACCGAGGAAGTCTCGGAGCAGTGCTTCAAAGAGGTGGTACAGGGCCTCGGCGCGGAGGATCTACAGTACCTCATCGCGAATGAAAAGGATCCGCGCACGCGCGACGTCTTCGTTGAACGGCTCGCGTTTCTCAAGGAAGACGCCGCGTTGAAGGAGACGCACGCCGAGAAGCCCAAGCCGGCGGTGACGGAACGGTCCGCCTCCGCACGTCCGGCTCCGCCGACGCTTTCATCAGCCGTTGCATCCACGGCCACGCCTACCTTTGCGTTCTCGTACGACGTGCGTCGTCTGAACCGCGAAGTCGCGGCGTGGAACGGCTGGTGGACGGCCGTTTGCGTCGCGTTCGGCCTGATTTTCGTCCTAGGGGTGGTCTACGCTCTGTACTGCTTGGCGATTTGCAAGGGGTGGCTGCATGCGTGAAGGAGGAGCCGTAATCTGCCTCTTCGGAATGCTGGCGGCCGCATCTGCATGCGGCAATGCGATCGCCCCCGTGCCGCCGACCTTGCGCGAGGCGGACGTGGTGGTGGTGGGCGGCACGGTGGACGGTGTGCGCGCCGCCATCGCGGCGAAGAAGGCCGGCGCGTCCGTGTTCCTCGTCGCGCCGCGCGCGTACTTGGGCGAGGACCGCGCCGCCACGTTCCAGCTGGACCGCCTGCCGTCCGACGACCCGTCCGATCCCGTCGTCCGCGAGATATTCAATCCGCTCTATGCGAAGCCGGTCCCGCTTGCGGCGACGCTTTCCACGAACGCCGCCGATGCGGCCCGGATCGTGCTGACGGCCGACCTCGGCTCCGTGCAGCCGATCTCAGGCGTCTCCGCGATGGTTCCCGTGCAGGTGCGCCAAGACGCCTCGTTCAGGAAGAACGCCCCCGACCTTTACGCGACCGCGCGCGTCGTGATCGAGATTTCTGACGACGGCGCGTCCTGGAAGCCGTTCGCCGACCTGACGCGCGCCGACAACGCCTACGGGCAGCGGATGAGCCTGTCGCCGTTCGAGCGTCGCGCGGCGGCGACGTGCCGCTACGTGCGTGCGGTCCAGCATCAGGAGGCGGACTATCCGCGCCAGGAGCCCGGCGTCCTCCGCGTCCTTGCGCCGGTCCCCGAAAAATTGTGCGACACGGCGACGCCGTTCTTGATCAAGCGCGGGCTGGACAAGTCCATGCTCGCGGCGGGCGTGCCGTTCCGGACGGGCTTTCCCGCGACGGACATCCTGCGCGACGCGAAGGGGAACTTCGCGGGCGTGGTGGTTGCGTCGCGCAACGGCTTCCAGTCCGTTCGCGCGAAGGTGCTCGTCGACGCCACCGTACGCGGACGCCTCGCCGAGCGCGCGGGCGGCGCGCGGCGCGCGTTCCCGGCGGGCGACCTCCCCTGCACGTTCACGACGATCGACCGCAAGGGGAAGATGCACGTCCACGAGCTGATGCTGCCGTTCGCCGACGGTTCCGCGCGTTCATTCCTCGTGGCCGAACAGATTGCGCGCGACCGCACGTGGACGCCAGATCAGGCCGATGCGGCCGACCGGATCGCGTGCACGATGCCGGATACGTTCACGTCGTTGCCCGATGGCGTCTTTGTCGCCGGCCCGTGCGCGGAGAAGGGGACCGACGCCGTCGCGGTCGGGCGCGCCGCGGGGAGGGCCGCGCTCCTGCGCGGCCGCATCGGCGAAGCGGCGCTCTCGCCGCTTCCTCCGCTTCCCGTCCTCGCGTCGTACGACGTGGTCGTGGCTGGCGGCGGCACGGGCGGCGCGCCGGCCGGCATCGCCGCGGCGCGGCAAGGCGCGAAGACGCTCGTGCTCGAGTTCATGGACCGTCTGGGCGGGCAGACGACGGAGGGTTGCATCACGGGGTACTACTTCGGGAACCGCGTCGGCTTCACGAAGGAGATTGACGCCGGACGCAAAGCCACCGGCACGGTGCCGTATGCGGCGAAGGGCGAGTGGTACCGCCGCTCCATCCGCGAGGCGGGCGGCGACGTGTGGTTCGGTTCCTTCGCCGCCGGGGTGGAGACGAAGGACGGGCGCGTGACGGCCGTCATCGCGGTGTTGCCGGACGGCACGTGCGGGCGCGTCGTTTGCAAGACGGCCATCGACGCGACGGGCAACGCCGACCTGGCCGCGTCGGCCGGCTGCGAGACCGAGTTCATCACCGCGGACGAGCTCTCCGTGCAGGGCGTCGGGCAGGCGCCGCAGTACAAGACGGGCGGCGGACGCAACACGGACGTCGGATTCCTGAACGACGCCGACGCGGAGGACCTGTGGTTCTTCGGCCTGCGCGCGCGCCTCAGCATGCCCGACGACACGTGGGACCAGGCGCAGATTCCCGGTTCGCGCGAGCGCCGCCGCCTGATCGGCGCGTTCTACGTGACGCCGCACGACGTGATGCTGGAGCGCACGTATCCCGACACGATCTGCCGCACGTACTCGAACTTCGACACGCACGGCCAGACGCGCGATCCGCAGTTCTTCATCGAGGATCCGCCGCATGCCCCGATGTACGTGAACCTGCCGTACCGCGCGCTCCTGCCGAAGAAGCTGGACGGCTTGCTGGTGACGGGCCTCGGCATGAGCGCGCACCGCGACGCGATGCCGATCCTGCGCATGGTACCGGACGTGCAGAACCAGGGGTACGCCGCCGGCGTCGCGTCGGCCATGGCGGTCGCCGCCGGCGTGCCGGTGCGGTCGATCCGCGTGAAGGCGCTCCAGCACCATCTCGCCGAGAAGGGAATCCTCCCGTTCGAGACGCTGGAGATGGTTGACAACTTCCCGCCGAAGGACGCCGACTTCGACCGGGCCGTCCAGTCGCTCCCGTACGACTACCAGGGACTCGCCGTCCTGATGAGCGACCCTGCGCGGGCGATCCCGCGTCTGAAGGAGGCCTGGCTGACGATTGAGAACCCTGACGCGAAGCTCGTGTACGCGCACGTGCTGGGCATGATGGGCGACCGCACCGGCGAGGCGACGCTGCTTGCGAAGTTCAAGGCGTCGTCGTGGGACAAGGGCTGGAACTACCGGGGCATGAGCCAGTTCATGCGGAGCGTCAGCTGGACGGACAGCTACGCGATCGCGCTCGGCCGCGCGCATTCGCGGGCCGCGCGCGAGGCGCTCGACGCGAAGGCGGCGGAACTGACGGCCGACATGCACTATTCGCACTTCCGCGCACTCGCACTCGCCTACGAGGGAATCGGCGATCCGGCGGGCGTGCAGCCGCTGGCGCGCCTCCTGCGCCTGCCCGGCGTGGGCGGACACGCCCTGCGCCCGGACGCGGCGATTCCGCCGATCCGCAACTACTCGAACCGGGAAGGGGACCGCGAGCGTACGCGCGTCCTGAAGGAACTCTGCCTTGCGCGGGCGATCTTCAACCTCGGAGACACGTCCGACGGGCTTGGCCGCCGGACGCTGGAGGCGTACGCCGCCGATCCGCGCCGCGCCTACGCCGCACACGCCCGCCTCGTGCTTTCCAAGTGATCTTCTGCCGTGTCGCCTTCGCATCTTTGGCGGAAATTTTTTTCGCAGTTCTTCCTGTTGTTGCGTGCCCTTGGTGTATAATATGCATTGCCTCCGAACGAAAGGCAAAAGGAACAGCATGAAAAAAGCAATCGTATTCTGTCTTTTGGGAATCGCGGCCGCCGCGCCCGTGTGCGGCTTCACGCTCGCCGGCAAGTACAACGGCACGACGAACTACGTGTCGAAGTCCGGCAGCGACGCCAATGACGGCAAGAGCTGGGCGACGGCGAAGAAGACCATTCAGGCGGCCGTCAACCTCTGCGTTGCCGGCGACACCGTGATCGTCGACGACGGCGAGTACTCCGACACGACGGCGTGGACGGCGAGCGGGTACAACAATCCCGCCGTCGTACAGATCACGAAGCGCATCCACCTCGTCTCGCGCAACGGCAAGGCCAAGACGCACATCGTCGGACAGTGGGCGAACACGCTGAGCGGCATCGCCAACGACGGCACGGCGCACCGCTGCATCTACATCGCCAACGTCGCGGACGTCCTGATCGAGGGCTTCACCATCCGCGACGGCGCCACGGCCGGGGGAGGCGCGGGCAACAACAACTTCGACAGCGCCGGCGGCGTGTGCGGCGGTACCGGCTCCTCGAACTGCTATCTGGTCGACTGCGACGTCGTCAACTGCCGCGCGGGCCTGGGCGCGGCCCTTTCGCGCGGCATCGTCCCGATCCGTTGCGCCTTCGTGGGCAACCGGGGCGTCACCGCCACGTCGACCTCGCACGTGTTCTACCGCACCGACGCCGCCTACAACTGCCTCTTCGTGGCGAACGGACCCGCGAGTGGGCGCGCAGGCTGCATCTTCGCGATCGTCCAAAGTTCGACGGTCGTCAACTGCACGTTCCTCAACAACACCTGCTACGGGTTTGCGCCGAACAACACGAGCAACAAGCATCTGGTCTGGAACTGCGCGTTCCTCGGCAATGGCGAGCAGGCGACGGCGACCAGCACCGCAAACGACGTCATCGTCTACACCACCAACTGCGTGCAGACCGCGACCGGCGGACGCATCGCGACCGAGGGCGAACCCGCTCACTGCCAGGTCGGCGTCTCGCCCATCCAGTACTTCTGGTCGCCCGACTCCGCCAGCTGCTCCTTCGTTGAAGACAATGTCCTGCGCGACGCGGGCGGCGACGCGGGTCGTGACGTGGCCGCACGCTTCGTGCCAGAAGAATATCTCGACACGGACTTCGCGGGCAATCCGCGCGTGGTCGGCGCGCACATGGACATCGGCGCGATCGAGGCGACGGGCGAAGCGCGGGCGCCGGCGACGGGCGTGATGACCATCGGCGCCAACGTCGCCGTGCAGACGAACGGCGTGGCGTGTACCATACCAACCGGGTACCCGTTCGCGTTCGAGTCCTTCCCCGGGCAGGTACGCCTCGCGCCCGACTTCCCCGTCGCCACGCCCTTCTTCGGCTTCGTCATCAGGGGCGGCTGGTCGCTCTGCCGCTTCCCCGACCTCGGCGCGGACGGCGGCGCATGGTTCACGCCGCCCCCTGCCGGCGTCGCGATCTCCATCACCGCCAGGCCGGCGGAGGGCGAGAAGTGGGTGCAGGCGGACTACGCGGGCGGCGATTCCGACGGCTCACCCGACAAGCCCTACACGACGATCACGGCGGCATCGGCCGCCAGCAAGGACTACGGCCTCATCCACGTCCGCAAGGGCGTGTACGACACAGGCAGTTCGCTTCTGGACGGACACACCTGGCCGGCGCGCGTGGCCATCGACCGCTCGATCGCGGTGCGTTCCGTGGACGGCGCGGCCGAGACGTTCATCGTCGGCGACGACGCCACCCGCTGCGTGGCGGTGCGCAGCTGGGGCTACGACGTCCACTTCCAGGGCTTCACCATCACGGGCGGCACGGCCGACGGAGCCGACGCCAATGCCCTCAGAGGTGGCGGGTTCTGGGTGACGGCACACAGTTGGGCAAACGCCACGGGGCTGACGCTCAACGGAAACAGCTCGCACGTGACCGACTGCGTGTTCTCCAACAACGTGGCGCGGGAGGCAGGGGCGATGGTCGGCGGATGGGCGCAGCGGTGCGTGTTCACGGGCAACCGCATCGGGACGACGTACGCGGACCGCGGCGCGGTGGCATACGGCACCGTCCTTTCCGCCTGCGTCGTCACGAACAACAACGACACGCACACCTCCTCCATCTGCGCGCTCTACCATTGCGCGCCGCACAACGTGACGTTCGCGGAGTCGAACAAGGTCGTTGGCACCTCGACGGATTACCGTCCCGTGGACATGAACACCCCGGCGTTCAACTGCGCGTTTCTCGGCGGCTACCTGGACAACGCCAGCACGGGCGTCCTTTCGCCGGCCGGCAACGTCGGCGCCTCCCTTGGCGCGCTGGTGTCCCGGCCCTGGATCACCCTCTACGGCCGCGACAGCCTGTTCGTCGACGCGGCGGCGGGCGACTTGCGCCTCAGGCCTGAATTCGGCGCGACGCGCGACGGCGACGGGACGGTCCACAACGCCGCGCTCTTCGCCGTCGGCGACTTCGAGGGCAACGCGCTCAAGTACGTGGACGGCAACCCGGTGCCCGGCGCGTATTCGGACGTCGAGATCCTGCCGCCGCGCGACCTGTACGTCGACGCCGTCAACGGCGACGACGCCAACGACGGCCTCACGTCGGCCACCGCCAAGCAGACGCTCGCGGCGATCCTTTCGATCACCCGCAAGTACGACACGGTTCATGCGGCGCGAGGCGACTACAACAGCGGTTCGGAAACCTACGACAAGGCGATCTACAGGGCAGACCCTGATGGGAAAGGCTATTCCCCGGCGCGCGGCATTGTGCGCACGAAAGTGACGCTCGTGGCGGACGAAGGCCCGGACGTCACGTCCATCACCGGCGTGATCGGCACGGGGAACGGCAACAACCTGGGCGACGATGCGGTGCGCTGCCTGACGATGCTCCCCAACTCGGCCCTGCGCGGCTTCACGCTCCGGAACGGCTCGACGTTTCACGTCACCGGCGCCGTTCTCGACAACAACGTCGGAGGCTGCATTCTCGCCCCCTCCTGCGCGAACGGGATTTCGGGTTCGGCCCTGATCGAGAACTGCGTCATCTCCAATGGATTCGGACGGAACGCCGGGTGCGTGATGGGCGGCATCCTGCGCCGGTGCACGCTCGCGCACGGCGGAGCCACGTCCGGCGCGGCCATCTCCATGAACTCGCGCTTCGAGCACTGCTTCATCCTGAACAACAGGGCCGACACGGGCGTTCGGGACTGCGGCGGCATGTCGTCCACCACGTACATCTCCCTCGGCGAAAGCTCGCACCCCTCGAACGGCGAACTGACAGGCGCCCATTCCGGCGCACGGTTCGAGAATTCCATTCTGATCACGAAAAACCACGCCGCGTCGGACGGTTCTCACCCGACGAACCTCAAGAACGTGCGCAACTGCATCTGGGCCGTGGGCGGAGACCGCACCCAGATCGACCCTGCCACGTCCGCGAACGTGATCACCGGCACGCTCCAGACGGCGATGCTCGACGCCGCGCACGGATATCGTCCGCTCGCCGGTTCCCCGGTGATCAACGCGGGCGACCAGACGTTGCTCGCCAGCCTCGCGGGCGACGCGACGACCGACTACGCCGGCATCCAGCGCGTCTACGACGGCGAGGTGGACATTGGCGCTTACGAATACGACATTCGCCCCGCGATGGCCGCGCTGCTTTACAAGAACGCCACTGTGACGGCCGCCGCGCCGGCGGCGCGGATCGTCGGCGGGACGATCTCCCTTCCGTCGGGCGAGGTAACGGCGACGTTCGCGTTCCCTTCGACCGCGCGTTTCCTCGTGCCCGTCCAGGTGACAGGCACGGGCACGTTCTCCATCTACGTGGGCAACGCGGCGGTACCGATCGCCACGGCTACGTCCGCCAGTGGCGCGACGGAACTGAAGCTCTCTGTCCCGGCGGGCGAGACCGCGCGCTTCGTCTACGAGCCGGGCGCGAACGACACCGGCGCCGCAATCCTCGGCGCCCTCGCCAACGCCAGCGGCATGACGGTCATTTTCCGGTAGAAAAGAAGGGAGTGCAGTCGAACCTGATGGTCCCCACACCCAGCCCTGCCACGAGATCGTCACACTGCCGCTTCACACATTGGATTCTGCAATCTCACGATCTGTCATCGGCAAACTCGGTGCCCCGAACGCCCTCCCGAACCCGTCCAAATCTGAACTTGGTCATCTCGTCCAAGATATGGTATAATTGAGGCGTCAAAGGAGAAACCATGCCAACGATGTTGAATGTCAACGAGGCGAAAGCGAACTTTTCGGGTGTTCTCGCAGAAGTCGAGAACAAGCTCACGGTCATAACGATCATGCGCTATGGTCGTCCCGTCGCGAAAATCGTGCCAATCGTACCGAAGCGGAACTTGGGCCCCCTGCCCGGCTTTGCGGGCAATGTGAAGATGCACGGCGATTGGTTCGGCGACGACTCGTCGGAATGGGAGAACGCGTGATGCACCGGATTCTGTGCGACACATGTGCGCTCATCTGGCTTGCGACAGGCGACACCAAGCTTTCACGAGCCGCGCGCACGACAATTCGCGATGCCGAACTGCTGTGCTTCTCGTCAATCTCAATCTGGGAGGTTGCCAGAAAGGTGAAGAGTGGCGAACTGGAGCTCCCCGTCTCTCCCACATTGTTTGCCGACATGCTCGTCAAGCAATACGGCATGAAGGAATTGCCGCTCGACAACGCCGTCATGCTCCGTGCTTCCGCCCTGCCAGAGATCCACAAAGACCCCGCCGACCGATTCATCATCGCCACGGCTTTCCTGAACAACTGCATCGTTGCCACCGGCGACCGCCGTTTCCCTGAGTACGGAGTCGAAACGATACAATAAGGAATGCCAGAGACAAGTAAACGGGCATCTTGCCCATTGTGGAGCGTGTCGTCTAGGGTAACAAAGGAGTAAGCAATGAGGATAGTGACGAGAAAATGGAGAGTTGCCGCGCTTGCGTCTATGGCCGTCGTGCTTTCAGCGACGGCGACGCCCGTGCTCGAGAACGACGCGATGCGCATCCTCTTCGCCGACGCGTCGCGCGGATATGGCGTGACGGGCATCGTCAACAAGGTGGCCGGCGACGTGCGCTTCCTGCGCGACACGACGCGCGAGATCGACCTCTGGCAGGTGTTCTTCGCCAAGGAGAAGGATGGAAAGCGCGTGGAGTGCAAGGAGGTGTCGAACCGCTCGCCCGCGAAGCGCCGCATCGAGCGCGACGGCAACCGCACGACGTTCGTGTTCGAGGGGATCGACCTCCCCGACGAGCCGGGCGCGGTGGACGTGCGCGCCACGGTTGAGCTCGAGCCGGGCCTCGGCGGCAGCCTCTGGACGCTCGAGGTGACGAACCGCAGCCGCGTGTTCGGTCTCACGCGCACGAAGTACCCCGTGCTGAAGCGCGTGACCGACGACGGCGCGGGCGACGTGATGATGCCGTCCGTCAACTTCGGCGCCTTCATCCAGCGCAAGCGCGACTCGAAGAAGGTACCCGACCCGCGCATGGTCGGCTACATGGGCTACTCCCCGATGGTGAGCGCGTTCAACCTGGGGGACGCGGGACTCTACGTGGCCGCGCACGACGGCGCCGGGCACGACAAGTACTTCGACATCAAGGGTGAGCAGAACGTCTCGTTTTACACGCCCGTCGAGAACATGGGCTACGTCGGCCGCGCCGGGAACGGCCCCGGCTATCCCGTGTGCGTGGCGTGCTACAAGGGCGACTGGTGGCAGGCGGCGAAGCTGTACCGGAAGTTCGCGCTCCGGCAGCCGTGGACCGCCAAGGGGCCGATCTGCCGCCGTGCCGACTACCCGAAGACGATGAGCGAGACGCCTCTCTGGATCAACATCCACGGCGACTCGGTCGTGGCCACGAACACGCTTGCCACCGCGAAGAAGGTCTATCCCGACTTCGCGACGGGTCTCCACTGGCATCGCTGGAACCTGCCGGGTCACGACGTGAACTACCCCGAGTACTTCCCCGCCGTGCCCGGCGTCTCCAACGCCGTCGCGGCCTGCCGCGCGATGGGGCAGATGCCGATGATCTACACGAACGGGCGCCTCTGGGACGCCGGCACGATGGGATGGCGCTTCGCGCAGCCATACGCTACCGTGCAGGACGGCGGCACGCCCTACATCGAGCGCTACGGCAACAAGCGCGCGCAGGGCGTGATGTGTCCCTACACGCGCGAGTGGCAGGACGTGATGAACGAACTCGCGCGCCGCATCACCGGCCCGGAGATCGGCGCGCCCGGCCTCTTCATGGACCAGATCGGCGCCGCCGCGCCCAAGCTCTGCTTCAACCCTGCGCACGGCCATGCGCTCGGCGGCGGCACCTACTGGTTCGAGGGCTACCGCAAGCTGCTCGCCCAGGCGCACGCCACCACGTTCGCGAACGGCGCGTTCCTCACCACCGAGGGCAGCGCCGAGCCGTGGATGGACAACGTCGACGGCTACCTGATCGTGACGATGCGCCGCGCCGAGGACGTTCCGTTCTATCCGGCGGTCTACTCCGGCTACACCACGTATTTCTGCTCGCCGCAGCACGGGCTGGACGACGAAACCTCCTGGCGCTATCTCCAGACGCGCGAGGCGCTCTGGGGCGTGGAGCTGGGCTGGTTCTCGCCTTCGTTCCTCACCGCGCCGGGAATGGCCGCGAAACGCGAGATCGTGGGCGCGCTCTGCCGCCTGCGGATGAAATACAAGAACTTCCTCGCCTACGGCACGCTGCTCGACGAGGCGCGCTTCGCCGCACCGCCCGCCACGGTTCCCATCTGCATGAGGCCCCGCTGGGTGAACCGCGGCAAGCCCCAGGAGTTCGACGCGCCCGCCGTGATCGGCAACCTCTGGCGCAACTCAGCGGATACGGAGACGCGGCTTTTCCTCGCCAACATTTCGGATGCCGAGCAGACCGTGACGCTCGCGAACGACGGCTTCGCCGGCCGCACCGTCACGCTTTCGCCGCACGCACTTGAGATTCTGTCTCCCAAGTGATGTGCTACGCTTCCAACGATGTCATATCACATAAATATTCGACTCCCCATGAAAATGACAAGGCAACTCCTCGCAGCGGGCCGCCTGTTTCGGCGGATCGCGTTCCTTGCGTCTGTGGCCGGCGCGCTCGCCGCGTGCGGCGCCGACGCCTCCTGGATTTGGTATCCGGGCGACTACGCGCTCTGGCGCGGCAATGACCTCCAGTCGCGCCGGATTGAGTTCGGCGGCGGTTATCCCGTGTTCTGGGCGTCGTACGCCGCACACCCGCTCGTCGACTTCACGAAGACCGTCGACCTCAAGGCGCCCGAGGAGGTGGACATCGCCTGGGAAGGCGTCTGCCGCATCACGGGGAAAGGACTGATGCCGGGCGTCGTCTCGAACCGCTACGTGTTTCCCGCCGGGAAATACACGATCACGGCGCGTGTATACTCGCAGGGACGCCCGCCCGCGCTCTATGTGAACGGTGCCACGATCAAGACCGACTCCTCCTGGCGTGCGGACTGGCGCGTGCAGGCCTCCGGCCTTGGCGGCATCCCCGCGCCGCCGGCCGAGACGCGCACAGCGTTCGACGCGCCGTCGAAGCGGCCGGCCGTCTGCGTTCTTGAGACGAAACCGGCGGAAGCGGCCTCCGTCAAGAAGATCCACGGCAACCACCTCTTCGCTGACTTCGGACGCGAGACGTTCGGATTCCTGAAGCTGCTCGGCGTGTCCGGCAAGGGGAAGGTGCGCATCGTCTACGGCGAGTCGGAGCCGGAGGCGCTGTGCGTGGATCCCGAAGGAACGGACCAGTGGGAGATACTCGACGTCGGGCCAGGCGAGTCGTTCCGCACGCCCGTGGCGCGCGGCTGGCGCTACGTGCAGGTGATTCCGCTGGACGGGGTCTCGGTGCGCGGGGTGTCGATGGACGAGCAGCTGTGTCCGCTCGCGCGCGCCGGCGCGTTCCGCTGCTCCGACCCGCTCGTCAACCGCATCTGGGACGTCTCCGCGCGCACGCTCGAGATCACGACGCGCGAGATCTTCATCGAGGGCGCCAAGCGCGACCGCTGGACGTGGAGCGGGGACGCACGCCAGAGCTACCTGATGAGCTACTACCTCTTCGATTCGCAGGACCTCTGCAAGGACTCCCTGTTCTACCAGCGCGGCGGCGATCCCGTGGTTATGCACGTCAACCAGATCATGGACTACACGTTCTACTGGTTCATGTCGGTGCGCGAGTACTACCAGTACACGGGCGACCGGCGCTTTCTGGAGCAGGTGTTCGACCGGATGGTCTCGCTGATGGACTTCACGATCGCGCGGCTTGACGCGCACGGGCGCCCCCGCAACGGCTACCGCGACTGGATGTTCATCGATTGGGCGCCGCAGCCGCTGCACAACGCCGGCGGCGTGACGAGCTTCGAGCAGATGCTGCTCGTGGAGGCGCTTGAGGCGCTCGCCGACGTGGCGGATACAATCAAGCGCCCCGGCCCGGACGCCTGGCGCGCCCGCGCGAAGAAGCTGCGCGCCGAGATCGTGCCCCTCTTCTGGAACGCCGAGAAGGGCGCGCTCATGCACCTCCTGAAGGACGACGGCACGCTCGATCCGCAACTCACGCGCTATCCGAATATGTTCGGCCTCGCCTGGGGCTACTTCGACGCCGCCCAGCGCGACTCCGTGCTGAAGAACGTGATCTTCAACGACGCCGTGATGAAGATACAGACTCCCTCTACGAACTGGAGGCGCTCTGCAGCCTCGGGCTCCAGACGAAGGTGATGGACGAAATCCGCGCCTACTGGGGCGGGATGCTCAACGAGGGCGCGACGAGCTTCTGGGAACTCTACAACCCCGACGAGAAGGGCCTCGCGAAATACGCGATGTACGGCCGCCCGTTCGGCAAATCGCTCTGCCACGCCTGGGGCGCCTCGCCCCTCTACCTACTCGGACGCTACTACCTCGGCGTGTCGCCGACGAAGCCGGGCTACGAGGAATACGTCGTGCAGCCCGACCTTGGTGGTCTTGCATGGATGGACGGCTCGGTGCCCACGCCTCATGGCGCGATCCGCGTGTCAGTGCGCAACGGCACGGTCACGGTGACGGGTCCGGCCAAGGGCCGCGGCGTGCTCGTCTGGAACGGCGAGAAGCGCCCGATCGCCCCCGGCGCAACCGTGACGGTGAAAGGGGCCGGGAATAGCGGAAACTAATTGACTCTAGCAGACCGAAAGGAACTACTAAAATGGTGCGCCAAGTAAAGCGCGATAGCAACTTGCGAAATGAAAGGAGTTCGCACTGACAAGAAATCGACAGTCAGTTAGGAAGACAGACGGCATGAGG
>ONRL01000333.1 GCA_900320225.1 uncultured Lentisphaerota bacterium
CAAGACCATCATGATGTACTACTACAACCCCGAGCTCCTGCCGCCGAAGTTCTACCCGGCGCGGAAGGTGCGGGCCCACAACATCCCGATGATCATCTCTTGCACGTCCATCATGATGCGCCAGCTCGGCGGCGACACGGAGCTGTACGACCGCACGATCGCCACCTGCTTCAAGGAGGTCTATTCCACGTTCCTCGACTACGACAAGAAGGCGCTGCGCGAGATCGTGAACGCCGACGGCACGCCCTGCGAGACGCCCGAAGGCCGCACGATCAACCCCGGCCATTCCATCGAGACCTCGTGGTTCACGATGGAAGAGGCGAAGTTCCAGAAGGACGACGAGCTCCTCAAGAAGGCGCTCACGGTCCTCGACTGGTCGCTCGCCTGGGGCTGGGACGAGGTGCAGGGCGGTGGCGGCATCATCTATTTCCGCAACGTGGACGAGGCGGAGGGCCACGAGCCCGACCAGTACGAACACGAGCTGAAGCTCTGGTGGCCGCAGAACGAGGCGATCTACGCCACGTTCCTCGCCTACACGCTCACGCACGACGAGAAGTACCTCGACTGGTTCAAGAAGATCGAGAAGTGGTTCTTCGACCACTTCATGGATCCCGAATACGGCGAGATCATCAAGTACCTCCGCCGCGACGGCACGCCCTCCAGCACGCTGAAGGGCACACGCTGGGCCGGCGCGTTCCACTATCCGCGCATGCTCTTCAACCTCATCAAGCTCATGGAAGCGGAAAAGGCGAAGTGACCACATGACAACCCGCAAGCATTTCATCGGGGGCGTGCTCGCCGCAGGCGTGGCGCCCATGGTCGTGCCGAACACCGTGCGCGGCGCGAACGCGCCGTCGAACCGCATCACCGTGGGCGGCATCGGCATCGGCGGCATCGGCAACGCGCAGCTGCCGCAGATGAAGAAGGCCGGATTCGAGGTGGTCGCGCTCTGCGACCTCGACTGGCAATACGCCGAGAGGGTCTTCAAGAAGTTCCCGCAGGCGCGGAAGTACAAGGACTACGAGGAAATGCTGCGGCTCGAGGGCGACAAGATCGACGCCGTGTACTGCGGATGCCCGGATCACTGGCACACGCTCGTGTGCCTTGCCGCCATCGCGAAGAAGAAGCACCTGTGCTGCGTGAAGCCCCTCACGCGATTCGTCGACGAATGTCGGCTCGTGGTGAACGCCGCGCGCACCGCCGGCATCGCCACGCAGGTGACGGCGAACTCCAACTGCGACGAGGCGTCGATGCGCCTGTACGAATACCTGAACGCGGGCGCGATCGGCGACGTGGTCGAGGCGCACGCCTGGAGCCGCCGCCCCGTGTGGCCGCAGGGCATGGTGTCGTACGCGGACTGGGAGGATCCGATCCCCGAGGGCTTCAACTGGAAGAAGTGGATCGGCCCCGCCAAGTACGTGCCGTTCGCCTCCAAGTGGGGCAAGCACGCGCCCTACGAGAAGATGTCGAAGGAGGCCTGGTGCGGCGACGCCGTCTACCATCCGTTCAACTTCCGCGGATGGTTCGAGTACGGCGCCGGCGCGCTCGGCGACATGGGTTGCCACCGCGCGAACACGCTCTACAAGGCGCTCGACCTCAAGTGGCCGACGCATGTGGAGGCGAGCTGCTCGCGCGTGAGCGAGGTGGCGTTCCCGCTCGCGAGCATGGTCACGTTCGACTACCCCGCGCGCGGAACGAAGCCCGAGTGCCGCGTGATCTGGTACGACGGCGGACTCCTCCCGCCGAAGCCGAAGGCGATGGGCGCCACGCCGCTGCCGCAGGAGGGCGTGCTCTACGTCGGCACGAAGGGAACGATCCTCTTCAGCTCGCAGAAGCCGGCGGAGGCGAAGGTGACGATCCTCGAACCCGCGCGCGCCGCGCAGTTCGCGAACCTGCCCCGCACGCTCCCGCGCCGCAACCCCGACATGTTCCGCGAGATCTTCGTCGAGTGGCTGGAGGCCTGCAAGGGCGGCAAGCCGGCGAGCTGCAACTTCGACTTCGCGCAGTACATCACCGAGTTCACGCACCTCGGCAACCTGGCGATCCGCACCGCGAAGCCGATCGACTTCGATCC
>ONRL01000091.1 GCA_900320225.1 uncultured Lentisphaerota bacterium
TTCCCTACGAAACGGGCGTTGAGGCGCACAATCTCCCCGGCTCCGACGCGCTCGTGAACCGCGACATGACGAGCGGACTCTACCAGTCGTCCGTCCTCTATACCTACCAGCACGTTCTGACGCACGACCTGAAGCTTTCCGAGGACGGCCGGACCGCCACGATCACCCAGAGCATTACGG
The DNA here is from genome assembly GCA_900320225.1 of uncultured Lentisphaerota bacterium. GTDB lineage: Bacteria > Verrucomicrobiota > Kiritimatiellia > RFP12 > UBA1067 > RUG572. The sequence goes on from ONRL01000091.1 coordinate 181, forward strand.
CGGACTTGTCGGGCCCAGGTGCGAACATGAACGACCCCAAGTCGTTCGGGCAGGTCACATTCTCCCAGCGTCTCGTGATCGACCTGGAGCCGGACATCCCGGTCGTGACCGACTACAAGCTCTCGCAGACGATCGAATAGGAGGAACAGACAATGGCCCTCGACGTCAACGGATACAACAGCAGGTTCAGGTCCTTCGTGGAGTTCGCGCAGCAGCGCGTGGATGCCAACGACGCGAAGGCCGTCATCGACGCGAAGATCCAGCAGCCGCTCGGCGGACGAAAGATACTCGCCGTCACCCAGTCGAAAACGGACGAAGTCCACAAGTTCGTGCGCACGTTCGAAGAATACGCCGTGAACGACCGCACGCGCGACCTGTTCAAGAAAGCGGTCATTGACATGTTCGGCGGCGAGTCGAAGATCCCCGCCTCGGTGAAGAAGGCGATGCTGATGAGCGACTACAACGCCGGCAAGCCCCTCACCGCCCGCCGCATCCTCGCCGTCAAGGCCGCCATCGACGCGGACGGCACCGCCAAGGCGCGCGCGGCGCAGATCAAGCTCGAGACCTTCCGCTCGCCCGAGGTGCGGACCGCCGCGCTCGGCCTGGGCTACATGAATTCCGAACTGCCGAAGCTCGCCCGCGCGGCGCACTTCTACGCGCAGGCCACAGGCGTCTCCGAGATGGACGCGATGCAAGAGGTCGGCCGCCCCGGCACCAACGCGAACCGCCTGATGAACTACGGCGGGCGCTTCCTGCAGAGCGCGGAGAACTTCGCCGACGGCCTCCGCCTCATCGAGATGTTCTCGCAGTGGCACGACGGGCTCTCCGCAGTGCACGACAACATCTCCGGCTTCCCCCCGACGTACGCCGGACTGGATACGCCCAGCAAGGTCAACATGGACATCCGCGCCTCCCATCCCAACGCCAAGTTCGGCCTGGAGCGCTTCCTCTTCGAGGACATCGCCACGAACCCGGACTTCAACCTCAAGGAGACCGACCCCGAGCGCGCCTTCGGCGTGGAGCACAACAAGGCCAGCCGTTTCTTGACCACCGCCGAAAACACCGCCACCCTCGGGACGATCGCCAACATGCCGCCCGAGAAGCGCCGCGTGGTCTACGCCGCCTTCAACGCCTTCAACACGCTCGCCGCGACCGGCCCGGAGCGTCGCGCGCGCAAGCGGATCTCGCTCGAATCCTTCTTCCTCGCCCGCGTCATCCGCAACCTCCCCAAGCTCGAGTCCATTCTCGCCAAGACCGGCACGCTCACGGGGCGCGACGTCATCAAGAAATGCTTCCCCGACATCCGCCACCCCGGCAACTACGACGCGGCCACCATCGAGGCGTGGGAGGGAGACATCGAAAGGGGCCTCCAGGAATTCGAGGGCGAGGAATCCGCCGCCCTCTCCGCCATGCTGGAGAACGCCGGCGCGACGCTCCGCGAGGCGGAGAACGCCCTGGACCGGGGCAAAACGCTCCCGCAGGTGCCGTATTTCACCACCGCGCAGTATTCGATCACCGAAGCTTCGTCGGTCGCAGTGGCCGGCATCACGACCATGGAGGGCGACATCAGCCGCGTCTCGCTCTACCAGACGGGCGAGGACGACAACGAACGGCCCGTGTTCCCCGACAATCGCCACGCCTGGAAGTTCGATTTCCCGGACGGCCAGCACTTCGAGACGGACGGAACCCGTCACGCCGACATTCCGAACATCGGGCGGAAGATCAAGGAACTCTGCGGCGAAGTCCACCAGAAGCAGATCGGCTCGGTCGCCTTCCTCCTCTCGCAGGCCGGAACGAGCGCGCTGCGGAACAAGCCGCTGGCGAAATACGGCATCAAGACCGACGAGCACTGCCCGGTGAACTTCAGCCTTTCGCGCGATGCCGCCACCGGCGCCGTCACGATCCGGTACACCAGCCCCGAGGATCTGCCCTGCAAGTTCGAGTGGACGGCGACGGTGGACGTGGACGGCAAGGTGACCTCCACGCCGATGAAGATTGGGGCGTTCACAGAGAAGAAGGTCGTCGCCGACCTCGTCGCCGAGGCCGCAAGGAAGCTCGGCGTCAATCTTTCCGACGCACAGGCCGGCGAAGTGACGCGCCTCTTCCTGGCCCATGGAACGAACATGCCCGCCCGGGGCGCCGGATTATTCGCCAGGTTCCTCGTCAAAGTCGTGGCGGAGAAGAGCGTCCGCGCGAACAGGCTGGACGCCGTCGCGGCGGACACCGCGGCGAGCATTCGCGAGTGGCGCGGCTTCTCCTTCGACGATCCGGACCTTTCCGCCTTCAACGAGGCGGCGAAGAACAGCATGTCCCTCACCATCCGCGAACACATGCAGCCCGGCAAGGACGCCAAGTTCACGGACAACATCCACGATACGATGATTGCCGACGCGAACCGCGGAACCTACGTCCTCAATGGGACGACATACGACCGCAAGCCGGCCGACGAGCTCATCACGGCCTTCAAGACCCTCGTCCCCGACGTCAAGAAGCAGCGCGTCCTCTCGACCTTTCTCAACCAGATCTGCCTCGAGACGGTCCAGCTGCCCTCGAACCACGTCGCCTACGATACGGGCGTGGAGGCGATCAACCTCCCCGGCGCCAAAGCGCTCGTCAATCGCGACATGACGAGCGGCCTCTACCAGCTGTCCATCCTCAGCACCTACGGGCACGGCCTGACGCACGACCTGCAGCTCTCCGAGGACGGCAAGACCGCCACGATCACCCAGACCATCACGGCCGATCTCGCCGCACCGGGCAGCAGAATGGACAGGCTGGTCAGCTTCGGGCAGGTTACGCTCTCCCAGCGTTTCGTGATCGACCTGGAACCGGACATCCCGGTCGTGACCGACTACAAGCTTTCGCAGACGATTGCCTAGCGTATTCCTCATGGGTCAGGACAGCGGCGAAAATGCGGTAAAAAACACTGAGCTTGTAACCTTGTCGGCTGAATACGTGTAAACAGGGCAAACAGGAAGGAGCAAGAAAATGGCTATCACAGTAGATCATATCGCGAACGTCTCGTTCGAAAAACACTTTCTCCAAGGGGAAGCCCCCGTGGACGGGAAGATCACCGTCATGGGCAGCACGACCAACGGCAACACGTTCAACGTCAGATTTGCCGACGGCAAGGTGAACGTCCGCTTCGCAAGCGGCAACTTCTTCACGAACATGTTCCGCGGCAAAACCCTTTCGCGCCTCACGCAGACGCTCCAGACGCAGTACGACACCTGGATCGCCCAACAGGAGGAGATCGCGCAGCAGAAGGCGGAGGAAGAGTTGGCGCGCAAGAGCTTCAAGGACTATCCGAACGTCGCCAAGATCGAGGACGCCGTCAACGAGTGCCGCGCCATCATCGAGGCGACGAATCCCCCCGGCGCCGCGGTTTTCATTCAGCGCCTCAAAGAAATCCGCAAACTCGCGAACCTGCGCAACCAGCTCACGAACATGGAGTCTGGAGCCAAGTGCTTCGAGACCGCCAAAGAGGCCGGTTTCTCCAACCACGCGGACGACAACTGCGCCGGCAAGGACGACGCGGAGGTCAAGCGCTACGTTCTCAGCACGATCGATACCGTCCTCGACGGATTCCTCCAGACCATGGCGCAGATGACGGACAAGAACGAACAGGTGCCGGATTTCCTGCACAACTTCGACGGCGCCTGCCTCGAGGCCAAGCACGGCAACATCCAGGCCTGGCTTGCCCGCGCCGCCGGCATCGAGCATGCAGCCCATTCCGACGAGTCGAAAGACCTCGCGTACAGCGTCACCGCCGAGTTTAACGTGATCGCCAACGAGGTGAGGAAGCCCTTCGAGGACGCCGCGCGGGCCGAATGCGAGGCCGGCGTGCGCGCCGAGTGCGCCGAGAAGGGCATCACCGACGAGGAGACGATCAAAGGCCGCATCGAAAGAAGCTCGAAGGCGTCGGCAAGTTCGCCGTCTACGAGGCGCTCGCAGGGGCCAGGCGCCCCGTGACCGAGATCGCCAAGGACGAGACCACCGGACGGTGGACCGTCACGACGCTGACGGACAAGAGCGGCAAGCCCATCATGAAGAGCGTCTCCGGCATGGACATCGACAGGAACTACGCCAAGCTCGTCGACATGTTCATGGATGGCGCCATCGCGATGGGGACGGTCGACTACAAGACGCGCGTCGAGGAAGGCGTCTCGTTCGCGACCAAGGAGGAACTCCGCGCCGAAGGCGTCCTGGACGCCCTCGACCGGTACGAGCACGGCAACCTCTCAAAGGCGGATCTCAAGGAGCTCGTCCGGGCGGAACTCGGCGATGCCTCCGCCTTCACCCCGGAGCAGTTCGACGATCTCTTCAACAAGGGGTTTTCCCATATCCAGCTGACTCAGAAGGACGACAAGGCGGAAACGAGGCAGAACTTCCGCCGCTTGGTGAGAAACTACGCCTCGGCCGCGTACCTCGACAAGAAAAACGACCGCGAGCGCCTTGCCTACCTGATCGCACGCCAGATGGAAGTCTACGCCGACCACATAAAGGCTTCGCTCCTCAAGGACCTCGACGCGAAGGCCAGCCGCTGCGTCCAGATGCTCAAGATGGCCTATCCCGATTGGAACGTGAAAGTGGCCAAGGCGAAGGATGCGATCGCCACCACGATCGAACGGCTCGTCAAGGCGGCCTATCCTGACAAGATCAAGCCGGAAAACCAGCGAGACGTCAACATGGCGCGCAAGTACCTGAAACACATCCAATTCAACGGGACTTTCTTTACCGAACGCCTTGAATACGACATCGGCCATCGCGCCGCCGGCGGGTACGAAGTGAACCTCCACACGCAGATGAACGCACTGCTCTCGCTTGTCAAGAAGTTCACGAATGTCACGGCCAAAGAATACATGACAAGGATCGGCGCATAGGGAGGAACGGAATGACCACAGCACAAGACGCAATCTCCGCCCTCGCCGCGCATGTCGGGATTCCCCTCGGCATGCGCGACGGCTCCTGCGAGCTCCTCGTCGGGGGCCAGCCGTTCTCCATCCGCCACGACGAGGCGCGCGACCGCCTCGTCGTCTCCGCGCTCGTGGCGGACGATCTGCCGTCCGCGCCGAGCCGCGCGCTCGTCTGCGACCTTCTGAACCTTGGTTTCGGGATGATGGAGGACGGGCTCCCGGCCGTCGCGCGCGATCCCGAGACGGGGTTCCTCGCCGCGTTCGCGATCTTCCCGCTCGCCACGCTCTCCCCGGCGGAGTTCCCCGACGCCTTCGACAAGTTCGTGGCGTTCGCGACGGCCCTTGCCGACCGCCTCGACGCGGAGCGCGCCGGTATGTCGGTCACCCCGGAAGACGAGCCCCCAGCCGACGGAGAGACCCCGGCCTTCAGCCCCGGCCTCATCTCCGTCTAGGCCGTCGGGCAGGAAGGAGCAAAATATGAGCGGACACGGCGGATTCAGCGTAATCGGAAGCGGCATGAAAGTGCCGCAGCCCCTTGCCATGCCGAAGGTCGAGGAACTTCAGCCGGGCAAAGACAAGCGCGGCGCCTTGAACGTCGAGGGGCACAAGGCCGAGGTGCAGATCGCCGACACCCGGCTCGACCAGACGAACCGCCTTGCCGCCAACCTGGACGCGATGCTCCTCAGGGCGGCGAAGACGGCTTCGGCTCCGGTTGACGTGAAGGCGCTCAAGGACACCCTTGTCGCCGCAGGTCTCGACAAGGCGACGCGCAAGGCGATCGAAGGCGCCGCGAAGAAGGCCCAGACATCGTTCCAGGCCATCAACCAGTTCTCGGGCCGCCAGATTGCCGAGGCCCTCACCAAGGACGAAAAAGGCCACTTCGACTGGAACGAGGCCAGTCCTGTCGGCAAGGCGATCAAGGCCGCCCTTGACGCGCAGGCGGATCTTTCGGAGCTGCTCTACACGGCGCAGGATTCCCTGCCGCCGAACGCGAGTGCCCGCGCGCGGGACGCAGTCATGGAGGCGATGTTCCAGACCGACCGCCGTGCCTCGGAGCTTCAGACGCTCGTCTGCGACTTCGCCGACATGGCAGAGAAGGCCGGGAACGATCCGGCGATCAACGCGCGTCTCGACAAGACGCTTGAATCGCTCATCCCGAGCCAGTCGCTCAAGATGCACGGCTCGGAGAAGATCGCCGCCGACTTCCGCACCACTCTCATGCCGCTTGCGAAGCGCATCGACGATCTCGCCGCCGCGAAGGAGCGCCAGCTTTCTGACGGCGAGGCCACGAAGATCCGCCGCCAGATCGACGAGGCGTTCAACGCCCTCGCAAAGGCGGAGACGACGTACGCCGCGAAGGGCATGCCGCTCGACCATTCGCTCTTCGAGTCGGCGCGGGGCATGCTGACGGACCTCACCAAGCGCCTCAACGGCATCCGGCGCGAGGTCGCGATGGCCTCGATGCGTACCTTCATCGACAAGACGTTCACGGCGCCGGACCTTCCGATTCTCCAGGACAAGTTCAAGCCACTCGTCAAAAAGCTGTTCCCCGCGCTCGTGTCGGCCATCGACACGCAGAGGCTCCTTCGCAAGGCGGCGCTTGAGTTTCTGGAAAAGCACAACGACGCAACTGTCCGCAAGATGAACACCCTCGCCCGCGAACTGGCCAGTCTTTCCAGCGCCGTTGAGAATGAACTGAAAAGCATTGAAAAGCAGGAATACAAAGACCAACCAATATTCAACTTTGCGTACGAAAAGCATGAGGCGGTTCAGAATCTTGTCAATTCGCTGTCCCGAAAGGACCGCAATGCCTGTACGCCCGAGTTCGTCAAGGAGTTCTGTCAGGCGATGATGTCGTTCGTGGCCGACAACGTCGAGGCCGAATTCGGTGCCCTCAAAGTCGCCTACGGCGGGATCTTCGGCGCGAGCACCCAGACCGCGCATCTCGTCCAGATGTTCCGGAACGCGGCCGACCATGATTCTTCCAAGTTCCTCACCAACAAGACGCTCGCCGCCGTGTTCGAGGGACGGGCGGCGGTGACGACGGTCGTCGAGACGCGCCTTGCCGGACTTCCCGACGAGGATGCCGACCCGGCGCTTGACAGCACCAACGCCGTCTCCTCCAAGCCCCTTGGCAGCGGCCAGGTCAATACCGTGTACCAGGTCGGATACAAGGACGGTTCGACCTACATCTTCAAGCCCGAGGCTCCCGGTCGCCAGGGCCTTGAGGGGTTGCAGCTTTCCAAGGGTTCCTACAAGGACACGCAGCTCGTTGCGCAGCTCAACATGTCCGCGCAGAAGACGGCGGACGCCTTCGGGCTCGGCGACGTCATGACGAAGACGTCGGTCGGCGCGCACGACGGCCAGTTCGGCCTGTTCATGGAGAAGGCCCTGGGCAGCGAGGCGGCGAACTACGGACGCGACAATCCGAGGACGGAGCCAGGCTGCTTGAACGCACAGCAGATCAAGGAACTCCCCGACGCGCAGTACGGAAAGGTGGTGGGCGAACTGATGCGCAAGACAAACCGCCTCGAGTGGTTTGACATCCTGACCGGACAGGGCGACCGCCACCACCACAACTACATGGTGAACGTGCCGGAGGCCGGCGACGTCACGGTGAAGGCCATCGACAACGACGCCTGTTTCGGGACGTTTATCATCGCCCCCGGCGTTTTCGTGCTCAGAGGAGAACATGCGGCCAAATTCGCGCAGGCGGTCAACACGGTCGGGAGAAAGCTGTATCCGAGCCAAGTCATGGGAACGCAGATCAACCGCCTCAACCACGATCCGGGCATTCGTCAGCTCGCCAACGGCGCGGTCGTCGTCGACACGTCGAAGACGCGGGCGCCGGAGCTTCACTTCTGCCTGAAAGTCGCGACCGGATGCCATGTTACGCGTGCGCCCGACTACATCGACGAGGAACTCTACGACAAGCTCGTCGCGATGAAGGGCGGCGAGGCCCGCGAGAAATACATTGCCGACCTCAAGGCGCGCCTGACGCAAGACCAGGTCGACGTGGCGATAAACCGTCTGGACGCGGCGATCGCCCACGCGGAGAAGCTCAAGGAAGACGGACGCGTCGTCTCAACGGACGACTGGGGCAAGAAAGACGTCCAGCGCATGGTCGCCGGGCCGAAGCCAAAGCCGCTTCCCGCTGTCGGCGGACGCAGTCCGAACGACACAATCTTCGCCAAGAATGTGCAGGCCGATGTAAACGACCTTCAGGGCTCGCTGTTCCGCCGCGACCTTCTCCCCCACATCGCCAAGCCCGGCTGGTTCGCGGAGTGAGGCAGTACAAACACGACAAGAACGAGAGGTGAAGAATGGAAAGCACGAAGCAAGAAGAAACGATCAATGAACTGAAGGCCGCACTGGCGGAGCTTGAATCGGACGAAGGGCTCGAGATGTTCGTGGAAGGGCACGGGCTCCAGAGCCGTTACTTCGCATTTTCGTGGCAGTCGGACGAACTGGAGATCGACTACAACCTGCCGTATGCGCGGGTGTTGTCCGACGAGGACGCCCAGAAGCTTGACGCCGCGCGGATCGGCGCGGCGATCCGCCTCGCCATCCTGCTGCTCGCGTCATCGTCCAGCGGGGCTCTGCTTCACGACGGCGAGGCGTCGCTTTCCGTGACGGCCGACGAGACCGGCGCGAGCTATTCCATCGTCGGTCCCGACGGCGAGGAAATTGATTCCAGCGAGGGCTGGGAACCGCTCATCGCGCGTCTCGGAACCGATCTCCCCGCCGCTGCCGACGACTTTCAGATCATCTGGCCTTGATCCGCCCGGAGGGGCCCCACTCATGAAGATGCGCTGTAACCTTTGACCGCCTCGCGTGTAGACAAGGTGAGAAGTTGAAAGGAGATAGGCCATGCCGGTGCAAAACGTGAACATCAACAACGTGTCGATGGACTACTTCCTTCGTGGCGTCGAGGCCGCGAAGCCGAAGAATGCGCCGCAGGTGCCCCAGGAGGCGCAGGCGGGCGCGAACGCGGTGGCCGCGCCGGAGCTGGAGGCCGCCGGCAAGATGGTGTCCCAGCTGGACGTCCTGCTCATGAAGGCCGCAAAGGTCTCGACGCAGAGCCTCGACGGGAAGCGGGTCAAGAATAAGCTTCAGAACCTCGTGGCCGACGGGGTGCTGAGCCGCGATTCGCTCAATCTCCTCGCCAAGACGGCCGACACGGCCGCGAAGACGCTCAAGGCGCTCGACAAGTTCACGGGTCGCCAGCTCGCGGAGGCATTCGACAAGAAAGGGGACTTCGACGCGTCGACCAAGGTCGGCAAGGCGATCGCCGCCGCTGTCAAGGCGCAGCAGGACCTTTCCGACCTCCTTGCGCAGCTCAGCACGAACCTGGACGCGATATCGCGCCACGAGGACGAGGTCCGGCAGGCGAATCCGCAGTTCAAGGGCGTGGACGCGGAGCTCTTCAACGAGGTGAACGACCTCCGGCAGCTCTGCGACCGACGGGCGACGGAGATCAACCACCTCGCCTACCAGATGAAGGACTTCGCGGTGCATCTGGCGGCCCAGGGCAAGAACGCGGATCCCAACGTCGTGGCCATCCTCAAGGCCAAGGTCAACGAGCTGCTGCCGCGTCAGGCGCTGGCGATGCACGGCACGGCGGACCCCGATCGCGGAGAAGATCGACGCCTTCCGGCGCAACCCGTCGGCCGCCATCGGCACGGACGAGTTCCACGCGCTGCAAAGCGACATCGCCACAATGAAGGCGGCGCTGAGGGACATCCGCAAGAACGGCATCGCCGTCGAAGGCGGGCGGATGGTGGTCGCGAAGGACATCGTGAAGGCCCTTGAGTGGGAGGTCGCCAAGGCCGAGGAACTCTTCAAGACCGCCCGCCACGAGGTCATGCGGAAGGTTATCGCCAACTATGTCGAAACCGCGAAATCGGTACTCTGCGAGGAGCCCGGCTACGAAAACCAGTTCGGCTATGTCGACACGGCGCACATCAATGGGTTTGAATGCCGCGACGACGTCTTAGAGGCGATGGACGTCCTCGCCGAGGCCGCAAAGGATCCCAAAAAGACGCCGAAAGAGCTCAACGCGCTCTACTCGGACCTGTACAGCAAGGGGATGCGCCTGATGGCTGCGGCCAAGAATGCAAAGTGGGTGAACACCCAGTCAGCCACTCGACTCAACAAGCTGTTCGGACGTTTCGCAGGCATCGGAAACGTGATCGAGGGCCTCAGCCGGATTATCGGCAGCATGTACGGCAACGACAAGTTCTTCACCGGCGCGGAGGCGATGGCGGTGTTCCAGGGGAAGCTCTCCGTCTCGTCGGTCGTCGAAGCCCGCGCGCGCGGGCTTCAGGATTCCGACGTCGATCCCGCGAACGAGGACGCCAACATCGTCTCGAAGAACCTGCTCGGCTCTGGCGCGGTCGGCACGGTGTACGAGCTGACGCGCAGCGACGGCAAGCACGTCGTCTTCAAGGGCGAGACGGAAAGCCGGACCGGACTTTCCGCCCTCTCGGCCGGCAGCGCCAAGAGCTACGGCACGGGGCAGATGGCCGTGAACCTCAACTTCGCCTCCAAGAAGGCTGCCGTCGCCCTGGGCATGGGCGGACTGATCGTGGACTACTCGGCGGGATCGCATAACGGCGTGTTCGGCTTCTACATGGAGAAGGCGAAGGGCGTGACGCCCGGTTTGCTACGACGGGAGGAGCCGTCCACTTCGTCCGAGACCGGGCTATCGGTGATAGACATCAGGCGCCTGCCTGTAAACGAGCAACTCAAAATTCTGGCCGACCTCAAGCGCGAGCTCAACCGCCTGCACTGGCTCGACCTCCTGACCGGACAGACCGACCGCCACTGGGACAACTACTTCGTCCACATTGACGTGAAGACGCACAAGGTCACCGTCAAGGGCATCGACAACGACGCCTGCTACTCCCAGTACCGCACCGGCGCGACGAGATTCTCCTTCGACAAGAACCGCGCCGAACTTTTCAAGGCGAAGCTCCTCAACGTTGCCAATAAGATCGATTCGGGTCACGCCAACGACGAGTATGCACATCTGCTCGCCGATCCCGGCATCACCGCCGACGAAAACGGGGGGCTCACCATAGACGCCTCCAAGGTACGGAACAAGGCCGTCATCTACGCGCTCAAGGGCGTGACGGGCGCGAAGACCCTTGCCGTGCCGGACAAGATCGACAGCGAGACCTACAACGCCCTCATGGAGCTGAAGGCGGGGCCGAAGCGCGACGCCTACCTCGACTCCATCCGCCCGCGCCTCTCGCAGGACAGCTACAACGCCGCCGTCAGCCGCCTCGACGACGTGATCGCCCACGCCGAAAAGCTCAAGGACGAAGGCAGGATCGTCCAGGGGAATGGGTGGCAGCATGTGCGTGAGACGCCCCTTCAGACCGGAAAGGTGACCGTCCAGAAAAGGAACGGGCAGAATAAGCAGATCGGCGGCGACATCGCATCGGTCGTCAACGAACTCACCTGCCCGTCCTACTTCGCCCGCGACAAACTCTCCAAGATCTTCGCCTAACGCATTGCCATAGCATCGTCGAACACACTCCCTTCCGGCTTGTTTTGGGCAGGGGAATATGGTAAAATTGCCCAATTCGCCAGTAGGGGCATTGTGCCTTGAAACGAGAGTAAGGAAAGAGAAAATGAAGAAGCTCATGATGGGCGTCGTCGCCGCGATGGCGGTGAGCGTGATGGCAGTTGAGCTGGATCCGTCCGATCCGCTCAACGACTTCCGCATCACGCGCTTCTGGATGGAAGGCGACATGCCGATGTTCGAGTTCAACCACACGACGGACGGTAGCGGCAATTCGATTCTGCCCTATGTCAGGCCGCTCGGCAAGGCGAACCTGAAGGACGCATGGCTGCACGTGCCTGACGGCGGAAACCCGGCCTTCAGGTTTTTTGCTGCAGAAGTCGTGCCGCCTGGGTGCGAATCCGCCGTAGACGACGGCGTCCAGCTGTGGGAGAACGGGCCGTACTGGGCGTCGCGTAACGTGGGGGCGTCAAAGCCCGAGGAATACGGTTATTACTTTTGGTGGGGTGACGCGGTGGGATACACCCGAAGCGGAGGGACGTGGAAAGATGATTATTATTATTCCGACGTGACGTGGGTGTCAAGCACGGATGAAGAAATGGGTGCCAGCCCATTCGTGTCGTGTCCGACATACGGCAAAAACAATTCAGCCCTTTTCGCGGCGGGGTATATCGACTCGACCAGCAATCTCGTGGCGGCGCTTGATGCGGCGACGGTGCATCTCAGTTCGCCGTGGCGCATGCCGACGCGTGAAGAGATGGAGGCGCTCATCGACAAGTGCACCACCACGTGGATCACCACCAACGGCGTGAACGGGTGTCTGGTGACGGGCACGGGCGACTACGCGGACAGGAGCATCTTCCTCCCGGCCGCCGGCCTCGGCGACCACTCGGATCTCAACCACCCCGGCTCGGGCGGCTACTACTGGTCTTCTACGCCGAGTTCGGCTAATCCGGACAACGCGTGGGGGCTCTACTTCGATTCGGGCGATTTCAGCCGACGCAGCGTCGGCCGCTACGACGGGCGTTCAGTCCGTCCTGTGCGGGTGTCGGCCCAATAGCGCGCCATGGGATGGAGTACGGGATGTGTGGCAAGGGCCGTCCATGCCAGGCCGACGTCGTCGCATGCTACCTCTCGCAGCCGGCGAACGCCCCGCTCAACCGAGCCTTGAGGGTCTTGTAACCTTTCGCCCCTGTCACGTGTATACGGGGTGAAGACAATTTCGTGCAAAAGGAGAAACAACCATGGCAACACCAAATATCAGCCTCGCGCAGTTCAACAGCATCGCGACCGGCGACTACAACGCCGGGCAGATCGACTTCAGGACGAAAGATGACGGCTCGACCGAGCTCATCAAGGTCAACAACCACGTCTGGAAGACGTCGAAGAACGGTGTCATCCTCTCCCCCGGGCGCATCCTCGAGGTGAAACTTGCGTTCCTGAACGCGCTGCAGAGGGGCGGCGTGACCGACGAAGCCATAAAAGAGATCCGCAACCGGCTCGGGCTCCCGGCGGAAGTTGACATGCTCTCCAGCAAGGCGGAGCGTACGGACTTCCTGAAGATGCGCTTCGCGCCTCTCACCCGCGCACAGGTGAGGTCGATCCTCGATGAGTTCGCCAACCAGGGCAAGGGATACACCTTTGAATCGATCAACAGCGTCACCTACGAGGACTGGCAGAAAGGCCAGGCGACGGCGAACATGAGCGCCAGGCGCATGGCCAGGCGCGACAACGCGAACATCGGCTCGATGGGTGCCCACAGCGCCAAGGGCAGCGATGGCGTCAAATACGGCGTGACGGACGCGATGAGCCTCCTTTCGATGCGCGAACTCTCCGAGCTCGACGCGACCCGCGGCCGGCGCTGCAAGGGCCTGGATGCCGTCAACGACCGGCTGAAGCAGCACACCGCGCTCGTCAACTCCTTCCGTTGCCTTGTCGCGCAGGCGCTCAAGCTGCTGCCCGCGAACGTGCGCGAGACGAGCGAGTTCAAGCTCACCAACGCATACGTGAAGCTCATGAAGGACGACAACGGCAACCTTTCCGCGATCCTCGGCAAGGGGAACCTCGCGACGAAGGTCGACCTCAAGGTGAATGCCGAAACGTTCGTGAATCGGCTCATCGGCCGCGCCGTGCTGGATGCGGATACGCTCGGCGACACCGCCACAAAGACCCTCCTTTCGACCGTGTACGACCGTGATCTCGAAGGCGTCATGGTCGCGAGCGAGAGGACGAGCCTCACGCGCCAGTTCGCCGCGCTCATCCTCACGAACAAGTCCGACGGCAAGGTTGACGTGGATTCCCTCATCAAGGGCGACTACAACACCGGCATCCTCGTGGAGATGGCCGAACGCGCGCTGAGCGGCGAGAAGGTCGGCGACACGAAGGCGCTGCTCGACGCCTACCACGCGAAGCTCGACAGCGAGAATGCGGATCTGCCGCCGGAAATGAAGAAGATGCTCGAGAACGTGGCGAACATCCCGCTCGAGAAGTCGGTCGACGGCGAGATCATCGTCAAGGCTCCCATCGTCGGCGACATCAACGAGGTCATCCAGGCCATGCCGGCGCAGAAGCCGGCGCAAGCCGTCCCCAAGGCGCTGAACGACATCGGCGGTCTCAACGGCATCAAGGACTTCGTCGCGGACCTCGTGTTCTCCGACGACACGATGGTCGGTGACGTCACGGTCAACAAAAAGGGCGAGACGATGCGCAAGATCCTCACGTCCGACCGGAACGTCATCGCGCTCGCCGAGATCATCAAGGATCCCACCCTTATCGACCGTGCCTGCGCGCCGGAGATCGCCGACGCCGTGAAGGACGGCCTCGGCAAGATGGTGGACATCCTCGACGCCGAGTTCAAGAAGGCCAACGACGGCAAGTCCCTCGCCGTCGCCGCCACGGAGGAGGACTTCGCCCAGAATCTCTCGCTGTTCCTCAAGGATCCCGCGAAGCTGCTCGGCTCGGCGCTTGCGAAGTTCGACAACCTCATCCTCGCCATGGCGAACAAGGGCTGCGAGAACATCCAGCAGTTCATCAACACCGTCTTCCAGGTGGGCAACGCGAACGCCAACGCGCAGGGCAGCATCGTCAACGAGCCGTACAAGAACACGTCGGCGAAGGACCTCAAGACGCAGCTCGACGGCAAGAACCTCAACCAGATCCTCGACTCTGCCGCGAACGCCGATGCGCCCGGCCAGATCGGATTCTTCCGCCAGATCATCTCCACCTACTTCACGTCGCTCGGCAAGGCCGACAAGCGCTCGTGCTTCGCCGCCGCGATGAGGTACGCGAAGACGTTCGATTTCACCGGACTTCAGGGGGAGAAGCTCGTCTCCGCCCAGCAGGCCGCCATCAACAAGTTCACCGGCGCGATCCTGAAGGGCACGAGCCCGCTTCTCCAGAAGATGATGCAGGGCCTGCCGAAGGACATCATGGGCAAGTACGCCGATGCGCTCGACGACATGAAGTCGAACCTCGCGCCGATCCCGCGCAAGGTCGTGCAGGCGCACTTCATGAAGATGATCAACGAGTCGAAGGGCAAGGGGCCGGGCAAGGAGATCGAGTCCATCGAGCTCAAGCAGTCCCTCGGCGCGGCGTCCGTCGGCGAGGCGTTCCTCTGCGCGTTCAAGATCAAGGGCGAAAAAGAGCCGCGGCAGCTCGTCGTGAAGATCATGCGCCACGACGCGGAGCGCCGCGTGGAGTCCGAGGCGAAGATCTTCACCGCCGCCGCCGAGGCGATCGGTCCCGGCATGGCCACGACGTGGAAAGGGCAGCTCGCCCAGTACATGACCGAGTTCGACTTTCGCACGGAGGCCAACAACGCGAAGGAGGGCGTGAATCTCTACGACATCGCCCCCAAAGCGGGCGAAGCGAACGCCAACCCGCACCCGCTCTTTGCCATCGCCCCCCACGTGAAGTCCATGAAGATCTCCGACATCGTCGCGCCCACGAAGGACGTGATGGTTGCGGAGGTCGCCGAAGGCAAGCCGATGGACAAGTACTTCAAGGAGCAGATAGCGGATATCCGCAAGACGGCTTCCGCCGTGTTCGAGGAGGATTCCGCGACCGGCCAGATCAAGTGGGAGGACGGTCCCATCGACCCGAAGACCAACAAGCCGAAGAAGGTGCCTGTCCTCAAGAAGGACCTCCCCGTCACCGCGATACCGCACGTGATCGATACCTGCTTCGACCAGTGCAAGAAGATCGGGGAAGCGCAGGGCAAGCTCATCGAGGCCACGAAGGCGTGGTTCCACGAGGCGCTCCTCGGCTCCGGCAAGTTCCACGGCGACACCCACGCCGGCAACCTGATGGTCGATGGCAGCAACATCACTTTCATCGACTTCGGCAACCTCTACGAGCTCAAGAGCGCGCGGCCGCTTCTCGACAAGAACGGGAATGCCGTCATCGACAAGAAGACGAACCAGCCCGTCATGGTCAACGAGCGCCACGAGCTGCTGCGCGTCATCATGGGCGCGACGTTCCGCGACAAGTCGTTCGTCCTGCGCGGTCTCGAGAACCTTCTCTCGCCTGCGGGCAAGGCGGCTCTGGAGGCCAACCGCGACAAGGTCGAGGCGGTCCTCGACTCGATCCTCGCCAAGGGCAAGTTCTCCTACGACGTGGTGTACCGCCTCAACGCGGTCGTCTCCGAGCTCCAGAAGCTCGGGCTCGAGCTGCCGCCGCAGATCAACTGCTTCGTGCAGTCGATGGCGCGCCTCGCCAACACCATCAGCGAGATGAACACCATCATCAACCAGACGCGTGCGCTGATCGATACGGTGGACGGGTATGTCCGTCCCGGTCCCGCGCCGCAGCGCGACGAGCTTGACCTCCTCGGCATCGCGCTGGACTTCCGCACGTCGGCGGAAGGGCAGGTGCGGGTCGACGACGACAATGAAACGCTCTCCTACCACCACCCGGACGGCACCCCGTTCCAGATATCGGCCTTCCTGCACCACCTCGGGACGGAGGGCTTCGGCGGATTCTCGTTCGAGGACGCCCCGTTCCAGACGAATGGCGCGTACTACAACAAGGTCCTCGCCCGCCTGACGAACGCCCAGGACCCGGCCGAAGAGGCGCGCAAGCTCACGGACATGTTTGCCACCAGCGCCGATCTCGAGCACAACAAGGCGAACAAGAGCTACGTGCTCACGCTCAACGAGGCCGTCGAAAAGATCAAGAACGCCAAGACGGACGTTGAGAAGACCGCCGCCGTCAAGTCGTTCGCCCTGCAGTATGGCTCCATCATCAATTCGATCTGCATGGCAATGCAGGCCACGGAAGGCGTGGTTGTGGAGATGCGCGCGCTCGAAGAGGCCGGCAAGATCCAGCCGAAGTCCTTCGCCAGCGCGCTCATGGGCATTCTCACGGACAACTTCGACGCGCTTTCCAACACGTTTGCAGATTCCACTGGAAGGTTGCTTGTCGACGTCAAGTCCATATCCATGAACGAACTTGGGCTTGGTCTCTTTTCCGGACAGCAGGCAACCATCGACGCCATCAAGAAAGACGCCCGCGACATGCCCGGTGAGAATTCCTATCAGGTCGACATCGGGGTGTAAACACGAGTATGGTTCCTCTGGCATAAGGAGAAAACGCAATGGCAGTACCTAACATCAGCCTCGCGCAGTTCAACAAGATCGCGACCGGCGACTACAACGCCGGCCTCGTGGATTTCAAGACGGACGACAACGGCAACGTCCTGAACGCGCTGAGGAAGGTGAACCACCACGTCCACAAGACGGGTGAGAACAACGTCGTGCTTTCGCCGGAGCGCATCTTGGAGGTGAAAGAGGCGTTCATCCAGGCCTTGCGGGGCGGCGGCATCGACGAGGCGAGCATCAACGAGGTGCGCGCGAAGCTCGGCATCCCGGTCGAGACGAAGCTCACCACCGACAGGCACGAGATGAGGGACATGATGGAGGCCCGTTTCCGGCCCCTGACGCGCCAGTACGTGCGCGTGCTGCTCGACAGATATGCGTCGGGCGGCGTGGGCAGGACGGCGGAGTCGCTGGCGGCCGTGAGCCCCAAGGACTTCGCGGCGGCGAAGAAGACCGCGGCGATGTCCGGCGCCGACAAGGAGATACGCATCACCGTGAACCGCGCCGCCATTGGTCTTGCGAAGAGCGAGGGGAAAATCCCGAAGGAACTGACCGACGCCCTCTCGCTCCTCTCCACGAAGCGCAAGCTTTCCGACCTCCTGGAGGCGCAGCACCGCCGCTGCAAGGGCGAGAACGCCGTCAACGAGAAGAACCTCGCCACCGTCGCGCTCCAGGCCAACTTCGCGACGCTCTTCAAGGTGGCGTACAAGATGCACACGTCGAACGCGCAGGAGTCCGAGACGTTCCACCTGTTTGGACAGGAGGCGAAGCTGGTGAAGGGCGAGGACGGCATGCTCTCCGCGCTTCTCGGCACGGGCGACTTGCAGACGAAGGTGGCGCTCGGCGAGAACGCGGAGATGTTCTTTTCGCGGCTCGTCGGGCGCACGGTCTTCGACATGGAGACGCTCGGCGCGCCTACGGTGAAGAACCTCCTCAACGAAGTCTACAGCCACGACCTGGAGGCGGGGATCCTCGCGAGCGACCGCACGAGCGTCACGCGCCAGTTCGCCTGCCTCGTCCTCGAGAACAAGGTGGATGGCGCGTTCAACCTCTGCAAGGGTAACTACAACACGGGCGTCCTCGTCGAGATCGCCGAGCGCGTGCTCACGAACAACGAGGAGCCGATCGACACCAAGGCCAAGCTCGACGCCTACCACGCCAAGCTCGTCCGCGACAACGCCGGGCTCCCCGAGGAGATGAAGGCGATGCTCGAGCAGGTCGCGAACGTCCCGCTCGGCGCGCCCGACGACGATCACAGCGAGTTCAAGGTCTCCTCGCCCCTCGCCGCCGGCGTCGACGAGGTGCAGCAGGCAATCCCGCCGCCGCCCGAGGGACCGCCGCCGATCGTCCACCACGACATCGGCATGGCGGGCGTCAAGGACTTCGTCGCCGACCTCGTGTTCTCCGATGACACGATGGTCGCGGACGTCGTCGTGAACCGTCCTGGCGAATTGCTGCGCAAGGCGCTTTCGACGGACAGGAACCTCACCGCCATCGTCGACATCATCAAGAACCCCGACGTCCTCGACTTCGCCCTCGCCACGCCCATCGCCGGCGTCGTGAAGGAGGGCTTCGCGAAGATCGCCGCCATCCTCTCGGAGGCCTACCTCGCGCAGTCCGGCGGCGAGACGCTCGCCGAGGCGCTGGCGCGCCCGGAAGGAATGCAGCGCTTCGCCAACTTCTTCCGCGACGAGAGCAAGCTGCCGGGCGCGACGATCGCGAAGTTCGACGCCATCATCCAGACGATGGCGAACAAGGGGTGCGAGAAGATCCAGGGGTTCATCAACACGGTGTTCAAGGTTGACACGGCGAACGCGAACGTGCAGGGCGCGCTCACGACCGACCCCTACAAGGACATGACGCCCGAGCAGATCAAGGCGGAGCTAGACAAGAAGAGCCTCAACCAGATCCTCGACTCCGCCTCGACGTCGGACGCGCCGGGGCAGGTCGGCTTCTTCCGCCAGGTGATCTCCACGTACTTCACGCAGCTCGCGAAGGCCGACAAGCGCTCCTGCTTCGCCGCCGCCATGCGCTACGCCGACACCTTCGAGTTCGGGAACAAGCAGGGGAAGGCGCTGGAGAGCGCCAACAAGGCGGCGCTCAACAAGTTCACCGGCGCCATCCTGAAGGGCACGAGCCCGCTTCTCCAGAAGATGATGCAGGGCCTTCCGAAGGAGATCATGGGCGACTTCGCCGACGCGCTCGCCGACATGAAGACAAACCTCGCGCCGATACCGCGCAAGGTCGTGCAGGCGCACCTGATGAACATCATCAACAGCTCGAACGGCAAGATCAAGTCCATCGAGCTGGAGAAGTCCCTCGGCGCGGCGTCCGTCGGCGAGGCGTTTCTCTGCAAGTTCAAGTTCCTTGTCAAGCAGCAAAAGACGGAGATCTACCAAGATCCGAACGACCACTTCCTGTACAAGAGCCGCCCCGTGTTCGACAGCCAGGGCAAGCCCGTCATGGAGGAAGTGGAGAAGGAGAAGACGTTCGTCGTCAAGCTCATGCGCCACGACGCGGAGATCCGCGTCCAGCGCGAGGCCGAGATATTCACCGAGGCCGCGAAGAAGATTCCGGGCATGGACAAGACGTGGGAGGGCCAGCTCAAGCAGTACATGACCGAGTTCGACTTCCGCACCGAGGCCGAGAACATCAACACGGGCGTCGAGCTGTACGACATCAAGGGCGGCGCGAACGACGGCCTGGAGGCCATCGCCCCCAACGTCACCAGCATGAAGCTCTCCGACGTGGTACCGCCGCAGAAGAACGTCCTCGTCGCGCAGGTCGCCGTCGGCAAAACGGTCGATTCCTACTTCAAGGAGGAAATCGGCGAGGTGCGCAATGCGGCCTCCTCGGTGTTCGAGCGCGACGAGACCACCAACCGCATCAAGTGGGAGGACAAGGTGGTCAACGCGGAGACGGGCGAGACGAAGAAGGTGCCCGTTTTCTGCAAGAACATCCCCGGTACCGCCATCCTCAACCTCCAGTCGTGGCTCTCCGCCACCTACAATGACCTCCGGAGCGCATCGGGCAACATCCTCCAGGCGACGAAGGTGTGGTTCTACGAGGCGATCTTCGGCTCCGGCAAGTTCCATGGCGACACCCACTCCGGCAACCTCATGATCGGCAGGAACGACATCACCTTCATCGACTTCGGCAACCTCTACCAGCTCAAGTCCAACCGCGCGGACGGCGTGAACGAGCGCCACGAGCTGGTGCGCGTGATCATGGGCGCGGCATTCCGCGACAAGGACTTCGTGCTGGCCGGATTCGAGAAGCTCCTCTCACCAGAAGGCAAGGCAGCCCTCGCGGCGAACCGCAAGAAGGCGGAGGCCATACTCGATTCCGTGCTGAGCAAGTCCAAGGGCGGGTTCTCGTTCAACATCGTCTACCGCCTGCAGGCTGCTGTCGCGGAGCTGCAGAAGCTCGGCCTCGAGCTCCCCCCTCAGATCAACTGCTTCATCCAGTCGCTCGTGCGCCTCTCGAACAGCGTCGTGGAGATCAACACCATCATGAACCAGTGCAAGGCCATGCTGGAAGCGACCCAGACGATGGTGCGGCCCCCGGCTCCGCTGGACGATCTCGACCTCATCGGCAAGATATTCAACGAATTCGCGTCGGAGGCCGGGCAGAAGCTCGTCCCGCAGCCCAACGGCAGGAAGTACCCGGCCTACATCGTGACCCTCATGTCCGATGCGTACGGCGGCGCCACCGGCAAACCCGGACACGCGATGTTCAAGCCAGGCGGCGAATACCACACCAAGGTTCTGAACAGCATCAAAAACGCCGCGAATCCCCTTGCGAGGGCCGAGGAGCTCTACAACAAGCTCGTCTATCACGCCGACCGCGCGCACAATCCGCTCCAGGATGTGCAGATCGAGAACAACCTCGACCCCGCCATGAAGAAGTTCCGCGAGGACTGGCCGAACGCCAGGACACCGCAGGAAAAGGATGCTGTCATCAAGGCGTTCACGGACACGTTCGCCAGGAGCGAGGCCGGCCTTCTCCAGTACATGATGTTGTACGGCAGGGAGACCGCAAGAACCGTCCTCGGAAGCCCCAAGACCTTCGCCTCGGCCATCACCGACATTCTCTTCGACGAATTCGACGCCCTGTCCGAGGGACTTGACGAAAAAGAAGAGGGAAAGCTCAAGGGCGACGTCTATTTCGTTGCGACAGGCGAGCTCGGCCTCGGCTACTGGGATGCCCTCAAGGAGGCCAACATCCTCAACGCCCTGATGAAGGACGCCCAGAAGATGGGCGGCGACAAGGACTACAAGGTGGACATCGGGGTTTAGCGGCCGCTTCCGCCGCCGCCACCTCAGTCGGCCAATTCATGCGGTTGCAACCTTTCACGCCTCCGTGCGCAGCCAATAAGCCAAAAGGAAAGAAGAACCACCATGCCTGACCTAGCAAACGTAAACATCTCGATCCAGCAGTTTCAAGCTGTTGCGACCGGCAAGTACAATGCCGGCGAAGTGCGTCTCGCCAACGAGACCACGCTCGAGAAGATCAACAACAGCGTCCACTTCAAGGGATCCAACCAGACG
>ONRL01000144.1 GCA_900320225.1 uncultured Lentisphaerota bacterium
GCGCGGGTATCCCGTGGCCGGCTGGGGCACGCGCGTGAACACGGGCGACAACGCCGGCAGCGTGACGCTCGGCGTCGTGTTCGGAACGCCCGGCACGATCGTGATCTTCCGCTGACGTCAGGGGAAGGTGCCGTGTCATGAAAATCAAGGCAACAATGGTGGTGTTGGCGCTCGGCGCGGCGGCGTGCGCCGAGGACGTGACGCTGGAACGGTCGGGGTTCGTGCGGTGTGCGTTCGGCGGCGGCATCACGGTCGGCGGGCTCGTCAACTACGCCAACTGGAGCAACTCGGCGCAGCCCGTGTTCTCCGTCTCGAACAAGACGGGCTACGTGCTCGGCTCGCGCGGCGAGACGTTCGCGGAGGGGCGCTGGACGCTCGGCGGCGACGGCGCAGGCGGCGTGACGGCCACGAACGCGTTCACGATGACGCGGGACGTGAAGGCGCAAGCCGCCGGCACGCGCGTCTACCTGCCGTTCACGGCGTTCAAGGGCGCGGCCTGGCGCACGGACACCGGCAAGTCCGGCGTGTTCCCCACGAACGACCTGCGCAAGGGACTCTTCACCGGACGCGACGTGCGGCGCGTCACGTTCGCGACGACCGGCGGCGAGGAGATATCATTTTCCTTCCCCCAGAAGCGCTTCGTGCATCTCAGCAACGACGCCGCCTGGTGCGACGCCTTCTCGATCCGTCTCCAGCCGCCGTGCGAGCTGAAGGCGGGCGACCGGATCGAGGACGTGTTCACCGTCTCTGTGAAGGGGCGCGCGCTCACGTACACGACCGACCTCAAGACATACTCGGTCGAAGGCGGCGGCTGGGTGCCGCTCAAGATGCTGAAGGGCGTGCGTCCGGGCGGCGCGACGGACTTCTCCGGGTGGCGTCTGCAGGACGCGCCGGCAGGCAAGTACGGCTGGCTGAAGCGCGCGGGCGGGCACTTCGAGTTCGAGGGGCGTCCGGCCGGCGAGCGCGTGAAGTTCTACGGCGTCAACCTCGTGGGCAGCTGCTGCTGGCCGACGAAGGAACAGGCGGACGAGATCGTGTTGCGTCTCGTGCGGAGCGGCTACAACACGGTGCGCCTGCACCACTTCGAGTGCGCGGGCGGCATCACCTCGGGAACGGGCGACCCGAACGGCACCACGCTCAACCCGAAGACGCTTGACCGCATGGACTACCTCGTGGCAAAGTGCATCGAGGCGGGTATCTACGTGACGATCGACCTCTACTCCTACCGCACCGTGCCGGAGAATTGTCGCGACGAGATGGTGCGGGAGCTCGGGCGCACGCCGCCCACGATGCCGGCCTTTCAGGAGATGAAGATGCTCATCCACCTCACCGACGCGGGCTTCGAGAACTGGAAGACGTACGCGGGGAACCTCCTCAACCACGTGAACCCCTACACGGGCCGCGCGTACAAGGACGAGCCGGGCCTGCCGCTCATCTGCCTCGTCAACGAGGGCGCGCCCGCGCGGGGCTGGCTCGACGGCAAGGCGAAATCGGAGCGGGACTGCATGGACATCGAGGAGAGGAGCCTTGCGCGCATGATCGGGTTCGTGCGGTCGCTCGGCGCGAAGGCGCTGCTCACGGACATGAACAACGGTCCGCACCCGCCCGAGAAGATGGCCGTGCGCGAGAAGTGGCTCGACTACTTCGACAACCACTTCTACATCGACCATCCGAAGTGGCTCGGCACGCGCCTGCACCTGCCGTTCCGCATCAGCAATATCGACATCTTCGACTATCCCGGAGGGCCGACAGTTTCCTGCAAGGGCGTGGGCGCCCTTGCCACACCGGGCATGTCGAACGCGGACCGCGCTGCGTCCCTGCGCTTGCCCACGATGCCCTACACGATCACCGAATGGAACTTCTCGGGTCCGGGCGAGTTCCGCTGGCAGGGCGGACTCTACACGGCGGCGCTCGCCGTGCAAGGGAAGTGGGACGGCCTGTGGCGCTTCACCTACGCGCACGGCATCCAGAACCTCTTCGACACGTCCAAGGCCGCGAGCGCGAGCTTCGACGTGCTACTCGACCCGATCCAGCAGGCGACCGAGCGCGCGCTGGTGTCGCTCTACCTGCGCGGGGACGCTCCGGACGGCGGCGACTTCGCGAAGATCGACCGCGCGGCGAAGACGATGTCGGTCGACACGCCGTGCACACAGGGCGGCTTCGGGCACGCGGGGTGCGCGTTCGCGACGTCGGGCATGGACGTGCGGCTCGCGGGCGCGCACGGGGCCGTGTGGGCCACGTCGGTGGACGGCAAGCCGCTCGCGGAATCGTCGCGCATCCTCCTCACGCACCTCACCGACGTGCAGAACACGGGCGTCCAGTGGGCGGACGCCGACCATCGCATCCTCCTGAAGCGCGGCGGGCTGCCGATGCGGGCGCGCAAGGGCACGGCCGAGGTGTCGCTGAAGGTCGCGTCCGGCGCGTGGAAGGCGTACGCGCTCGGCACGGACGGCGCGCGCCGCGGCGAGGTGCCGGTGGCGTGGAAGGGCGGCACGCTCTCCCTCACGGCGGATACGGCGCGCGATCCAAAGAACGCCACGCTCCTTTACGAACTGGTACGTGAAACCGAATAACGCTCCGCAGTTGCATCGCCGTTGGACCCGGCGGCGCGATCATCACCTTCAGATAAGCCCGGGAACGAAAGATCAGCTACACATGAACGCAACAAAGATCATACTGGGGGCAGCCATTGTGGCGGCGGGATGCGCAGCGGCGGCGCTGCAGCCGATGCCGGTTGGCAAGTTGCCCGATCCGGCGGGGCTCGCGATCAACGCGGGGCGCGCGATCAAGTTCGCGAATCCGCTTCCGCGCATGCGGTGTGGGAAGGTCCAATGCGGCACGTACAACAACTGGGAGCTGGCGTTCCCCGGCCTTCTGACGACGGCGGGGGCTGACTTCGGCAACGCGCTGTGGAACCTGCGCAAGGTGGTGTGGGCCGACCGGCGGCTCGTGTTCGTGGACGGACGCACGCTCATGTGCCAGCTCAACTGGATCCGCGACCACGTCCACCAGATGAAGGGCTACCGCCACTGGGAACACGACCTCACGAGCTTTCTCGACTTCATCCTCGACACGCAGCGCGCCGACGGGCAGTTCTACGAGCTCATCAAGCAGCTCGACGACTTCCACTGGACCTTCGTACCGCCCGACTGCCGCATCCTCTACCCGGACGACAACCAGTCGCTCGTGCGTCTGGAGCTGGAGGCCGACATCGAGTACCTGATGGTGGAGGGCTGTCTGCAGGCATGGCGCGTGACGGGTGATGACGCTTGGCTCCGCCGCGCCCTGCCGCGCCTCGAGAAGGGCATCGACTACATGACGAGCAACCCCAAGCGTTGGGACAAGGCACACGGACTCTGCATGCGCCCCTATACGATCGACACCTGGGACTTCACGAACGACCCGCGTTCGGGCGGCAACCGCTCCGTGATTCTCTCCGAACCGATGGCGGTCATGCATGGTGACAACTCAGGCGTCTTCCAGGCGATGAGCCAGCTGGCGTGGATCAACGAACGATTCGGAAACGCCGCGAAGGCGGCGTCGTGGCGCGCGCGCGCGGCGACACTGAAAACGAATATGTTCAAGCATCTCTGGAACGGCACGTTCTTCTGCCACCAGCTGCCGCTCAACTGCGAACCGCTCGACACGCACGAGAAGGAGCGTCTCTCGCTCTCAATGGCCTACGCGCTCAACCGCGGCATCCTCACGACGGAGCAGAAGCGCGGCGTGGTGGCGGAGTACAAGGCGCGCCGGAAGACGACGAAGGGCTTCTCCGAATGGTTCACGATCGATCCGGCGTACAGTCCGTCGTTCAAGGGCAATCCGCCCGGCCGGTACGTGAACGGCGCGCTCTCGCCGTTCACGGCGGGCGAGCTCGCGAAGGGCGCGTTCGAGTGCGGCGAGGAGGCGTACGGCTGGGACATCCTCGACCGCGTGGCGAAGATGGTGAAGCGCGACAACGGCAAGCTCTACTTCCTCTACGACCCGGTCACGGGCCAGCCGCAGGGCGGCGGACCGAGCGCGTGGGGCGCGGCGGCGGTTCTCGCGGCCGTGGACGAAGGTCTCGCCGGCGTGCAGGACCTCGACGTGCAGTACCGCAAAATCCGCTTCGCGCCGCGCTGGGCCGTGACGCCGTTCCGGGAAGGGCGTTACCTCACGGGCTACGAGGCATCGCACAAGACCGTGGACGTGCGTTGGATCTTTACCGAGAAGGGTTTCCGCTACCACCTGCGCAGTCCCGCGAAGAACGTGCAGGCGCACCTGCTCGTGCCGTCGGGCAAGACGCCGAAGACCCTGCGCGTCAACGGCCACGAGGCGGCCTTTGCGCTTTCAGTCGTCGGCGAATCGCGGTACGTGGACGTTGCCGCCACACCACGAAACGGGATTGTTGATCTTGAGGTGTTGTACTGAAAAAATGAGGTTAAGGACGAAAAACCTTGCCGTTGCTGCAATCGGATTTGTTCTTCTGTTCGAACAGGCGAACGGCGGAACTCTTCGGGCGGACGCGCTGTGGCGGTTGCCGCCGCCTGCGCGTTGGACGCTTGACGCGAAGCACCGCGGTCCGCAGGTGTCGCCGAACACGCTGCCGGAGGCGCTGGACGCGCTTACGATCTCCGCATGGGTGAAACCGTCCGCCTTCGGCCGTTACAACGAGATATTCCGCATCGAGTCCGGAACCGGACGCGTGCTCTTCTCCTTCCAGGAGAACGGAAAGATCCTGTCGTTCGGTCTTCACGGCACGGGCTATGTGGAGTGCGACGGGCCAATCGACCCGGCGAAGGCGGCGGACGGCACGTGGCATTTCGCCGTGGCGTCGCTGAACAAGGGCATGATGCGCGTGTGGTTCGACGGGGCGGAGCGGATGGCCGTGCCCCTCCCAGGTGGACGCGCCGTCGTCGCGCGCGACGTGCCGGGATTCGTCGGTTCGTCAAACGGAGTGAGCGAATTCTTCACGGGCGAGATCGCCGCGCTTACGATTGAGCCACGCGCGATGACGGCGGGCGAGGTGTTGCGGACGTTCTCGGAGCAGTGTGCGGCGTACGGCGCGACGTTTGACGAGGCGGGTCTGCGCGCGAGCCTGGCGGCGCGTCGGGACGCGGTGTGCGAGTTCCGTCCGCTCACGCTGGAGCAGCGCGCGCGCGTCTCGGCGGCGGAACGCGCCCGCGACGCGGCGTTCGACGCGTTCTGGGCGAAGCTGTTTCCGCAGGGGCTGGAGGCGGCCACGCGCGAACAGCTCATCGCGGCGGCGTCGGCCGACTGGCCGGCCGCGCCGGAGCGTCCGGTACGCGAGCGGGTGGCGCCGTATCATCCGCCCGTCACGCCCGCGCCCCGTCAGCTCACGCGCGCCGAGGCGGAGGTCGCCGTCGAGGCCGACTGGCTGCGGCAGGCGGACGGCCGGTTCGACCCGGTGGACGAGTTGGCGCGGACCGAGGCGCTGATCCGTCGGCTCAAGGGGGACGGATATGTCGTCACCCCCGGTCTTCGCGCGGCGGTGGTGCAGGCGCGGACACCGGAGGAGAAGATGTCCGCATACCTCGCCGTGCGGCGCGTGAAGCGCGAGGTGATGTTCGGCAATCCGCTTGTGTGCGCCGTGAAGCGTCTCCTGCTGCTCGACTCGCCCAACCCCGAGGGCAGCGAATGGAAGCACGAGACGCGTCACCGGCTCGGCTACATGGGCGTGCCGGGCGGACAGTTGCTCGCGCTGGACGGGCTACGTCCAGATGGACGCGTGACGCGCCTCGCGCCGCACGCGCCGTTCGCCGGGTCGTTCTGGCGGCCGGATGTCTCGTACGACGGCACGCGCATCCTCTTCTGTTTCAAGCCGCATAACGAGAAGACGTTCCACCTCTACGAGATGAACGCGGACGGCACGAATTGCCGCCAGCTGACGAGCGGCATCTTCGACGACCTCGACCCGATCTACCTGCCCGACGGGCGACACTACGTCTTCACCTCCACGCGCGGCCACACCTATGTGCGCTGCATGCCGCCCACAAACGCCTACGCCCTCATGCGCGGCACGTTCGGCGAAGACGACCTCTACTTCATCTCCGCGAACAACGAGCCGGATTACCTGCCGTCCGTGCTGAACGACGGTCGAATCGCGTACACGCGCTGGGAGTACACGGACAAGCCGCTCTGGCGCGCGCAGTCGCTCTGGACCGTCAACCCGGACGGCACGCAGGCCAACACGCTTTGGGGAAACCAGAGCGTGTGGCCGGACGTGCTGAAGGACGTGCGCGCGATTCCTGGCAGCCACCGCGTGATGTTCACCGGCTCGGCCCACCACAACTGGTTCTCCGGCGTGATCGGCATCGTGGATTCGGACGCCGGCTCGAACTTCCCGAAGGGACTCGCGAAGATCACGCGCGAGCTGCGGTGGCCGGAGTGCGGCAATGGCCCGGAGGATCCCGGTGAATCGTCCGCCTACCGCGCCTACGGGAAGTGGGACGCCTACATGAGCCCGTGGCCGCTTTCCGAGAAGGACTTTCTCGTCTCGGCCTGCCGCAACGGCAAGTTCGCGCTCTACCTCATGGATACGGACGGCAACCGCGAGCTCGTGTACGAGGGCGTGAACAACATCTTCCACTTCATGCCGCTCCAACCGCGTCCGCGTCCACCCGTTGTGGCCGACCGCGTGACGCTGCCGTCCCGCGCCGATCGCCTGAATCCAGCCGACGGCACCATCTACTCGCCGGACGTCCACGAGGGCGTGCCCGAGAAGATGAAGGGCCAGATCAAGTTCCTGCGCGTGTGGTACCTGGAGCAGAAGACGTACACGTACTGGGACCATCGTCCGGCACTCTCGACGGGACCCGTGGTGAGCGGCGTGCAGACGGACGGCGTGAAGCGCTATCTGGGCGAGGTGCCCGTGCACGCGGATGGCTCGGTGTGGTTTCGCGCGCCGAGCGGGCTTGCGCTCCATTTCCAGGCGCTCGACGGGCGTCACCGCGCGCTCCAGACGATGCGCAGTTTCACGAGTCTCCAGCCGGGCGAGACGCGCGGTTGCACGGGTTGCCACGAACGGACGTCGGGCGCGTCGGCCTCGGCATTGCCTGCGAACCGCGGCGCGTTCCGCGCGCCCGACGCGATCAAGCCCGCGCCGTGGGCGCCGCCGGGCGCGCGCACGGGCGTCGCCATCGGCTACAAGCGCGACATCGTGCCGATTCTCAAGCGCCGCTGCTACGCCTGCCATACGGGCGACGGCAAGGCTCGCAAGACATTCGATCTCACCGAGGACGGGTGGCGTCCGTACATGCTGATCGTCGGCTGGCCCAGCTGGGCCAAGACTGACAAGTTCCCGGGGCATTGGGCGAGCGTGGTGAAGGAAGGTTGGCCGACCATCGATCCGAAGGCGCCGCCTCCGGGTTACGACCTCGCGGGCACGATCAAGGTGGAGAACTATCCCACCACGGCGGCCGCGGCCTACGCCACGCTTGAGCCGATGACGCGCCTCTCGTACAACTCGCGTCTCGTCAGGATGCTTTCGGGCGAAATGCCGCACCACGGCGTGAAGGGGACGGACGAGGAGGTGTTCAAGACCGTGCTCTGGGTGGATGCGGTCTGTCCGTTCCTCACGGACGCCGACATCCGCGCGGAGAAGGATCCCGTCTTCCCCGGCAGCGACTGGCTCTCGCAGAAACCGCGCCTTGAAACGGCGCCTCTGCCCGTGCGCCCCGGTCCGTTCAGCGCCCACGCCGACCCCGATACCGTCGCGCGCGAGTACTGTTTTCCGTAGAAGGTCGCCTTAATCTTAGCGGCGAATGGTGTCGCGTCCCTCGTATTTCAGCGGGACAAGGCCGCGCTCGGAACCCTGCATCCAGAGTACCATTCCAAGCGGAAGAGGGTGGTGGACATGCCGCCGGTGGAAGGTGTGAAGACGATCTTGTCCGTGTTCTCTGCGATGGGGCGGCGCTCGGGGTAGAGCATCGTCACTTTCGCGCGGCGCGGGAGATGGATTGTCTTCTCGCCGCCGGAGGCGCAGTGGAACCCCACGCAGGCGGCGCTCGCGTAAACGGCCGCGTCGGGGGCGTCGTTCCAGATGTGAACGCCGTTAGACTTGAAGAATGCGCGTAGGTCCTTCGCCGTCAAGGGCTTCTCGGGGAGCACCACGGTTTTGCCGCGCGCGCGGAGATCGGCCACGAGGCGGTCCTTCTCCGGCGTGCGGAAGTGCAGGTTGCAGAAGATGTACACCTTGTAGTCCTTGAGCTTGCCCGAGGCGAGGTCCGCCGTGGAGGCGGTGTCGAACGGCGCACCGGCGTGTCCGAGGGCATTCACGAGGCCCGTCGTCCGTTCGTCGTTGAACTTCGATGAACCGGCGTTCGTGAGCATGACGCTCTCATAGTCGCCCACCACGAGCACTTCGGAAATGCTCCGGCAGTCCGTGATCTCGCGGCGGATGGCGTAGATCTTCTTGAAGAACTCGCCGAACTCAGGTGCGTCATACCAGCCGATGCCAAAGTCGAAGTACCAGTAGCCGCATCCCCAGCACAGCGTCTGGACGAAGTCACGCGCGAGGATCGCGAGGTCGTCCGCGCGGCTGGACGTATAGTTGCCGTGGCCATGCGCGGCGGGGTGCAGGGTCGTCACGTTGTCCGCCTCCAGGAGCGCGAGCTTGCCGCGCCGGCGCAACCCCTCGAGGAGACAACGGGCGTACTGAACGTTGCCGGCGGCG
>ONRL01000275.1 GCA_900320225.1 uncultured Lentisphaerota bacterium
TTTGGACTTCCGTGAAGTTCGTGGTCCATTCGCCGCGCAGCGAGATGGTGTCGAGGGGATCGAAACCAAGGTTGGCGGCGTAGGCGATGCGCTGTTTCCCCTGGTAACCGTAGCGGAGGAGGAGTTCGGCATCTTCGGTGTAATAGAGGCCGAGGGGTTTGAGCTTGTTCAGGAAGTCGATCAGCTGTGCCTTGCGGATTTCGTTCATCAACACGGCGCACGCGAATCCCGTATCCCCGAAATTCGTGGAGCGGGCCATCGTGATGACGTGTTGCCCAAAGCAGTTGACGGCGTGGAGCGCGGCGGGGGCGATCGTCCGAGGCGGCTGGTCCGGCCGAGGGGCGGGCTCGGCGAATGCGGACAGTTGCTCGAAGACTTTCGGCTGGAAGGCGTTTCCCTTGGGGAGAGGCAGCAGGTGGCGGCAATCGGTGCCACTTCCCCTGATCTTCCTTCCGTTCCAGATTTCAAGGGCCACGAGAGGCATCTCTTTGACGGCTTGGCAGCCCAGCCAATCGGCGTGTCCCTGTTCCGTGAGCGCGAGGGCGGCGTCGCCGTCCACCAGCACCGCCGAGGTGCGGAAGATCGTTTCCAACTGTTTTGCGGACAGTTCCTGGATTTGCCGCGCGGTCAGGGCGTTGCAGGAAGCGCCGTCGGAGATGAAGGTAAACGGGATTCCCATCCGACCAAAAATGAACTCCCAACTGTTGACCGTGGATTCTTTGTTCGGGAAGTCGAAGACTCCCTCGGTGGCGACAGGGACGCCCGGGCCCGACCAGGCAACATCCATCTTCCGCAAGGTCTGGAGCTGCCCCTTGTGTTTTCGCAACACGTCGCGGTACGCCAGGCCGCTGGCAAACACGTCGCTGTTCTGGACGCTTGTAATCCACAGGGAACCGCCCTTGCATCCCTCCAGATAGGAAAGCACGATATGCTGCAGCAACGAGTAGGCGCTCATCGAATAGCGGTTGTGCGGAGCCGTGTCCGTTTCGCTCAGGATGTGGAACTGTTTGCCGAACAGGACCATCTGCCCGGCGGTCTTGCGGAGCCACGCGGGGACGTCGCGTTGCTTGTCCGAGAGATACCTGCCGTTGTTGACGCGCACCATCGGATGGCCCGTCTTGCCCGCAAGTATCTCTGCGAACTTGCCGTAGTGCCGCGCCTCCTGCTCGCAGAGGAACAGGCCGCAGTGGATGTCGGGGGAGACGTCGTCGATTGCCTTGCGCACGCCGCGGAAGAAGTTTTCCATCGTCTGCCGCAGCAGTTCGTCGTACTGGTGCGCGAGCGCCGTGTCCTTGAACACGAGTTTGCGGAGCTCCTCGGACGAATACTTGGTGGAATGGAGGCGGTTGAAACGGTCGACATGCAGAGGGCAGAAGCACCCCTGACGGAGAGTCAGCAGGCGTGCGTCGTCGTCCACGATGAAGAAGTCAGGCTTCTCCTGCCCCAGTTTGCGGATGTTCTGCCCGATGTATTCGCAGAACTTCTCGTCTTCGGGACAAAAGAAAGGACTGACCTTCCCGTTGCGCCCCAGGATGATTTTCTGGAATGGGGAAGGCATGGTGCTCGACCCTCCATGCCCCATCGTCGCGTAGAGCAGGATGCCCGTCGGGATGCCGCTTCCCTCCAGTCGTTTTCGGAGCGCGCGGAACATCTCCGCAAAAGCGTCCGCCTTGTTTGTCGGGGGATCGCCCCTCGGCACAATGGGGCAACTCAACGCCACGGAATCGATGATGCCGTCACGAAACAGCTCCTTGGCATCACGGCTGAGGGTCTCCACGTCCTCTATGAAAGGCGGCACGCCAAGCAGCATTCCATAGTTGTAGAAGCCACCCCCTTTCCCCGAGGGCGCGTCCTGTGCAGGGACCATGCTGGCACATGCCAGAACTGCAGCTATTACGTAAATCCGCATAATCGTCAGCACGTCAGCGGACCAGAATCACCGTACCGCCCTGCGCGGCATAGAGGATACCGTTGGAGATCGTGAGCGTGCCATTGGCGATCGTCTGGCCGCCTGCGCAGATCGTCGCCCTGTTCGCCTTGGTGAGCGTGCCGGCGAGCGTTCCGACCTTCGCGAGCGCCACGCGCCCCGCACTGAAGTCGGACGCAGAGTCGAGACGCACCACGACGCTTCCGGCAACCGTCAACGTCCCCGCCTCAAGCGGCGTCGCCTGCGCGGTCGCAACCGCGAAGCCCGAGCCGTCCTCCATCGTCAGCGACTTGACCTTGCCGACGCCGCCGATGAACGCGCCGGACTTGGCGTTGGCCGATGCGTTCGTCAGCGCGCCGTCCACCAGCATCGTGCCGGCCTGCGACGAGGCCGTGCCGGAATACGCGTTGGCCGCCGCCGTGAGGCGCAGCGTCCCCGCGCCGATCTTCCGCAGGATGCCCGAGCCGGAAACCGGGCCGTTGACGGTCAGCGTCTGGCCGTCGTCGACGAGGAACGAGCCGCCGTTGGTCTTAAGCGTGTTCGCCGCGTCGCTCCCTCTGTTTTCCACGACGATGCGCGTGGCGGCGGGGATCGCGAACGAGGCGTCCTGCGCGCGGAACACCGCGTTGCTGTTGAACACGATCGCCGAGGCTGAGCCGACGTTGGCCGCGCTCGTGAACGTCCCCTGGATCGCGAAGTGCCACAGCTGCCATTCGCCCGTGAAGCCCGAGTTGTCGCCGCGCAAGTTGAACACGCCGGGATAGGCCGGGTCTGGCGTATAGGAGTCGTTGACGTGGCCCGGCGCGTAGATGAAGCGTATGGAGCCGCTGCCGGAGACGGGCGCCAGGAGGGTCAGCGGGCGGATCGGCTCGCTGGGGCCCTTGTTCACCTCGAGCCTCAAGAACACGGGGGAGGATGCCGATCCGTGGACGGAGATGTTTCCGGCGATGGCGTTGTTTTTCGGGCGCGTCGCGCAGATGTACGAGCCGCCGTAGAAGCGAAAGTCCCCCACCGTCGCCGTTGCCCCCTGGGCGTGGAACGTGCCGCCGGACATAATGGACAGCGAATGGCCGTTGAAGGTCGACGGCGACCCGTCAAGCGCGCGAAGCACCGAACCGCTGAGGACGAAATAGTCCGCGTCGGGATGCGGCAACGCCTTGTCGCTCCAGCGCCCCGTCGTCTGGAAGGACGATCCTCCGGCGCCGCTTCCCCCGGCGTCGGATCCCTGAAAGTACACGATTTTCCGCGGCAGCGTGTAGACGAGGTAGTTCGTGCCGTCCTCCGCCTCGATGGAGAGCGTGCCGTTCGTGACCGCCTCGCGGACGGAGTCCGCCGCCCTGTCCATCGTCAGGACGATGTCGGCGAGCGTCGCGCCCGCCGCGCCGAGGTTCGTGGCCGTCATCAGACGGTAGGCGTTCGTCGCGGCAAGCGCGGTGACGTCCTGCGGCGCGAGGTCGATGCGTATCTTGCCGTCCGCCGCCGTGGTGGATATCGCGCCGTTGACGGCAAGCGCGCCGGGCGCCAGGGAGAATGCGAGCGTGGCGCCTTCGTCAAGCACGACCGCGCCCGTCTGCGCCGCGCCGTCCCCGCGCAACGTGCCGCCAGCCCTGACGGCGATGGGGATTGTCGCGCCC
>ONRL01000034.1 GCA_900320225.1 uncultured Lentisphaerota bacterium
CCGGGCGCCGCGCGCAGGACGCGCGCGGAACCCATCGTGGCGGCCATCCCGCCGATAAACCATCTACGCGAAACGTTCATTCGTCAGAGCAAGAAACTACCGAATGAGGATCGTCGTGCCGCTCCTAATCTCGAACTCGCCGCTCACCGGCCCCATCGCGCTGAACGGCGC
Organism: uncultured Lentisphaerota bacterium; assembly: GCA_900320225.1. Lineage (GTDB taxonomy): Bacteria > Verrucomicrobiota > Kiritimatiellia > RFP12 > UBA1067 > RUG572. Next base: position 172 of record ONRL01000034.1, read on the forward strand.
GCTCGGCAGGAACACCTGCTTGCTCACCGAATCCCACAGCGCGGCAAGGCCGCTTTCGAGCAGGACGGGCCACGCCGACGGGCGCCGCCCCGCCGTTGTGGCAGAACATGACGCGCGTGTTGTTTTCGGACGTCCCGTCGTCGCCGCGCGCGTCGAGAAACGCGGTGTCGCCGCCCACGGCCATCCACTCCACCTGCATCTCGGCCCTCATGCCGTACCGGCCGACGATGCCCGTGTCAACCGCTTGCTGGCCCGTGGCCTCCACGTAGCGGATGAACTTGTCCGGCGTCTCCGCAAAGAGCGCCAGGCAGGCCAAGAACACGCCGCCCAAAACACACAATTTTCTCGTTCTCATCGTCTCGTCCTCTTGAATGCCAAAACACCGTGCCGCCATACCTTTCACAAGGTTGGCGATATGATACCACAACCCCCTTCCGTTTTGCAAGAGGGCGAAAGCGGGAAAGTGCGCCACGCCGCCCACGCCGCGTCACTGCTTCAGGACGCCGTCCGCAGTGATCGTCTTTTCGCGCAGGAAATCGATGGCGAAGCTCTTCGGAACATGTCCGTAGGGATAGCCCTCGAACACGGGGCACGTCATCTTGGCCGCGAAATCCTTCCGGATCTGCGCCATCTCGGCGCGCGCCGCCGCAAGTTTGGCCCCCGCCAGCTTCTTGCGGTTCGGTCCGCCCGCCGCCAGGTCGCCGAACACCACGCCCGCGCATCCCTTGAAGTAGCCGCGCGACACCAGTTCGTCGAGCGACGCGCGCACGGAGGACGGCTCGCGGATGCTCGTCTCAAGGAACACGATGCGGTCCTTCGTGTCGGCCGCCCAGCCCATCTGCACGCCCTTGAGGACAAGCGAGATGTGCCCGCCGCACGCAAGCCCCGCGCAGGTGCCCGGGCGGAGCGGCCTGAGCTTTACGTCGGGCATCGGCTTTTCCTCGGCCAGCGCCTTCGAGAGCCATGTGAGCGTATCGGGCTTCGCGTAGATGAGCTGGCTGAGGGTGGGCCCTGAGAACGGACGCCCCGCCTTCTCCTTCAGCATCGCGTTGAGGAGCATCGTGATGTTGCTGAAGCCGAGCACGCGCTGCTTGCGCGTGCGCAGCTTCGCCCAATCAAGCTTGTCCAACAGGTCCTCGGCGCCCGTGCCGCCGCGCGCGCAGAGCACAAGGTCGACTTCGGGGTCCATCCACGCCTGCTCGAAGTCGGCCACGCGGTCCGCGACCGGCGCGACCTTCCTGAAGTTCAGACGCGGCATCACCTTCACCTTGTAGCCGGCCGCCTCGAGCGCGGCCTTTCCGCGGTCGAAGTTGCGCTTCGGCTGGATGCTCGCCGGCATCACGAGGGCGACGGTGCGGATGCATCCCGTCGGGAAGCATCCGGAGAGGTCCAGAGGAGAAGACGACGGCGGCTGCGCCGCCGCGCCGAGGGCGAGGCCGAGCACAACCGCCGCGAAAGACCGGGCTTTCACCATCGGTCCGGTCAGTCCGCGCTCGCGCGGACCTTGCCTTCCTTGATGCGCTTCTCGATCACTTCCTGGGCGATGTTCTTCGGCACCGCCTCGTACTGCTTGAAGATCATCGTGAACGTGCCGCGGCCCTGCGTGACCGTGCGGATCGCGTTCGAGTAGCCGAACATCTCGCCGAGCGGGACGGTCGCCTTGATGAGCTTCACGCCCGCGCGGTCCTCCATGCCCTCCACGCGCCCGCGGCGCTGGTTGATGGAGCCGTTCGCGGCGCCCATGTACGTCTCCGGCACGGCGACCTCGACGTCCATCATCGGCTCGAGCAGCTGCGGCTTCGCCTTGAGGAAGCCCTGCTTGAAGCACTGCATCGCGCAGGTGACGAACGCGAATTCGTTCGAGTCGACCTCGTGGTAGCTGCCGAAGTAGACCGTCGCCTTTACGTCCACAACCGGGAAGCCCGCGAGCGGGCCGCTCTCGAGCGCCTTGCGGACGCCCTTCTCGACCGCCGGGATGTACTCGGTGGGGATCACGCCGCCCTTGATCTCGTTGACGAACTCGAAGCCCTTGCCGGGCTCCTGTGGCTCGAGGCGCAGGCAGACGTGCGCGTACTGGCCGCGGCCGCCGGACTGCTTGACGTGCTTGTACTCGTTCTCGACCGTCGTCTGGATCGTCTCGCGGTACGCGACCTGCGGGGCGCCCACGTCGCACGCGACGTTAAACTCGCGCTTCAGGCGGTCCACGATGACCTCGAGGTAGAGCTCGCCCATGCCGGCGATGATCGTCTCGGAGGTTTCCTGATCAAAAGTCACGACGAAGGTCGGGTCTTCCATCGCAAGGGCGTGGAGCGCCGCGCCGAGCTTCTCGTTGTCCTGACGCGACTGCGGCTTCACCGCGACGGAAATCACGGGCGCCGGGAAGTCGATGGACTCAAGCGTGATCGGGTGCTCGGGGTCGCAGAGCGTGTCGCCCGTGCGGGTCTGGGTGAGGCCCACGCACGCCACGATGTCGCCGGCATGCGCCTCCTCGAGCGCCTCCTGCTTGTTCGCGTGCATGCGGAAGAGACGGCTGATGCGCTGCTCCTGGTTGATCGTGGAGTCGAGCAGCTCGCCGCCGAGCTTGAGCGTGCCCGAGTAGACGCGCACGAAGGTGATCTTGCCCATCGCCTTGTCGGACATGATCTTGAACGCGAGGCCGCAGAACGGCTCGTCGTCGCTCGGCTCGCGCTTCTGCGAGGGATCGTCGGCGGAGACGGCCGCGCCCGCGTCGAGCGGGGACGGCAGGTAGTCGCACACGCCGTCGAGGAGCTGCTGCACGCCCTTGTCCTTGAACGCGGAGCCGCAGAACGCCGGGGTGATCGTGCGGGCCATGCAGCCCTTGCGGAGCGCCACCTTGATCTCGTCGTTCGTGAGCTCCTCGCCCGCGAAGAATTTCTCCATGAGCGCGTCGTCCTGCTCGGCGGCCGACTCGATCATCTTCTGGCGGTACTCCTGGGCCTTCTCGACCATGTCGGCGGGGATATCCTCCTCCGTCATGTTCTTGCCGAGGCTCTTCATGTCGTAGCGGATCGCCTTCATCTTGATGAGGTCGATGATGCCGCTGAACGTCTCACCCGCGCCGATCGGAAGCACCACCGGCACGGGGTTCGCGCCGAGCTGGTTCTTCATCTGGTCCATCACGCTGTAGAAATTCGCGCCGATGCGGTCCATCTTGTTGACGAACGCGATCTTGGGCACCTTGTACTTCTCGGACTGACGCCACACCTGCTCGGACTGCGGCTGCACGCCGCCCACCGCGCAGTAGAGCGCGACGGCACCGTCGAGGACGCGGAGCGAGCGCTCCACCTCGGCCGTGAAGTCCACGTGTCCGGGAGTGTCGATCAACGACAGACGGTAGGCGCCCCACTGCACGCACGTGGCGGCGGACTGGATCGTGATGCCGCGCTCCTGCTCCTGGACCATGAAGTCCATCGTCGCGGCGCCGTCATGCACCTCGCCGATCTTGTAGTTCTTGCCGGAATAGTAGAGAATGCGCTCCGACGTGGTCGTCTTGCCGCCGTCGATGTGCGCCATGATGCCGAAGTTCCGAACTTTTTCCAGCGGAAACGCTTTTTTGTCTGCCATTTTTACTCCTTTGGTCTGCAAAAGTAAGGCAATAGTTTACTAAAAACGCCGCCGTGTTGCAAGGGGGGAACTGACCGAATTTTTGCGACCGCGCACGTAGCGCCGAAATGTGGTATACTTATTGGCATTCCATCAAGGGAGCATACATGAAAAAGTTGATTCTGCTGTCGTGCGCCTTCGCCGCCGCCGCTACATTTGGCGGCCTGGGGCGCGTATTCCCGCAAGTGAAACCCAGCGACGAGGCAAAGCTCGCCCAGCTTGTGGCCGACTGGTCCGCCGCCCCGGCCGCCAAGAAGCACAAGATCCTCGTGTGCAACTACCTGCGCGGCTGCGAGTGGCACGGCCCGTCCGTCTCCTACGGCACGCGCCTCTTTGCCCTCGCGAGCGTGAAAGGCGGCTACCATGTGGACTTCACGGACATCCGCCAGCTCGCCATCAAGGGCCTGCTGGACGAATACGACGCCGTCGTCCTCAACAACACCACCAACTTCCAGGAGGCGGAGGCGCCCGGCGTCTCCGAGAACCTGCTCGCCTACGTCTCGAACGGCGGCGGACGGCGGCGGACTCCTCCTCGTCCACTCGGCCGTCGACGCCTTCAACGACTCGCCGACCGTGCAGGAGATGAATGGCGGCCTCTTCTGGGCGCACCCCTGGACGGCCGGCGGCGGCGACTGGTGTTTCCGCAACGAGGATCCCGACCATCCGCTCATGGCCTCCTTCAAGTCGCTCCCGACCGTCTTCCACCTGGGCGACGAGATCTACATGCACCCCACGCCCCCCTTCGACCGCTCCAAGGTGCGCGTGCTCATCTCGCTCTGCCTCGACGACGCGAACACCGCCGCCGCGATGAACCGGTTCATCAAGAAGCGCGGCGAGGACAAGGTCCGCGCCGACCGCGACTTCGCCGTCTCCTGGTGCCGCCGCTGGGGCAAGGGCCGCGTGTTCTACACCACCTACGCCCACGACACGCGCGCCTGGCTCGACCCCGCACGCCTCTACCACATCCTCGGCGGCCTTCAGTACGCCCTCGGCGACGTAAAGGTGGACGACTCCCCCCGCAACGACAAGAAGTGATCCAGTCATGACGACACGCCGCGCCTTTCTCCAGTCCGCCGCCTTCGCTGCGCCCGCCCTTCTCGGCGACGTCGCGTCGCTGCCGCGCCCCAAGCCCTCAAACCGCGTCACCGTGGCCATCATTGGCTGCGGCTACCAGGCCGTCTACGGCAACCTCAATTCCTTCCTCCTCGACCCGCGCGTACAGGTCACGATGGCGTGCGACCCCATCCTGCACGCGCCCGGCTACGGCTACAAGGCCGAGCTGAAGGCCGGACGCGCCGTGCTCAAGGAAAAGGTGGACGCCTTCTACGGCAACCACGACTGCCGCATGGAACGCGACTGGCGCAAGGTGGTGGACGATCCGACCATCGACGCCGTGGTGGTGCTCACGCCCGACCACTGGCACGCCGCCGTCGGCATCGCCGCCATGCGCAAGGGAAAGCACGTCTACGGACAGAAACCCCTCGCGCTCGGCATCTCGGAGGGACAGCTGATGGCGCGCGTCGCGCACGAGACGGGCGTCGTGTTCCAGACTGGCTCGCAGCAGCGCAGCGCGAGCGAGTTCCGCGTCGCGTGCGAGATCGTGCGCAACGGCTACCTCGGCGAGCTGAAGGGATGCGAGATCAAGATCGAGACGAACCGGGGCGGCTGCTGGGGCCACGGCTACAACCGCGAGCGCCGCAAGCCGCCCGCCTACTTCGAACCCGGCATGTGGGATCTCTGGCAGGGACCCGCCCGCCACTGGGAGGACAACGCCTTTATCCCCGGCATCCACGAGCCGATGGTGTGGCGCTTCAATTCCCGCACGGGGAACGGCATGCTTGCGGACTGGGGCGCGCACCACTTTGACATCCTCCAGTGGGCGCTCGGCAAGGATGACAGCGGCCCCGTGGCCGTCGAGAACATGACCACCAATCTCCCCGAGGACGACGAGGTGTTCGACTTCGCCGACGTCTTCGACCTCGACTTCGTCTACGACAACGGCATCCGCTGCCACGTCTCGAACGGACACATGAAGGATCCCGTCTTCGGGTTCCACAACGGCGTACTCTTCCACGGCACGGAGGGCGACCTCCTCGTGCGGCGCGGTTTCATCAAGCTGCCGCCCAAGCTGAAGAAGTGGCGTGAGAAGAAAGACCTCAAGGATTCGGACATCCACCTCCACAAGTCGCGCGGGCCGCACGAGTCGGACTTCATCGACGGCATCTGCCTCGGCACGCCCGTCGCCGCGCCCTGCGCAGTCGGGCACCGCTCCGCCACGCTCTGCCACCTCGCCAACATCTGCGAGCACCTGCGCATCAAGGGCCTCAAGTGGGATCCCGTCGCCGAGCGCATCGTCGGCAACGACGCCGCCCAGAAGCTCACCGTCGTCCCCCACCACAACGGCTGGACGCTCTAATCACTGGGACAACGGGCGTCTCGCCCGTTGCGCTGGTTACGCGCCGACGCGGGGATCGCGGTCGGGCTCGCGGGCGAGCATGTCGCGGATCCAAGGCACGGAGCAGTAATGGTCCGCCAAGTAGGCGCGCACCATCACCTCCAGGTCGGCGCTTCCGTAGTCGTACGCGGCGAGCCCCGCGAAATCCCGGCGGATGTTCTGCTGGTCGAAGACGATGTCGCTCGAGAAGTAGGGGAACAGATCCCCGACGAACTTCGTGAACATCTTCTCCTCGGCGGACTTGCACTCCCGTTCCATGCCAATGCTGAGCCCGTCGATCCGAAACACGCGGCACACGGCGCGCAGAATCTGGGCGGCGGAGACGGGACGGTCGCCCGTCACGTGGTACGTGACGCCGGAAGCCCCCTTCGGGAAGAGGGCGGCGATGGCGGACTGCACGTAGTCGATCGGAACGAAATAGACATGTTCGGAAGCGACCGTCCGGCAATTGATGCCCATGTCAACCCAGCCGTCCGGCGGCACCCCCTTTATCCGCGCGGTACGGCTCTTGAGCTGCTGCAGGAACTCAAGAATCCGGTAGAACGCCAGCGGCTTGCGGATCCGGCCGTCGCTTTTCCTCCCCACGATGATTCCGGGACGGTAGACGGTGAACAGCAGGCCCGATTCCCTGACCAGAAGCTCGGCCTTGCACTTGCTCTCCTCGTAGGCGTTGTTGAAGGACGGGGGGTGCTGTTCTTGCTCGTAGACGGTCCCCGTCTGCCGTCCGGCAACGTAGGCGGTGGCGACGTAGTGGAATTCGTCCACGTCCAGACGTTTGGCGAGATCGACCATCCGCCGCGTGCCCTCGTAATTCACCGTGAACACGCGTCCCGTCGGGTCTTTGCCGAGGTTCACGTCGGCCGCGCAGTGGAAGATCTTCCGCACGCCCTTCAGCTCGGGGTCCGCAGCCAGCCGTTCCGCGTCGACCGACGTCACGTCCCCCTCGATCACGGACACGCGGGACAGCACGTCCTCGCAGGCCTCCGGACATCCCTCGAACGCACATTCGCTGCGGATGACCTCCCGCGCGCGCTGGGCCGCCGGCACGCCGACGGAACCCCGCACGAGGCACACAAAGGAGACGTCGCGCCTTTCCCGTGCAAGGGCGACGACGACGGCGCTTCCCACCAGGCCGGTCAGGCCGGTGAGGAAGATGCGGTCGGACGCGCGGATTGGATCGGACATCAGAGGAACTTCTCGTTGAGCGTGAAACCGAAGTCCTTCGCGATCTGGCGGAGCTGGCGCACCTGGATGGCGCTCTTCTTCATCGCGCCCGTGGACTGCGCGCGGATGCGGATCTCGGCCGCCTTCTCGACGGTGTCCATGAGACCGAAGCAGCGGTCGAAGTCCCTGCCCGAGACGAACAGCCCGTGGTGCACCCACACGACGATGTTGTAGTCGCGCATGAGCTTCGACGTGGCCGTCGCGATCGGGCCCTTCCCCGGCACCATCCACGGCACCACGCCCACGCCCTCGGGGAAGATCACGGGGCATTCCGTCATGATCTCCCACAGCGCGCGCGTGAACGCCTTGTCCGTCGGCGGCAGCACGAACGTGAGCGCGATGAGGTTCACGGGGTGCGCGTGGTAGATTACGCGGTGCTCGCCGCCGGTCGTCTCAAGCTTCACCTCGTGGTTCTTGAGGTGGCTCGGGAACTCGCTCGTGGGACGCCCGCCGTTCGAGAGTCCCCACCAGATGCGGTACTTCGTGCCGGTCTTGTCGATCTCGACGATGCCAAAGGCGTTCTCCGGGTTGCGCATGACGTTGCGCATGTAGCCCGTCGTGCGCGTGACCATGAAGAACTCGCCGGCGAGCTTCGGCACGCTCTCGCAGATGTCCGTCCACGCGCCGGAGGCCTTCTTCATGACCTTCTTCACGTTCGCGGCCTCGTCCTTCGTGAGACGGTAGCTGAGGTTACCGCCGTTCATTTCGTGCCAGCCCTTGTCCACGCCGTCCTGGGCGAGCTGCATGAAGCCCTTCGTGCAGGGCATGTCGAGAATCTTCATCTTGTAATTCCTTTCTGTGATTCAAAATCTTCGGGGCGTCACCGCGCAAGCAGTTCCTCGCGCACGGCGCGGGGGGCGAGGTCGAACGTGTCCGGCTCCATCGAGTAGGACGCGCGGCCCTTCGTGAGCGACCGGATCGCCGTCGCATAGCCAAACATCTGCGCCATCGGCACGCGCGCGTGGACGATCTGCATGTCGCCGCGCTGTTCCATGTCGAGGACGGTGCCGCGACGCGCGTTGAGGTCGCCCAGCACTTCGCCCACGCCCTCCGGCGGCGTGGTGATCTCGAGCTTCATGATCGGCTCGAGGAATTCTGGCGCAGCCGCCTCGGCCGCTTCACGGAAGCCCATCATGGCCGCCCCGCGCAGGGCGATTTCGTCCGAAATCTCGGGATCCACGATCTCCACGCGCGTCGCCGTGGCGGAAAGGTCGGTCATCGGGAAGCGCGCGAGGACGCCCGTCATCACGCCGTCCATGAGCGCCTGCTCGATGCACGCGGCGAGTTTCGGATCCGGGAGCGCGTTCAGCACGTCGCGCGCGACCTGCACCTCGCGGCCCTTCCCGCGCTTGAGCGGCTTCACCTCGACGGTCAGCGTCACGGCGTGGCGCTTGCCGCCGAGTTCGCGGTCGAAGGTGAACGACGACGAAGCCGGCGCGGTCACGGTCTCGAGGTAGCTCACCATCGGCTTGCCGACGTTCGCCGCGCACTTGAACTCGCGCTTGAGGCGGTCCACGAGAATCTCCAGATGCAGTTCGCCCATGCCGGAGAGGATCGTCTGGCCCGTCTCCTCGTCCTGGCGCACCTGACAGGTGGGGTCTTCGGCGGCGAGCTCGTTCATCGCGTCCACAAGCTTGTCCTTGTCCGCCCCGCTCTTCGGCTCGATGGCGAGGAACATGACGGGCTGCGGCGCGGTGATGCGTTCGAGGTAGCAGGGCTTCATCTCGGCGCAGAGCGTGTCGCCGGTCGTGGCGTCCTTGAGCCCCACGATGGCGCCGATGTCGCCCGCGCGCAACTCGTCCACCTCCGTGCGGTCGTCGGCGAAGAGACGCACGATCTTCATCACGCGCTCGCGTTTCTTCGTGCGCGGGTTGTAGGCGTTCGCGCCCTTCTTCAGGACGCCGCCGTAGACGCGCACGAAAAAGAGGCGGCCGTAGGTGTCGGACGCGATCTTGAAGACGAGCGCGGTGAGCAGCTCCTTCGGATCGTGGTTGCGCGTGACGGCGGTGCCGCTCTTGAGGTCGGTGGCCGCGACGGGCGGACGGTCCGTCGGCGCGGGCAGGTAGTCCACGACCGCGTCGAGAAGCGGCTGGATGCCCTTGTCCTTGAACGCGGTGCCGCACAGCACCGGCACGAACGCGCCCGCCACCACCTGGCGGCGGATCGCGCCGCGCAGCTCGTCGGCCGTGAGGTCGCCCTTCTCGAGGTATGCCTCCATCACGCCCTCGTCGATGTCGGCGATCTTCTCGCACAGCTCGGCGCGCGCGAGCTCCGCTTCGTCCTTCAGCTCGGCGGGCACCTCCCCCACCGTGAAGTTCTTGCCCTCGCTCGCCTCGTCGTAGACGATGCCCTTCATCTCGAGCAGGTCCACGACGCCCACGAAACCGTCTTCTTTCCCGATGGGCAGTTCCACGGGGCAGGCGTTCGCCTTCAGCTTCGTGCGCAGTTCCTCCACGACGCGCGCGAAGTCCGCGCCCATGCGGTCCATCTTGTTCACGAACGCGACGCGCGGCACGCGGTAGCGGTCCGCCTGGCGCCACACGGTCTCGCTCTGCGGCTGCACGCCGCCCACGGCGCAGAACACGCACACCGCGCCGTCGAGGACGCGCAGCGAGCGCTCCACCTCCATCGTGAAATCGACGTGTCCTGGCGTGTCGATGATGTTGACGGTGCGCCCCTTCCACTCGCAGGTGATGGCGGCGGACTGGATCGTGATGCCGCGCTCCTTCTCCTGCACCATGAAGTCGGTCGTGGTGTCGCCCTCGTGGACCTCGCCGGGCTTGTGGATCTTCCCGGTGTAGAAGAGGATGCGCTCGGTCGTCGTAGTCTTGCCCGCGTCGATGTGGGCCACGATGCCGATATTGCGCACGTTGGATAGTGAATGGTCGTCCATGGAGTTTACTTCAGTTTGTTCTCAAGGATCACGGGGCCGCCGTATTTGCCGGTGGTCACGAGGTCGAGGTCGCCGTCGCCGTCGAGGTCCACGCATTCCACGTTGAGGCCCACGCTGATGTCAGAGTCGTACGAGATCACGTACTTCTTGAACACGGGATTCGGACCCGGCGTGAAGTCGTAGTAATAGATTCCGAGCGGGCCGTACTCGTCGGGGTCGCCGCCGTTGTGCGCCATGAAGCGCTTGCCCGTGACGATCTCGGGCACACCGTCGTTGTCGATGTCGCCCCAGCCGAGGTAGTGCGCCTGCGTCCAGGTGTCGTCGATCACGTGCTTCCTGAACTGGATCTCGCCGGCGGCGTCGCGCTCCTTCAGCTGCTCCCACCAGAAGATGCCGTACTTGTGGGCGGAGCTCACGATGATGTCGGCAAGGCCGTCCTTGTTCACGTCGAACACGATGAGGTTGGACGCGTGGCCGAGCTTGCCGCCCTGGAATCCGATGTTGAGGGGGTGCTTCTTCCAGCCGCCGTCCGCGAGGTGCTCGTACCACGCGACGGGCGTGAGCACGTCGTTGCGTCCGTCGCCGTTCACGTCGCCGCAGCCGCGGCCCATGTCGCAGCGGTCGTTGGAGACGGAATCGCGCGTGAACGGTGCGGGGCCGCCCTTTCCGAGCTGGTAGAGGCAGGTGATCTGCGTGTCGGGCAGGAAGTCCGTAGCCTTGCCGTCGCCGTCGATGTCCACGAGGATGCCGGTCTCGATGTTGCCGGTCTGCTCGATCAGGTGCTGGGTCCAGATGGCGTCGGTCGGGAGGAGATTCTCGATCCACCACGTCTCCTTCGAGAACCAGTTGCCGCTCACCACGTCGAGCTTGCCGTCGGCATTCACGTCGAGCGGCAGGTTCATGAAGTCGTGCGCGTAGCCCTTGCCGTCCTCCTTCACGTCGCTCTTGACCTCGCGCACCTTGCGCGCCTTGAAGTCGGGGGCAAGGTAGAGGTAGGGACCGGCGATGACGTCAAGCTTGCCGTCGTTGTTGAAGTCCGCCACACCGCACGCCTCGGTGCGGCAGTTGCCGATGCGGCGCGCCTTGAACTGCACGCCGCCCATGCGGCGGGCGATGCGGGCCACCGCGCGGCGCGCCTCCTTGCGCTCCTTCTTGTCCGTCGCCTTGCCGGCGGCGGCGAGCACGGCGGGCATCTCCGGGGCCATGCCCTGCAGCGCGAGCGCCTTGTACGCCTGCACGCGCACGCCGGCGTCGGCATGCGCGAGGAACGGCGCGATCGCGCCGCCGAGGCCGAGCGGGTTGCGCACGGTCAGCACGTCGAGGAGCTTCGCGAGGAACGCGGGGTCCTTCCCGTAGTTCTTGAGCTCGTCCGCCAACACGCGGTTCGCGCGCGCGTCGGTGAGGAGGATGAGCCCGCGGCGCGCGGCGGCGGCGACCTCGGGATCCTCGGAATGCATCCAGATGACGAGCCTCTTCGCGTCGTCCGCGCCGCCCGTGCGCCCGAGACCCTCAAGTGCGGCGAGACGCACCGCCGGGAATGCGGTCTTCTTGAGGATTTCCTGGATGTAGCCCTTTGCCGCCGGGCTTTTCACGTGCGCGAGCGCCGTGACGAGCTTCACCTGCGCGTCGCCGGGGAGTTCCTTCAGCCAGGTGGCGCGCACGGCGTCGAGCGCGGGCGCGGGCAGGAGCGCGATCGCCTGCGCGGCGGTGCCGCTCCACTCGGCGTCGGACGACTTGAGCGCGTCGCGTCCGAGCGACGCGCGGCGCGCGTCGTCCGTGCGCAGGAGACCGCAGAGCGCGGCGAGGCGCTGGTGCTTCGGCAGCTTGTCGTTCGCGTACACGCCCGCGTAGCCCGCCGCGGCCTCGGTCTTTTGCCCCGCGCGCTCGCGGGCGTGCGCCGCGCGCAGGTCGGCGTCGGCGTCCGCAAATGCGCACACGCACCATGCCGAGACAAGTGCTGTCAGAATCCGTTTCATTTCAACCCTCCAGTTTCCATGGCGCGCGGTCGGAGCGCACGAGCAGTTTCGTGGCGTCGGCGTGGCCGGGGAACGCACACGACTTCAAATCGAAATCCATCGCGCGGTTGAGGTGGTAGGCCACCGAGGCCGCGTGGCACGCGACGTGCGTCATGTGGAGCGAGTCCGCCGGCGCGCTCGCCTGCAGGCGCGAGCGGATGCACGCGATGAACTCGGCGGGGTGCGCCACGGGACGACACCAGTCCTCGTGGGCGATCGTGTGCCCTTCCAGGAGCAGCGGGTCGCTCACGTACACGGAGCCAGAGTCGTCCGTCTCCACCCACCCCTCGTCGCCTTCGAGGCGGATGCCGCACGTGTCCCTGAACTTGCGGCGGAGCACCATCTTCACGCCGTCAGGATAGTACGCGCGAACCTCCTCGGGGCCAATCGGCTCATACTTCGTGGGGGCGGTGAGCTCGCGTCCGAGGGCGAGCTGGCAGAGGTCGATCGTGTGCGAGCCCCATTCGCTCAGGTCGCCGTGGAAGTCGTACTCGGCGTGCCACGCGGATTTCATCACGTAGTCCGAATTGTACGCGCGCATCGGCGCGGGGCCCACCCACATGTCCCAGAAGAGGTCGGCGCGCGGCGGCAGGGGCTGTTCGGGCAGGTAGTGGTTGACCGCGCTGCGGCCCATGCCCGCCATGCCGGCGTGGACCGTGTGGACGCGGCCGAGGCGGCCGGACTGCGCGAGCTTCATGGCGGTCTTGAAGTTGCCCACGTTGCGGCGCTGCACGCCGCCCTGGTAGACGCGCTGGTACAGTTCCGAGGCGCGCATCACGGCCTCGCCCTCCGCGATGGAGAGGGAGATCGGCTTCTCGCAGTAGACGTCCTTGCCCGCGCGCATGGCGGCGATGGCGAGGCGCGCGTGCCAGCGGTCGCCCGTGGCAATGTAGAGGGCGTCGAGGTCCTTGCGCGCCAGCAGCTCGCGGTAGTCGTCGTACACGGCGCAGTCCGCTTTGCCGTTGAAGGCGTCGATCTGCTGCTTGGCCCATTCGCGGCGCGCGCGCACCACGTCGCAGGCCGCGATGAAGCGGACGCCCGGCTGGTTCAGGAATACGGGCAGCATCTGGCGTCCGCGCCCGCCCGCGCCGATGATGGCCATCGTGATCGTTCGACTCGGCGGCGTGGCCGCCTGCGCCCACGTGCGGCGCGTGGCGAGCGCGCCCGCGGCGAGCGCGCCCTGGAACAGGAACCCCCTTCGTGAAATCTCCCTCTTGATGTACATTTATGCCTTTCTCTCTTACATCCGCGTGTAGCGCGGGCCGTCGCCGCCCTGCGGGAAGGTCCAGTCGATGTTGCCCTTCGGGCACTTGATGCGGCACGTCTTGCAGTGCAGGCAGTTCGAGAAGTCGATCTGCAGGTGGTCGCCCTCGCGGAGGTACACCTCCGCCGGACAGAACCGCGTGCAGGGCGAGCCGAACTCCTTCTCGCACGCGGCGCACGCGGCGGGATCCTTGATCTTCAGGTGGCACGGCTGGTCCTCTTCGTGGATCGTGCCGGACATGAAGACGTCCGTCAGCCGGTCCGGCTGCATCGGCGAGGCCTCCACGTCGTCCGCCGCCTCGCGCGCGAGGCGCTCGCGCACGAGCGGCTCCAGCGCAGCGGCGTCGCCCTCGTCGCAGCCCGGCACGCGGAACCACGGGATCTTCCCGAACGTCATCCACGCGAGCCCGGCCGCCATCACGCCCCACGGCATGCCGAACGAGAACGACGCGCGCACGTTCCGCACGCGCTGCATCTCCTTCCAGCCGTTCGTCGCCTGCAGCCGCTTGAAGTAATCCTCCCCCAGCGCATCCCCACTGGGACAACGGGCATCTTGCCCGGTGAAATTCGCGAGGATCGCCTCGGCCGCTGCGCGGCCGCTCTGCATCGCGATGTGCACGCCCTTGATGCGCAGGGAGTCGAGGAGGCCCGCCCCGTCGCCGACGATCAGCACGCCCGGCGCGTGGGGCTTCGGCACGGCGTAGAAGCCGCCCTCCGGGATCACCTTCGCGCCGTAGGCCACGGTCTTGCCGCCCTTGATATGGCGGTGGACGTTCGGGGCTGACTTGAATCGCCGGAACAGGCGGAACGGGTCGATCTCCGCGCGCTTGTAGTCAAGCCCGTAGGCGTAGCCCACCATCACCTGCGTCTCGCTCACGTGGTACACGAATCCGCCGCCGTAGGTGTTGAAGTCGCTCGGCCAGCCGAACGTGTGCATCACCTCGCCGGCGGTCTGCGTGCCGGCCGGCACCTCGATCAGTTCCTTGATGCCGAGGGCGTAGGTCTGCGGACGCGTCCCCTGGAGTCCCTTCTCGGCGATGAGCCGTTCGGTGAGGATGCCGCACCCGCCTTCGGCAAGCACCACAACCTTCGCGCGCACTTCCTCGGACGGCAGGTAGTTGGATTTCTTCCGTCCGTTCTTGTCGAGGCCCTTCTCGCCCGTCCGTGCGCCGACCACGCTTCCGTTCTCCTCCACGAGCTGCGTCACGGCGAAACCCGTGTAGATCTCCGCGCCGAGCTTCGACGCGATCTGCGCGAGGTAGGCCGTCACCTTCGTGAGCGACACGACGGGGAAGCCCTTCGAGCTCATCATCGGCGGCACCCAGGGAATTTTCATGTCCCATTTCGCCGTGAAGAGCGAGCGGAAGCTCTCCTTCACCACCTTCGCCTCGCACGGCAGCTTCTCGATCTCCTCGGGCGTGAGAAGCCCCTCGAAGCCGCTCGGGTCCACGATGGCGCCCGAAAGCACGTGCGACCCGACGCTGCGGCCCTTGTCGAGCACCACGACGCGCGGCTTCTTCTCGCCCGCGTTGCGCAAAAGCGCAATGGCCGTCGCGAGGCCCGCCGGCCCCGCACCCACGATCAAGACATCCGTTTCAATCATTTCTCAAGCTCCTTGATGAGGGCGGGGATGATTTCCAGGGCGTCGCCGACGATGCCGAGGTCCGCCACGCCGAAGATCGGCGCGTGGGGATCGATGTTCACGGCGACGATCGTGTCGGCGCCGCGGATGCCCTCCAGATGCTGGATGGCGCCGGAGATGCCGAAGCAGAGGTAGAGCTTCGGGGCCACGGTCTTGCCCGTCTGCCCCACCTGGCGCGTCGCGGGACACCACCCGGCGTCCACGCACGCGCGCGAGCAGGAGACCTCGCCGCCGAGCAGCTCCGCGAGGCGCGCGAGCAGCTTGAAGTTTTCGGCGCCCTTGAGTCCGCGCCCGCCGGAGACGAGCACGTCGTACGCGGCGATGTCCACCGCATCCGGGTCGCGCTCGGTCTTCACGAGCTTCGTCTGCGGCGCGATCAGCTTGAGCGCCTCCGCGAGCACCGTGCCCGTGCGGCTGGGATCGGGCACGCCCTTCTTGAACACCTTCGGACGCACGGTGGCCATCTGGGGACGGTGGTTCGGCGTCATGATGGTGGCCATGATGTTGCCGCCGAACGCGGGGCGCGTCTGGTGCAGGAGCATCTGCAGCGCGCCGGTGTCCTTGTTCTTCGTCTCCTCCACCTTGAGCATCGTGCAGTCGGCCGTGAGGCCGGTGCGCACCTTCACCGCCACGCGCGCGAAGAACGCGCGGCCCACGGCGGTGGCGCCGGCGAGGATCACCTCCGGCTTGTGCTTCTCGACGAGCTGCGCCACGGCGTCCACGTACACGTTCGCCTCGTAGTCCGCGAGGTTCGGGTCGTCCACCTTGTAGACCACGTCCGCGCCGGAGGCAACGAGCGCCTGCTCCGCTGCGGCGGGGAGTCCGCTTCCGAGCAGCACGGCGCACACCTTCGCGCCGCCGCCGCGCTGGGCCTTCAGCTCCTGCGCCTTCGCGAGCAGTTCGAACGCCACGTCGGCCACCACGCCGCCGTGCTGTTCGGCGAACACCCAGATGTCCGTGTAGGATTCGAGATTCGCCGTGCCGTAGACCTTCTGCTTCACTTCCGAAATGGCCTTGAACGGACACGCCGTCACGCACGCGGAGCACGCCTTGCACGCGCTCGCGTCCACGACCGCGATCTTGCCGATCTTGTTCGCGCCGGGGCTGTCGATCATGGAGAGCGCGCCGAAGCCGCAGCCCTTCACGCACTTGCCACAGCCCTTGCAGGCTGCCGCGTCAATCTTGATTGGGGCCTCAGCCATGTTTCACCAGCCCTTTCTTCGCGAGGAAATCAGAAATGGCGCGCGCGCCTGCGGAGGCGTCGCCGCGCGCATCCACCTTCTCGCCGCCGCCCTTCGTGGGGGGCGGGAAGATCGTCACGACCTTCGTGGGGGAGCCCGTGAGGCCGATCCAGAGGGGATTCGCCTCCACCGCCTTTTCGTCGAGCACCGTGACGGGTGCCTTCACGGCGTCCATCCAGCCGGCGAGCGACGCGAAGCGCGGCGTGGAGGCTTCCTTCACCACCGTCATCACGGCGGGGAGGGCGCCCTCGATCACGGCCGTGCCGTCGTCCATGAGGGACTCCACCGTGAACCGTCCATCGGCCACTTCCAGTTTTTTCACGTATGTCACGAGCGGCACGTCGAGGAACTCGCTCACGCCGGGACCGACCTGGGCCGTGTCGCCGTCGATCGCCTGCTTGCCGAAGAGGACGAGGTCGGGCGTCTTGCCGCCGCAGGCCTTCTTGATGGCCTGCGACAGCGTGTAGCTCGTCGCGAGGGTGTCGGCACCGCCGAAGGCGCGCGATGACACGAGGAACGCGTCGTCGGCGCCGCGGGCGAGCGCCTCGCGGAGAACGGCCGTCGCCTGCGGAGGGCCCATGGAAATCACCGTGACGCGCGCGCCGTGGGCGTCCTTCAGCCGCAGCGCCTCCTCGAGGGCGTATTCGTCGAACGGGTTGACGATCGACTCCACGCCCTCGCGCATCAGGGTGTTGGTCTTGGGGTTGATCCGGACGTTCGTGGTGTCCGGCACCTGTTTTATGCAGACAACGACTCTCATTTCACACCCGTTCTCCTCTCAAAGTCCATGCGGCCCAACCCGCCTTTTCTTTGCGATCTTTGCGTTCTTTGCGGCTAAACTCTATTACTTCCCCGTTCCAAAGCGGTATTCGGTGCGCGAGTGGAATGTCGCGCCGGGACGGAGCACCGTGGACGGGAAATCGGGACGGTTCGGCGAGTCGGGCGCGTGCTGCGTCTCAAGCGCCACGCCGGCGAACTGGCAGAGGTGCTTGCCCGCGGCCTTGGCCGGGATGGCGTCGGTCATGTTCTGCGCGCCGTACATCTGCATGCAGGGCTCGGTGGTCCATATCTCCATCGTGCGGCCCGAGACGGGGTCGCGCATGAAGACGGCCTGCTTGAGCTCGCCGTTCTTGCCGCGCAGCACGAAGTTGTGGTCGTACCAGTTGTCGGTGCAGGCGAGCGCCTTGTCGGCCTTCATGAGGTCGGCCTTCGCGCCGATCGGACGGAGCGAGGTGAAGTCGAAGCCCGTGCCCTTCACGGGCACGCTCTTCGTGGGGATCAGGCCGGGAGTCGTCTGCATGTACTCGTCGGCGAAGATCTGAAGCTCCTGGCCGAGGACGTTGCCGCTTGACTCGCCCGCGAGGTTCCAGTAGGAGTGGTGCGTGAGGTTGAGCACCGTGGGCTTGTCGGTTGAGGCGTAGTATTCGACCGACCAGACGTTCTTCGGCAGCACCCGGTACGTCACGCGGCAGGTCACCTTGCCCGGGAAGCCCATCTCGCCGTCCTCGGAGACGTAGGAGAACACGATGCCCTGCACGGGACCGCGGCTCACCATCGGCGTGGCCGTCCAGACCTTCTTGTCCCATCCCTCGGGACCGCCGTGGAGGTTGCAGTGGCGCTGCGTGGCCGCGGTCTTCTTGTCCTCGTTGATCGGCAGCTGGTATTCCTTGCCGTCGAGCGTGAACTTGCCGTCGGCGATGCGGTTGCCGTAGCGGCCGATGAGCGTGCCCATCGAGAAACCGAGCTTCTCGTACTCGCCGGGCGTGTTCCAGCCGAGCGTGACGTCGGCGAGGTTGCCGTACTTGTCGGGAGCGTAGCAGCGCACGAGGCGGCCGCCGTAGTCCGACACGTCGATGATGAGCCCGTCGGGGCTCTGCAGGCGGTAGATCTTCACTTCCGTGCCGTCCGCGAGCTTGCCGAACGGCTTCGCCTCGACCGCGCGGCCGCGCAGGGCACGGGCGCCGCGGCGCATGGCGTCACGGTCGCGAGGGGCACGGCGGTGGTGCGGCTTCGCCGCGGAGTCTGCGGCGGCCTTCGCCTCAGGGGCCGGCGCGGCAGCCTTCGGCGCTTCCTGCGCCGACACGAGGCCGGCGCATGCCGCGCAGGCCAGGGCAATGAGAAGTCTCTTCATGGTTGTCTCCTTTTTGTTTACAGTTATCCTTTGAAGATGAAGAACTTGCGGATGAAGAAATTGACGAAAAAGGACACGACGACCTCCACGACGACCGCCAGAGTCGTCATCATTCCGAACTGGTCGATCAAGAACTTCATTACGCCAAGCGCGATGACGGTCGCCAAGGTGGACGCGCCGAAGAACATCCCCAGCTCCACGTACCACTTGAACTTCCCGGGCCTGAACACGAACCAGCGGTTCATCAGCCAGCAGAAGATGTTCGCGAACACGAATCCGACTGCGGTGGCGGCGGCGGCGAGCGTGCCGCGCGAAACGTACCACGCCTCTTCCCCCGTAAAGGCTACAGACGGCAGGCCAAGCAGACGCACGGCCCAGTCGTCCGCCGTCAGGCACTTCAGGTACGTCGCCGCCAGGATGTAGAAGATACCCGTCTGCACGCACGTCGCCATCACGCCAATCGCGCCGTACTTGACGAACTGCGCGAAGGGCCCGCTGTCGTGCGACAAGAACCTCCTCCACGCGGGAGGGTCGCGCTCCTGCGCGACCGCACCGGGAGTGGCCGCGCTTGTCGCGGCCCTGTCATCCGAAATGTCGACTTGCCTGTTCATGTGAAGACATAATTATATCAAACCGCCGTCCGTTCGGCAAACTACCGACGCGCTTTCCCGAGGCCGGGGACGCTGTGGAACACGCGCTTCGCGACGATTGGCTCCGAAACCTTCTCGAAGCAGTTGCGCGCACGTACCTCAATCGTGTAGTCCTTATCCTGAGGCAACTCGGCCACGTCGAACCAGAACCGCTGCCGCGCCGGCTCGCAGGACGGCAGCTTGTGGTAGGCGGGCGAGTAGAACCTCTTCACGAGCGGCTTCGAGCCGTCCTTCGGCACGGCGCGGATCTCGTAGTCGAACACGCGCCACCCTTCGGGCACCACCGCCGACGGGAACTCGCACGTCATCACGATCGTCCACTTGCCCTGGCGGTTCTCCGTGTTGCGCATCTCGCACCGCACCTCGGCATCCTCCGGAAACGCGGGCACCGGCACGCGCTTCTCCGCCTCGGCCGGCACAAACGGCTTCGTGCCATCGAGCGGAATGATCCATGCCGGAGCCACCTCGCGATCCCATTCGTCCGCCTCGATGTCGATGCGCTCGACGACGACCCGGTCCGCGTACACGTTCACGAAAAAGCCCTGCGTGCCCTCGAGGTCGCGGCGCACGGGGATCATCGGCATCGCGTTCGTGGCCGAGCCGTCGCGCTTCGCCGAGCCGTTCTCGTGGCCGGGAAGGCCGGGATAGGAGAGCGACGGCGTGCCGATCGCGGTGAACTCGCCCTGCCAGATCTGTCGCTCGTCCACGAACGGACGGTGCGTGTGGCCCGTGAAGGCAATCGCGTTCGGGAAGGTCTTCAGCACGGGAAACACGCTGCCGCCGTCCGCCCAACCGCCACTGTCGCCGGTCGTCCCCTTGATCGGCAGATGCTGGAAGTAGAAGAACGGCTTGCCCGAATCGCGCAGACGTTTCGCGTAGGCCACGAGGAAAGCCGCCGCGTCGGGGCGGTGCTTACCCTTGTCGTCGGACGCGTATTCCGTCGAGACGAAGTCGTACCCCCTCACGGTTCGCAAACGCACCGGCGCGTATTCCTCGCCAAACACCCGCTCCCACTCGGCCTTCAAACCGCCCTTGGCCTTCACCGCCGCCTCGTCCTCGGAATGTCCCGAGGCGTGCATGTCCATCGTCATGTCGCCGTACCACCAGCCCTCGAAGTCATGGTTGCCCGTGCAGAGGAGCGGCACGGTGTCGGTGCCGTCGAACACGCGCTTCCATGCGTCGCGGACATGCTCCCATGAGTTGACCGTACCCCAGTCGGCGATGTCGCCGCACACCATCACGGCGTCCGCGCCGCGAGACTTGAAGAGCCGGAGCGCCTTCTCGTAGCGAGCCTCCGTACCGGCAGAGGTCACGTGGATGTCGCTCACCACGCCGAAGGTCAGCGCGGGACGCCCGAAAAGGTCCATCGAGCGGCAGCCCGCCACGAATGACGCGGCCAAGCTGGAAAGTATGAATTCGCGCCGACTCACGCCGAGCGGCGGCAACTTGGAATATTTCGCTTTCATCATGCGGGTCAGTATACCATTTCGCGCCGTGCGACGCAAGGCGCGCGTCACCGGTTGTTACGGCCGAGGACGAGGCGGGCGTGCGTGGCGAACGCGCGGCGCGGATCGGCCGCGTACGCCTCGAGCGTACGGCGGCCGAGGCCGTCCGGCGTGTCGCCGAGACGGTAGAGCGCGCGGGCGATGCAGATTTCGCGAAGCGCGAGCGTGCGCTCCCAGTCGCCCGCCTTGTTGGAGTAGCCCTCAAACACCGGCACGTTCGCCTGCATCTTCTGCGCGTGGCCGGCGATGCCCGGACGCTTCAGCACGCGCGCAAGCGCGGGCGCGGCGGACTTGTCGCCGATCTCCTCAAGCGCGCGGGCGACGGCGCGGAAGTGCGAGTACTCGCTCTTCTCCGTGAGCTGGTCCGCCTTCTCGATGAGCGCGGGCACGGCCGCACGCACCTTCGCATGGCCGAGCGCGATCGCATAGCTGTCCGCCCAGCTCACGCTGCGGTTGAACTGCCCCATACCGCGGTAGTTCCAGCCCCGGTCCCAGTCCATCGCCTTGAACTTCGCGAGCACGAGCGCCGCGCCGTCGTCGCGCCCGAGCATCGCGAGCAGGTGGGCGTAGTTGAACTTCGACTCCCCTTCCGCCGTCGCGTAGGCGCCGGCGAGGAGCGGACGCGCCCGGTCGGGGTCGGTCATCAGCACGCCGAGTCCCTTGTAGCCGTCCGCGAGGTCACGCACGGCCTGTGCGAACGCCTCGTCGGAGAGCGGGAAGGAGTCGGTCTGCTTCGGCACGTCCGCGTCAATCACCTTCTTCTCGACGAGATGCGCCTGGAGCGCCTTCACGTCCACGTCGCGCACGGAGATGCCCTTCTTGGCGGCGTTCGCCGCCGCCCAGCCTACCGCATAGCCCTGGTTCTGCACGTCGGGCTCCATGCGCAGGATCGGCATCGCGTCGCGGTGCGCGCTGATGCCCAGGCCCGTCACGAGCACGCCGTCGAGCGTCTTCGGGAGGAAGCAGCGGTAGGGCAGGTTCACGTACATCGGCTTGTGGCCGGGGTCCTCGATGAAGAACGCGTCGTGCGCGGTCTGGCCGTGCGAGTCGAAGTTCGAGTACGTGCGCACCACGGTGTCGGGATAGGTGCGCCCGTTCATCACGTCGGGCGGCGTCATGTAGAACGCGCCCACCATGCGACGGCGCTCGCGGCTGTTGACCACCTGCGCCTGGTCCCACGTGTCGGCCGGCAGGCTCGCGCGCGAGCGGAGCGCGAAGTAGAAGAGGTCGGCGGCGTCCGTGTCGTCCACGAAGCTGAGGTCGGAGTTGGCGTAGCCCGTGCCGAGCGTGTTGCGCGCCATGCCCGCGCCCTGCACGGAGAGCTCCGTGTCCGTGAGGTACTCCGTGTCGGCGCCGGCGAGCGCGGGAATTTCCGCGTTGCCCGTGGAGTCGATCACGTTCGCGCAGCGCACCGCGCCGCGCGTGCCGTCCGGCATCACCACCACCACGCCCGTCACGCGCGTGCCGTCCACGATCACGCCCTGGACCATCGTGCCGAACCAGATCTCCGCGCCCGCGCGGCGCTGCTCGCGGCGGTACCACTCGCTCTTCGCCTGCGGGAACACGGCTCCCGTCTCCTTCACCCCCTCGTCGATCTCGTGCGTGAAGCCCACGCGGTTGCCGAAGTAGTAGAGGCCGATGAGGCCGTCCGTGGAGACGCCGCCCATCATGTAGAGGTAGTCGCACACGATCGTCTTCGCGCCCGCACGCGCCGCCGAGATGCCGGCCGGGCCGCCGCCCGTGCCCGCGCCCACGACGAACGTGTCGCACGTCGCGAGGAGCGGCAAGGACGCGGCGTCCGCCACCGTCCCCGACGCGTTCACGAGATACGACGGCAGCGCCTTCGCATGTTCGCCCACGCGCTCGCCGGGCTTCAGCGCCAGTACCTTCTCGCCCGGCAGCGCGCTGTACACGGAAAGGGCGCCGTGCGGCGCGGGCGTGGCCTTCGCGGACTTTGCCGCCACCGTACCCGCCATCGCGCCGGCCACGATCGCCTTGCCGGGCAGCTCGCACGGGCCAAGCGCAAACACGCGTCCGCCGTCGGGCACGCGGAGCGGCGGTTCACCTGCGAGCACCACCGTGTTCGCGGCATCGGCCTGAAGCGGCGTGAACGTTGCGTCGCGCAGCGCCTGTTCCGCCGCCGCGAAGGAACGCGCCGAATCGTCCGGCATGTCCACGTCCATCTCGCACTTCCAGAAGTGCGCGTCGAATTCGTTGGGAAATGCCTTTGAGCGGATTTTCGTCACCGCGACCGGCACGGTGCCCGGCAACTGCTTGACGCGCACGCGAAGATCCTTCGGCTGTTCGCCCGAGAGCACCACGCGCGAGAACGTGCGCGGACCGGGTTTGAACGCTGCCGTCTCCGCGCCGGCGAGGCGGGCGATGCGCCCGCGCGGCGTCGCGTCGATGACCACCTTCGCGCGGATCGCCTGACGCCCGCTGCGGTCCGCGATCACGATGCCGCACGCGCGCCCGTCCGCGTCCTTCAGGAGACCGCACGGCACCGCACCCGTGAGGTACGGCACGCCCGCCGCGAGCATCGCCTCGTCGAGCGCGCGCTTCACCGCGAACGGCGTGGCGCGGTCGACGAGCGCGTCCACGGCGGAATCGCCCTTCAAGACGCGCAGTTCGCCAAGGAGCTGGCGCGAGTAGGCGGCGTCCCGTATCGCGGTAACGCGCAGATAGCGCCACCGCCCTTCAAACGGCACGGTCAGGAGGCCACTCGTGGTGGTGCCCCGGACGGCGGGCTTGTCCGTGAAGGCGGCAGGCGTCCACGTCTTCCCGTCGCGGCTCGCGGAGACCTCCATCGCCGCCGTGCGGAATCCAACGGACGCGAGGTTGGCCGTGCGGAGGGTGTCGCCCTTCTGCTCGCGCAGGTAGGTGGAGAGCTCGACGCCGGAGATGTCGCGCGCCTCGCCGAGGTCGACGGACACAGTGACGTCGCCGGGGAACTGCACGCTGTCCTGCACGGCGTTGCCGAACGCGCCGTTTGACAGCACGTTTCGCTTCGCGTCGGCGTGCGTCTTGTCGGGCGTGGCGTCGTATGCGTAGGTGAACGGCCATCCGTCGCGCGCGGCACGGCGTCCGTCGAAGATCGAACGGTAGATGGGGTGCGACTCGTCGTCGCCGGGCACCCGCGCGAGATGCAGCGTGCCCGCGAGATCCTCGCCCAGGTACGGACGCGGCGCGGCGAGGAACACCGTGGCGCCCGACTGCTTGGCGGCGACGGCGGCGGCCACGGCGGCCGACGATCCGCCGGCCACCACCACGTCGACGTCCTGTACCACGGGCAACTCGCCCGCGAACGCATTCAAGATGAGGCCCGCGCCCGCGAGCGCCCCGAAGACTTTGTTTTCCATGGCGCTAGTATATCACAAATCGCGCGCCTCAACCACGCTTCGTCAGCGCATTTCGACGGGGCCGTAGAGCCCGCAGGGGATGAGCTCGTCGTTTGCGGAATAGCCGTTGGCGAGCTTGCCGAAGTTCCAGGAGCCCTCTGCGTTGTTGTGCGGACCCGGCTTGTAGGCGAGGCAACTCTGCGTGTGGCGCCGCTCCGGCGGCAGGAGGCAGTCGCCGATCAGGCGGTTGCGCCACGTGTTGACCACGCATACCTCCAGCACGTTGTTCCCCTCCCGCTGCGCGGCGACGGGCACGCGCACTCGATAGGGGTAACACCACGCGACACCGCAGTCGACGCCGTTCACGCGCACCTCCGCGAGTCCGCCCGCCACGCGGCCGAGGAACAGCGTGCGGTCGCCCTCGACGGCCGGCAGCGTGAAGTTCGCGCGGTAGACGGCCGTTCCGGAGAAGAAACGTATCTCGGGGTCATCGGATTTCGTCCAGTCGCCCAGCCGGTCATAGGCGCGCCCGCCGATGTCGATCTTCCACCGCGCATTCGTGAGCGAAATCGTCTTCTGGCGTTTCGGCCAGTCGCTTGCCGGCGCAGGGTCGGCGGCGGCGGCTTGGGGCGGACGGAACACGACGAACACGCTGCCGTCGCGCGAGAAGCGGAACGGGATGCGGATACGGCCGTCCGGCAGCGTCTCGGCGTTTGTGACCTTGCGGCGCGTGCCCGTGACGGGATTCCAGAACTCGGGCACCTTGCCCTTCACGCGGAACGTGAGGCGTCCGTTTCCCGTCCCGCCCGCCGGCGCCACGAAATAGATGTCCGTGCCGTCGGCCGTCCGGCGGTGGATCACGTCGTTGAAGTCGCCCTCAAAGTCGGGTGGCGGCAGCTTCGGCCAGGTGACCGAATCGCCGGACGCGTCCACGAACACGGGGTAGTTCCCCTTCCGCTTCTCCAGTGTCTCGTCGTTCAGGATGTCGTAGTTGTAGCCGCGCGGAATGGCGATGCGCGCCCCTTCCCACGGCACGTCGCGCCAGCGCCCCCAGTGCTGGTACGGCGTGTGCCCCGCGTAGAGGGCGATGTCCGTCACGGGTTCGCCAGCCTGGAGCATCACCTGGCAGCGCGCAAGGTAGGAGATGAACGCGTGCGCCTGCGGGAACCAGGTCACGTTGCGGTTGATGTGCGTGCCGGCGAAGTATTCGATGCCCGGCTTGCCGAAGGACTTCGGCGAGGCGGTGAACGTGTGCCACACGACGTGGTTCAC
>ONRL01000085.1 GCA_900320225.1 uncultured Lentisphaerota bacterium
AGAGGAACTATAATCCTTAATCGTACATTCTCCCTGACATTCCCCCTGCCTGCAAAGGTAAACGCTTTGGACGCTTGCGTTCACTCTTGCAAACGACACCTCTTTCTTTTTTCACAATCCTTTAACCATCGGGTCGGGAAATGTGATATAATTTACGCGAATCTTGGAGAAATAGATGGCTAATCTGATAGTTCCAGAGCTGATTACGGGCTTCTCCGTCTACGGCGTACCGCAGGTGCAGTACACCGTGGACGGCAATTCCAATCAGGACTTCACCACCGCCGTGACGTGCGCGGCGTTCAAGGAGTCGGTGGCCATCGAGACCGTCTGCACGGGCTATTCCGAAGTCGTGAAGGCGCGGCAGAAGAAGGTGGACGAGCTTGGCGAGGTCCTGGCGTGCCTGGCCAGGGCCAACGCCAAATTCGACAGTTCCCCCAAGACGGGCGACAAGGTTACGGTCGACAACGCCTCCTGGGTGAAGGACATCTGTGACACGTACGAAGTCGACATCTCCTGGGACGGAAACAAGATCACGTACGGCAACATGCAGAAGGCGACGACGAACGTGCAGTACGCGATCGACAGGGAGGACAACGACCTCGAGCAGGACATGGTCACGATGCAGTCCTACATCTCGAAGCGGGACAATGCGTTTTCAAACGCGTCGAAGGTGGTGAAGAAGACCCTCAACGCGGGATCGACCACGATTCTGCCGATAACAAAAGTGGAAGTCGGCCTCAGCATGGACTGGGGCGTCAAGGGCCTCGACTACATCTATAAGTCGAGCTACAACGAAAACAAGCTCAGGCCGTGCGACCTGCAGACCCTCCTGATCGACGTGTCGCTGTACCGCGCGAAGCGGGTGGAGGGCGAAATCGAGCCGCTTGCGACGCGAATCTCGAACCGCAACGACACGCTCGATGCCCTCGGCACCGCCCTCGCGGACCTCACCAAGCTGCAGGCCAAGTTCGACAGCGAAGCGGACGGCGACGACCGCGAAGGCGCCCTGGATTCGGATTCATACCAAATTCTCCAAGATGTGTTCGGGGGTGCTGTAAATTTCACCAACCTGAGGATGACGAAATACGAGGTCGAGGAGTGGCTGCAGAGGGTCAAGAGCAAGATCGACAGCCTGAACAACCAGTCGGAGAAGGACATGTCGCGCCTTCAATCGCTGGTCGACCGCCGCGACGAGGCGTTCACGACGGCATCTAACCTCATGAGCGAAATCAGCGACACCCGGGGCAACACGATCGGCAACATGGCGTAGTGTTAGTTAGGTGGTTAGGTGGTTTGGTGGTTTGGTGGTTAGGTGGTTTAAGAGTTTGAAGGTTTGAGAAGTTGAAGGAAGAAAGTAATGGCGATAAGCATCGAGACGATTGCGGTGAACCGCTACGCGCCCAGGGGGAGCGAAGCGGTCAACCTGTACTCGAACGGGCTGGAGGGCGGGGACCGCCTCACCATCGGCCAGCTCGTGATTGCGGTCGCGATGCGTTCGGCCGCCGCGTACGAGGCGCAGAGCGTGACCAAGATGAACTCCATGGCCGCCGGCACGGCCGTCCTTGATCGGGCGGCGGACTACATGGACAAAGTCGCGAACGGCACGAACGAATGGCCGACGATCAGGCAATTCCTCATCGACGAGCTCGGAGTCGACCAGAATGCCCTTCCCGCCGACATCGACACCTACAAGAAGCGCATGGAGGCCATCAACGCGATGAAGGTGAAGGTCGATGCGCTCACGCAGAACCAGCAGACGGACATGATCGACATGCAGTCGCTTGTGAACCGCCGTGACACGGCGTATTCGGCGTCGTCCAACATGGTGCGGGCGCTCGGCAAGTCGATGCACACGGACGCGAACAATTTTTGAGTTTGATAGTTCCGGACACGGGCGCTTACCTGACTGCGGACGTCTACACCGTCGACGGCGTGTACGAGGCGGACGGCGTGACGCTGCGGCGCCTTTCCGTCGGACAGCTCGTCATGGCGCTGTGCCTGAAGCGCGCGACGGACCTTGAGACTGGATACTTCTACCCCGATCCGGTGACGGGGGACGAGCAGTACGAGAAGGGGATCGTCGGGCGCCGCAGTCCGACAACCGGCTTGTACCACCGCGGCTACATGGACGACGTGGAGGACGCCTCCGAGCAGCTTAGGTGCATGACCGAGATCGAGAACGCGGTGCTGTCCAGTACCGTGACCCTGTCCTCGAAGACCGTCACGTACAACGGGAACGCCTACACATACGACGACTTCCTGACGAACGTCATGGGGGTTGCCGACGTGCCAACGACGGCCAACAAGGACTCCGAGGCGTTCCTCGGGGCCATGGAGGCGAAGATGGACGAGAAGAACACCTTCAGCCAGGAGACGATGATCAAATTGCAGTCGCAGACGACCAAGCGCGATCAGGCGTACGACATGATCTCCAACGTCCTCAAGTCGTTCAGCACGGTCATGACGGCCACGGTGAACAACGTGTGAGTTTAAACTGAAAAAGCAGTTGAATAATCCCTTCTTACTTATTTCTATTGGCCACAAAGACCACAAAGAAGGGATGTTTTTATCTATTATACACGCCGTTCTTGCTGTACGGCAATTCTCCCAATTGGTGAAAACTAAAAATGGAAGACAAGTCTGAATAATTCGCAATGCTCCTCTATTATAATACACTTTGTGATCTTTGTGTTCTTTGTGGCAAAAAACCTACGCCCGAACTGCTGGATTTAGGTTCATTTCGGAGTAACCTTTCGCCGCGCGGCGTGTAGACAAGGCAGAAACAACTTCGACAACTCAAGAAACGAGGAGGAACGACAATGTCAAAGAACATAACGGCACAGCAGCTGGCTGGAAACCAGAAGACCTACGGAATCGACGAATTCCGCAACATGGTGAACTACACGAACACCACCAACAAGGGGTACGTGCGGTTCCGGCTGACATCCGAGGGGCTCAAGCTCGAGAAGATCAACAACAAGATCGACTTCCCGCTTTCCTGGCGTTCCAACGTGAGCGCCGCGCACAACATGGCGATCCGCACGAAGTTCCTGCAAGCCATGGAGAACGACCTCAAGTACATGGGCGACGCCGGGACCACCATCCGGAATCTCATCATCACCCCGAAGAAGACCGACGGCACGCTCGATGCCGGCAAGGCCCTCAGCCGCCGCGACATCAAGGCCGTGTTCGAGAAGTTCGATGCGCAGTTCAACAATGGCGTCGGGCGCCAGGTCATCCTCAATAACTTCATGAAGGCGGCGAAGGCCGTGTGCGGCTTCAACGGCACGAACGACGATTTCGCACAGTACTACCTGCGGACCGACGATCACGGCATCGACCATCGGTTCACCGAGTTCATCGACAGCAAGGCGGACTACGCCAACCTCCCGCCGAGCGAGCGGATGGTCAAGTCGGAG
This sequence comes from uncultured Lentisphaerota bacterium, assembly GCA_900320225.1. Taxonomy (GTDB): domain Bacteria; phylum Verrucomicrobiota; class Kiritimatiellia; order RFP12; family UBA1067; genus RUG572. The sequence continues at coordinate 3,420 of ONRL01000085.1, forward strand.
ATCGAGTTCAGGAGGCTGCTCCACCAGCTCGAGAACCTCGTGGACGACGCGAAGATGCGCCTCCAGACCGAGAACAAGCTCAAGTCCATCGCCACCGCGTGCGCGAAGAATAACGGCGACTTCGGCATGGTGATCTCGGATAACGACCTCTCCGTCGTGCGCTCGTCGCTCGTCAAGCTCCTCAACAAGGCCGGCGTCGAGGATGTCGACCTCGGATTCGGGCACAAGAACGCCGGGCTCGAGATGTTCCTCAAGAACGTGCTGCCGGTCGTCGTCCGCCAGGGCGTGGAGAACCTGCGCGAGCTTCCCGACATGAACGACCAGGCGAGCGTCGAGCAGGTGCTAGACGCGGAGTTCAACATCGACCGCATCTTCACCCTCGCGAAGGAATTCATCGAGGGCGCGAAGAAGGCGGTTGCGGAGCCGGCCCCGGACGGCAAGTCGGGGAATGCGGCCGTGGACGCGCTGAAGGAATTGACCAAGAACGTGTCCAAGAAGGCCAAGGAGGCCGCCGTCCTGATGAGGGCGCGCGAGGTGTTCGTGCTGAACATGCACGGCGCCAATGGGCAAAACATGCAGCTCGCGCATCAAGTCGCAAACATGACAGACGACTTCATCATCGAGGCCAAGCTCGACCTGTTCACGGCGACCTTCATCAAGGACAAGTTCGTGAAGGTCGCGGACCAGGTTGAGATGCCCGACGAGAACGCCTACCTGCAGAAGGCCAACGAGTGCATCAACAAGATCCGCGTCGCGGGGCAGCTCAATTTCGGAGAGAGGTGGAAGAAAGACCCGAACGCGAAGGTGGACGCGAACCTCAAGCTCAAGGCGGGGGGCAACGCGCAGAAGTTCCTCAAGGAGGTTTCGGACAGGACGGTCGCGCTCGTCAACGAGAAGGGCGGCGGGGTGCCGATGTACGAGAACCTGATGTCCCGCACGTTGCCGGCGATCCTCAACCAGAAGATCAGCAACTCCGTCAAGTCGGGCGGCGCGGCGCGCGTCAACATCGACGAACAGGCGTACGACGACGTGATGGCGCGGCTCAAGACGACGCGCGACATCTACTGCACCTTCCGGGACGGCAAGGGCGCGGTGCTCATGGAGAAGGCCATCAGCTCGTTCACGCGGCAGATCGACCGCCTGCTCAAGAAAAACAACATCGACGCGCAGACATACAACACGCTGCTCGCCGACTTCACGAACCGCATCAAGGGCGGCATGAAACGCGCCGTCGAGAAGTTCTTCGAGCTGACGCCCCCGCACACCAACAGCGACCCCAAGGAGGTCGAGAAGGACGGTCTCCGGCATCTCGAGAACTTCTTCAACGAAGAGAAGGGCGAAGTGCTCGCCGACATGCGCCAGCGCATCTCGACGTACGTCATCACGCGCGGCTTCGGCGGAGAGGTGCGCAACAAGCTCCTCAACCAGCTGGACGAGCGCGTGAATGAATGCGCCGCGAAGCTCAAGGCGAACGGCGTCGAGCTGAAGTTCCAGGACGAGGGCACCACGCTCACCACCGCCCTGACCAAGCTCTACTACAAGGTGCTCGCCGACCAGTGCGACAGCAAGAAGATCGCGGGCAAGGCGCTGGACGATGCGTTCGTCACTAAGGTGACAAACGCCTTCTACACCGCGGCGAAGGAACTCGTGAACAGCACGAACAAGCTCGCCGACGTCCTCGACAGGGACATGAAGCTGATGATCACGACCGCGACCAACCGTCTCTTCGAGAAGGAGGAGCCGGAGGATCCCGAGCCCTTGTGCTCCGAATACAAGCCCGCAGTCGGCAAGGAAGGCGGGATCACCAAGGACGAATACAAGGCCACGAAGGAAAGCATGGAGAACGACCTCGCGGTCACGCTGCAGACGAAGGTCGATGAGCTCAAGAACAACTTCCTGCGGAATCCCGAGGCGTATTCCAAGAAGAACGTGGGCGATTTCAAGTCCGCCAGCGACCTCTTCCCGAACGTCGGCAAGGACGGCCTCTACACGGAAGACAGCATCCTCAGGATGCAGCTCAACACCATCAACAAGAAGATCACGGCCGTGCAGGGCTGGATAAACGCGAACGGCGCGAACGGCGAGCCCAAGCTGGAAGACACCCTGGCGGCCGACGAAAAAGCCCGCATCAAGGCGAAGTACGAATCGGAGGGTCCCGACAAGAAGATCCCCGCCAACGAGATCTCGAACATCGTCGAGCGGGCCGTGAAGGAGGTTCTCGCGACGGCCGACAAATATCCGCTCTCCTACGCCACGGGCGACAAGGCGAAGTTCCTCGACCGCGTCAACAAGCAGGTGCAGGCTCTCGTGGACAAGCACGTACAGGCATACGAGACGTTCCGCGAGCAGTTCGTCAAGGACGCGCAGCCCATCCTCGACAAGTACGTCGATGCGCTGAAGACCGAGACGAAGTCCGGCAGGCAGGTCGCCGAGGAGAAGATGCTGCAGGTCCTCGACTCCATCAGCAGCGAGAAGGAGGTGCCGAAGATCAAGGGCTTCGCGACGGCGTTCGACGGCATGCTCAAGAAGCTCGTGGACGAGAAGATCGACATGAAGATGGACGCGTTCCTCGTGTACAGCAAGAAGGTGACTTCCGCATACGAGAAGTGCATGCCGATCTTCACCGAGGCCGTCATGAAGTTCGCGCGGGAGAAGCTGCTGCCCACGAAAATCGGGGCGGACGAAGCAGACATCGCGTACCTCCAGGAAAAGCTTCTGCCTGTCCTCCGGGAGAAGTTCGAGGACGAGATCCAGAAGGCCGGCGAGGAGTACAAAGACCCCTACAACGGAACGAACGCCATTGCGCTTTCCGAGCTGAAGGCGGAGAGCTTTGTCGACGACATGGTGTTCTCCATCGGCAACATGAACCTCGCCAATCCCGAGTCCGACGGACTCCTGATGACGCTGGACAAGGTCGGCCTCATGTCGCTCTTCTCCGCGGACGAAGCCACGATCGGGGCGATGCACAAGACCATCGCCACGTGGACGGGCAACGAGGGCGTGAAGAAGCTCATGTCCGAGACGCGTCAGGCCGAGATGACGCTCGTGGCATACGGGAAGGACAGCCAGCGCGCCGAGGCCGCGGCCGCCCGGACGAAGATCGCGGAGTTCCAGAATGCGCTGCGCGCCGCGCTCCTCGGCATCAAGACCGAGGTGCTCGAAAAGAACTTCAAGATCAACGAGGTCGTGCCCGCGTTCGACATCTTCAAGCTGTGGCTGAAGCAGTACGAGCTTCCGGACCTGACCGTGTACACGCTCGACGCCGGGAAGATATCCCTCGAGAAAGCCGCGGAGAACCACTTCAAGGAGCGCATCGCCAAGGTACAGAAGATGATCGCCGAGAATCCAGACTCCGCGGAACCGCTTCTCTCCGCCGCCTATCTCAAGGAATTCACGGGCTACCTCAACAAACTCGGAAGGAACGTGATCCTGGCAGCCCTCATGGAGAAGCTCCTGAACGAAAAGACACACAAGGTGATCGACGATCCGTCGAACGCCGACGTCTACAACGTCCGCGTGCAGCTGGGCGAAGCAGACGAGGCGCAGGTCCGCCGCGACGTCACGATGAAGAACTACAGCGACCTCACGGCCACCGTCACCCACGTCCTCGACAGGACCAAGAAGCTCCTCAAGGACTTCACCGTCACGCTCGAGCAGATGAAGCGCTGGAACGAGCTCATCGAGACCGAGTTCAGGAACCAGATCGGCGCCGACAACCCGACGATCGCCAAGTACAACGAGTACGCGATTTCGCGCAAGAACATGATGACGGCGTTCGACTACGGCCATGTCAGCGGCAGAAACGCGATCGACAAAATCGTGGACGAGGTCCTTCAGGAGTATTTCGGCGGCAAGGACATCTCGAGCGACAATGTCATCGACCAGAACTTCATGACGAAGAACGGCTTCAGCGTCGCCGTGCTCGTCACGTTCATCAAGGACAACGTTGCCGACGACGTCAACAAGAAGATTGAGGCGCTGAAGGCGAAGGCGATGGACGGCGGCAAGCCGGGATCCGACATTGAACCGCTGCCCAACGTCAAGCAGCTGAGGGCGATCTTCAGGGACGTCGCCAAGGCGACCGTGAAGGCGATCGCCGGGACGAAGAAATCCGTCTACGCCGAACAGCTCAAGCTGATTGGCTCGAAGATCAAGAAAGACGACAAGAAGGCCGTCATCGGCAAGTTCAATGACGATCCCGCCGTCAAGGCGTAAGGAAAGGAAAAGCGCGAAATGACATACGAAGAGCTCATCGAAGAAGCGGGAGCCGCCATCGGCATCGAGGGGTTCGCCCCCGATGCCGACGGTATCTGCATGCTCGTCTCCGACATCGGGGAGATCGTGATCATGAACTGCAAGGGAACCAAGGAGATGGTTCTCCTGAACGCGGCCGTCACGGACGTTCCGCACAATGCGGGCGCGACGCTCCTTGCGGCGCTCGAGTCCAACAAGGGTTTCAAGGACACGAACGGCGCGACGCTCTCGGTCGATCCCGAGACGCACCGCTTCGAGCTTTCGCGATATGCGTTCCTCGAAGACCTCGACCCCGACACGTTCATCGAGATGGTCGAGAAGTTCGCCACCACGCTCGTGTCCGTAAGGGAGAAGCTGGAATCCGCCGGGGACAAGCTGGCGGAAGGCGAGTTGCCGGACTTCGGACAATTCATTCGGGTCTAGCGGGATGACGTTCGAGGATGCGATAGCGGCTCTTGGAGCGGAATTCGGCGTAGAGCTTTCGGGCGAGGGCGGAACGGCCGGCTTCGAAGTGTCGTCGGAAGACGGCGACTTCGAGCCGGTTGACGTCACGCTCACATACGAGCCCGAGGGCGAAATGCTGCTTGTCTCGGTCGACGTGGGCGCGGTGGATCCGGAAGGCGGCGACGAACCGCTTCTCAAGATGCTCGAGGCGAACCACATGTTCTCCGGCACCATGGGCGCGTCGTTCTGCGTTGACGACGGCATCGCCAAACTTCAGCGCCGTATCCGCCTCGACGCCTTCTGGCGCGAGGGCGGGAAGGCCATTCTGACGTCGCTCTTCAAGTCGGTGCAGGACTGGCGCCAAAGAAGGGAAGAATAAGAAGGCCACAAACCTCGGTGGCGAGGGTGGCCTTATTAAACCTAGCAGACGTAGAGGAGATACAAACATGGAATTCAAGGAATTGCTCGCGGCGTTCGCCGCGAAATACGGGGTCGAAGGGTTCGACGGCGCGGACGGCGCGGCGGAGCTTGACGTCGACGGCGTCCGCGTTGAACTGCTGGACGATCCTCGGTCGCAGAGCCTGTTCGCCTGCACCGAAATCGGGCATCCGCCGCCCGACGCGAACGGCGCGTTCGGCGCGATGATGCTGCAGGCCAACTTCCTGCTGCGCGGCACGGAGGGCGCAACGCTCTGCCAGAACCCGGAAACGCAAGCCTACGCGCTCGTGCGTCCTTTCCCTCTGGCGCTGGCGGACGTCGAGTCGCTCGCAGCGGGCCTCGAGTCGCTCGTCAACCAGACGGAGAACTGGCGCAAGGCGCTCGCCGGCCTCCACACGGCGGAAGCCGCGCAAAAACAAGGCGTGTCGTCAGGACCAGACGGCGACTCCCACCACGACATGCTTTCAAGCGGCTATTTTCATGTGTAACCTTTTCACCTCCTGCGTGTATACGACATGTAACAACGACTAACTATCAACACGAAACAAGGAACAATATAATGCCGGCGCAGATCAACTCAAACTATAGTGCGAATTTTCAGAAGTTCGTCGATTTCGCGAACAAGGCCTACGACACGAAGGGCGTGAAGGGCGCGGATACCGTTGTCCGCTTCGAAGGCGCTCCGGCAGGCGATTACAAGGGCACGTTCGCGTCGTTCCTGCGCACCTCGGAGATGAAGACGGCGAACGACCGGGTGCGCGATCTGTTCCTCAAGACGGTCGCGGACATGTTCGGCGGCGAGAAGTTCATCCCGGACCTCGTGCGCGACAACATGAAGCTCGAGGACTTCGGCAAGGGCAAGCCGCTCACGGCGCGCCGCATCAAGCTCGTGGCGACGGCGGTCAACATGCTCGGCGGCGGCAAGTTCATGGACTCTGCAAGCGTCGGCAAGGCGACGTCGATGGGTTACGTGGCCTCCGAGCTGCCGAAGCTCGCACGCACCGCCCACCTCTACCAGCAGGCGACTGGCTGCACCGATGCGGAGGCTGAGGCCGCCGCGCTCAATCCGAACTCGAAGGCGCGTCGGCTCTTCGACTGCGGGGGACGCTTCACCCTGAACGCGGAGAACTTCAAGAAGGGCCTTGCGCTCATGGACAAGTTCGCCGGATGGTTCGACAACCTCCATGACGACTACGAGGCCGGCAAGTTCGATACGCCGACCAAGCGCAATTTCATGGCCGGAGTATGCAACCGCAAATCCGCTGTTTCCGCGTTGAAGTTCCTGATGGAGGAGATCGCGGTCAATTCCAAAATCCCGCTCGATGCGGAAAACCCCGAGGATGTTTTCGGGATGAGAAACAACCCGGCGATGCGCTTCTTAGGGCGAAGCTACACGATTTCCTTCGCAAACTCGCTCGCGCAGATTCCGCCGGAGAAGCGCACCGTCCTCTACGCCGTATTTGACGCTTACCATAAACTCCCCGCCGGCAATCAGATGCCCGAAAAAGACTCGGAAATCGCCCAGTCCGCAATTCTCGGTGCGCGTGTGATGAGGCATTTCGATGCCGTCGTGGCGCTTCAGTCCGCCGGCAAGCTCGACCGCGCCCACCTCACGCCGCTCCTCTATTCCGAGCTCCAGGTCTCGGCCAACGCCACGAACAAGGAAATCACCGAAGCGCTTGAAGCGACGCTGCAGAGCGATGAGAATATTGAAATCATCATGCCCCTGCACACGCTCGCAATGCAGTCCGGCGCCACGCTGGACGAAGCCGCGGCGGCCATTCGCTCCGGAACGGGCATCAAGAACGCGCCGGGGATTTCATCGGCCAACGGCCAACTCGAGGCACTGGACGGCACCGCAAGGGGTGGACGCGAGACGATGATTGGCGACCTCTACCGGCCGGCGCAGCCGTCGCTGATCAAGGACGACTCGCCTGCCATCCCCATGGAGAACTCGAAGTTCGTCTTCAACTTTCCAGACGGCGTGACTGTCGCCGCGAAGAAGGGCGCCGCGGAGGACAAAGAAGTGTCCGATTCGTGCAACGCCATCGCGGACAAGATCAAAGACCTTTGCGGCGAGGTTCACACGGCCCAGCTCTCGAACATCTACTACGCGCTTTCCCAGAGCGGCACCGGCTGCAACACCAAGCGCGCCTTCGAGCAATACGGAATCAGCTCAGACGAACACATGCCCCTTACGTTCACGCTCTCGCGCAACGACGAGACCGGCGCCGTCACCATCAAGTACTCCGAGCCGGAGGGCTTCCCGCTCAAGTTCAACTGGACCACGACCGTCGACGTGGACGGCAAGTCCACGTCGACCCCGATGCGCATCGACCACGGGCAGTACGAGGCCGAGGCGATGACGCATGCCGGCTCCCTCGCCGCCAAGCTGCCCGGCAAAGACCGTGCCGCCGCCGAAGCCGTCATCCGGGACGCCCTCGCCCACTGCGGCGACGACTTCGACCTCAAGGGCCTCGTCTCCAAATACATCCCCGGCCTGTGCGTCAACGGGGCCGGCGAACTGCGCACGCCGGACCAGATCAAGGCCAGGATCGACGCCCTGCGCGCCAACCTCGCCGAAATCCGGGCATCCTCCAAAGGCAACCTCGCCGCCGAAAAGGCCGGCGTCAACTTCCTCGACACCCTGGGCGCCCAGAGCGTGCCGCCGGGGATGATCGGCCGCATCGTGCAGGCCTCCCTCTACGCCAAGCCCGGCGAATACGCCAAGCTTTCCCCCTCCTCCACGCCCCAGCAGCTGTTCCAGGCCGTCGTGGACATGCACAAGGCCGTCGAGAAGGTCCTGCGCGATGTCCACTTCACCGAGACCTTCATCGAGTCCCCGGAACTGCTCGCCGGGCGCGACTATATCGCCTCGCTCGTTTTCACCCGCTTCCCGCCCGCCAAGCTCCAGGCCGCCGCCGCCGCCTTCCGCGGCGAAACCGCCCTGAAAGTCCTCGCCCTCGTCAACAAGATCATGGCCGGCGACTACCCCCCCAAGACCGGGCCGCTCACCGAAGACCAACGGTACGCCATCGATATGCAATGCTCGTCCCTCGGCCTCTTTTTCGGGCAATTCAACCTGGCCGCGGAAACCGTCCTTGGCGTAGACGGCGGAGAATACCGCGCCTTCAAGGGCCCCATCGACAAAAACGCCCTCGGCCACAAGGACATCTTCCGCGGCATCCTCGCCCTCGCCGACGCCCAGATCGCCACGTCCGCCGAAGAAACCCGCCAGAACGAAAACATCAACGCCGCCTTCGAACCCGCCAAGGCCCACGCCGTCAACGCCTACTCCAAGGCCGGCGAAGGCAACGCCGAAAAAGTAGACGAACTCATCAACGCCGCCCTCGTGCGCTGCGCCGCCAACACCGACGCCCTCAACGTCCTTTCCAACAACATGGACAAGATACTCGTCTCCAGCACGGCAAAACTGCGCTCCATCGAGGATGTCCGCGAACGTGCCGAGGCCCTCGCCGAAAACTTCAGGGAACTGAAGGAACTTTCCAAGGACAATCCGGCCATCTACGAGGCGGGCAAGCGCCTGATGGCGGGCATGGAGGGCAAGGCCCTGCCGCCCGGAATGATCGGCAGGCTCGTCCTCGCCGCCGCAGACGCCAAGATCGACGCCGTCCGCAAGCTCTCGTCCCGTTCTTCTGGCTTCGACATCCACCGCGCAGTCACGGAGTTCCGCGACAACCTCGTGCGTGCCATGACGGCGAGCGGCGCCGAAGAGGCGACGGACGGTCCAAACGAGAAGCAGGCGTGCCGTAACTTCTTCGCCGAGGTCATGATGGGGCGCTGCGGCGCCAATGCGCTCCGCGCCATGCAGGGCGCTTTCGCCGGCGATACGCCCGGCAAGATGCTCGCGTTCTACGAGGACATCTCGCACGGGCACCATAACGAGGGGCTCGAGCTCGAGGTCGCCGTCAAGTTGGAAAACGAGGCGGACTCCCACATGATGAACGTCGCCAATCTCAAGGGCGCCATCGATGTTGCCCTTGACGGCCATTTCGGCGCGGACGTCGTGCCGTACAAAGACTCGTTCGTCGCCAACGAAATCGGCGGCGAGGAGATCCTCGACGACCTCGTGAACCTCGCCGCGCGATAGTGGAACCTCTTGTTGCGCAGCGTGTAGACAAGGCGACACGGCGTTGCGTGGCGCAACGAAATTTGGTATACTTTTTGGAAAACAAGCCGAAATAGGCAGAAGACGAGAGGGTGCAGTGAAGAAAAAGGACAGGGCAAAGGGGGTAAAGGCGTGGGCGAAAGCCCTCGCCTTGGCTGCTTTTGCGCTTGTGCCTTTCGTGGCGGAGGCGGGGTTCACGCATTCCCAGACCATCGGGACGACATCGCGGAGGAAGCTCGAAGGGAACACGGTCTACCTGGTCACGAGCGACCTTGAGATCAGGGCGTCCTCCGGGTTCAGCGCGTTCAGCATGGACGCGAACTCGACTTCGGTCCTCTACGTCGCAACCGGCAAGACGCTGACGCTGCAAGGCGGCAACGCGTCGGGCACGACCGGCGCGGGCGCGGGCATCGAGATTCCGTCAAGCTCGTTGCTGATCATCACGGGCGGCGGCACGATCGTTGCGAAGGGCGGCAAAGGCGCGAACGGCTCAAGCGGCGGCAACGGCGGCGACGGCGTGGTCATTGACGACGACAACGATCCAAAGGACGAGTGGGGCCATGCGGGCAAGGGTGGTTCCGGCGGTTCCGGTGGCGGCGGCGCGGGCGCGGGCATCGGCGGCAGGGGCGGCTCCGCCGGCCCGGGGCGCGACGAGCCGGAATCGACTTGGCTTGATACCGACGGCCCCTGGAAGTATGCGGGCTACACCGGCTACACCGGCAATCAAGGCAGCAACGGCAGTTCCGGAGGCGACCTCTACGTGCTGGGCACGGCAAACGTGACCGCGACCGGCGGATCGCAGGGGGCAAGCGGCGGCAGCGCCGGTTCGTCAGGTGGTTTTGACAGAAAGTACTGGTGGTACTCGTACCGCGCGGGCGGCGGCGGCGGCGGCGGCGGCGGCGGTTCGGGCTGCGCGGCCAGCAACTTCGGCGGCGGCGGCGGCGGCGGCGGCGCGGGCGGCGGCGGCGGCCAGGGCGGAACCTACTGGACCACCCAGGGCTACACCGAGCGCAAGGCGACAGGCGGCAACGGCGGCGGCGGCTCCGGCGGCGTCGGCGGAAGCGGCACGCGGACCGAAGGCACCGAAGGCTGGCACGACGGCAACGGCGGCAACGGCGGGTACGGCGGCGTGCAAGGGTCGACTGGCGGCGCCGGCACGGCCTACAAGGCCGCCGCCGCGACGTTCTCGGGCGCGTCCTCCACCACGGCGGCCGAAACGCACCCCGCCATCGAATACACGATTACCTTCGATGACGGTTCGCGTCTCACGACGAACCTGCTGGTCAAGTTCGGCTACGCCTACCCCAACGCTCCGAAGTCGCACCGTTACGGCTACGCCTTCAAGGGCTGGTACACGGCCGAGGATGGTTCGGGCACGCGGTGCTACGACGAAAACGGCAGCCCCGTCATAGATACCTGGACCCGCGCCGGCGACCTGACCCTCTACCCCAAGTGGGAGCGCAACAGCGACGACCTCTCGTACGTCACGCTGTGGATCAACGGCGACCAAGTCGTTGAAGGCGCAAACGCAAGCGGCGACGGCTGGTCGTACAACGCGCGCACCGGCAAGATCAACATCACCGGCAACAACAAGACGTACGAGATACGCGGATGCGACGCGGACGGCTTTGCGCAGATCGTGGTCAAGGCAGATTGCACTGTCAAGATTTCGGACCAGCTCGAAATGTCCCCTGGCACGCGCAGTGGATATATTCCCATCTCCATTGCCAAGGGCAGTTTCGCTTCGGATGCCGTCCTTGAGGTCGAAGAAGGCGCCCATTGCAGCCTGACCGGCGCCAGCGGCTGTCCGGCGATTTACGTGAACCCCTCGGAAACCTTCATGGGGACCGACAACACCCTCTTGATCAAGGCAAGGGGCGCGTTGGACGTGACGGGCGGCGAAGGCGCGGCGGACAT
>ONRL01000049.1 GCA_900320225.1 uncultured Lentisphaerota bacterium
GCTTGAGGCAGAATTTGAACACGCCAAGAAAATGCGCCAAATCGACCGCAAACGCGAAAAGAAACGTCTTGACGAAGACAAGCGCGAGTGGGGGCGCATTGAGGAGGCCGAAAAGGAGAAGCTTGCCGCGGAGGAGGCCGACGCCAAGATGCTGCGCAAGCAGCCGGAAGGGGCGCAGCAGCCGGAAGGGGCGCACGAGCGGAAAGAGGAGCAGAAGCGGTAAGAGGGTAGGACGAGAAGAGCAGCGGATGGCGGTTGAGGTGAAGATAGAGGGCGGCTTTGCTGAGGTCGAGGCGGGTTCGTGGCTGATGAGCCACGGGCAGCCTGCGGCTTTCTTCGGGAAGGCCGTGCGCCGCCGCCGCAAGGGATGGCGCGTCTGCGACCGCGCGCGGCTCGATCTCGTCGAGGCGACGGGCGTCTCCAAATGCTCTGACTCCTCGCGTCCGTTCCTCACGCACATCCCCTGCGCCGCGCCGGTGTTCGCCGCGTCGGCCAAGGTGCTGGTCGCCCCGGCCGCCGCGCGGAAGGACGCGCATCTCGTGAAGGCCGTTCCCATGAGCGCGCGGAGCGCGCTTTGCGTGACGGAGTTCGCCGAGGAGTGGGTCGTGATGGCGACGGCGGGCCGGACGGCGCGGGTTGCGCTCGCCGAGGAGGAGACGCTGTCCGCACGACCGGAGGCGGTTGTCGCCTGGACGGGGAAGCGGCCTACCGGTTTCTGTCCGAAGCTCTCGATCTGGGACATCCTGCTGCCGCGCGGCCCGCGCGACCTGCTGTTCACGTTCTACGGCCCGGGCGTCGTCTGGATCGAGGGCGCAAACTGTCAAACGATCAAGCCATCAAACTGTCAAGCCGCATTCCGGAGGAGGGCCTATGGCGTTTGACGCGGCCCAGATTCTCCGGCAGACGTATGCGGCCGGCGCGGAGGCGGCGAAGATGCGCGAACTGGCCGAGCCCGCGCGCGCGCAAGCCCCGGCCGTCCAGCGCGGCGAGCTGATGGGCACGGCGTTCGCGGTCGAGGCGGATCCGATGGCGGAGCTGATGGACTCGATGGAGGAGCTTTCCTTCCAGTTCGAGGAGAAGGAGGCGAAGCGGGTCGGCGAGCGCAAGATGGGCGAGATGCAGGGGCCGCGTTCGGCGCTCCTGAAGGCCGTCGAGTCGTGGATGGCGATGATGCCCGACATGCCGGGGCGCGAGTTTCTCGCGGGGATCCTGCGCAACATGCGCGCGGCCCTGTCGGCGGGCAACCCCCTGTCGGAGCGCGAGCTTCTGAAGGAACTCTCGCGCGGGTCAACGGATCCGTCGCACCAGTTCGCGATGCTCGACATCCTGGAGCAGGCGCTGGGCGAGGGCGAGGACGCGCTGCGCGCGCTGGTGCGCCAGGCCAAGGCGACGCTGACGGCCGAGAAGGGCGCCGAGATACGCGCCGGCATCAACCTCGCCGAAGAGGTCAATGCGCGCGCGACGACGCCCGAGGAGATGCGCGAACTGCGCGACATGTACCGCAGCGAGGTCGTGGGGTTCACGAAGCCGCAGGACTGTTTCCGGTCGCTTCTCGCCGCGCGCGGCGCGGAGGGGCTCAAGGCCGCGATCGACTTCCTGATCGCGGGATGCGGCGCGGACCTGCAGTCGTCGTCTCCGTCGATGGAGGCGGCGGCGCTCGGCCGCATCCTGACGGACCTGCAGTGCGTGCAGGTGCTGCAGACGGTCCTGGACGCGTTGACCGCGCTTGGGAAGCGCATGGACAGGCAGTTCGGCGAGACGTGCCTTCTGGACGGCGAGCAGATGGCCGGACGCGTCCTCGACTTCACCGAGCAGTCGTTCGTCGCGTCGCCCGGAATCGCGGCGTTCATCGCCGACTGCGGGTTGAAGGCCCTGCTGGCCCGCATGGACTTCGCCCGCGAGCTGACCGGGCTGTTCAGGAAGCTTTCGCCGCGGTGACATGACGGCTCCGGTGTGGATGAACGCCGTGATCGGCGATTTCGGCCGCGCCGCCGGCCTGAACGGACTCGCGCTCAACGAACGCGGCGCGGCGGTGCTCAAGTTCGAGGACGGGACCGCGCTGCGCCTCGAATACGCGGACGGCACGCTCGTGGTGGCCATGACCGTTCCCTCCGCCGACGTCAGGCGGCTGCTCGCGCTTTCGCATCCAAGGGCCCGCTACGCCTTCCGCATCCGGACCGGGCTGCTCCCGAAGACGCACGAGGGGGTCATGGCAGTGCGGCTTGCGGAAAACGCGACGTGACGCTCCCGCGCGTCAGCGGGGCGTTTGAGCTGCTGTGGAGGCTTGCGCGGGAGATCGGAGGTGCGGCATGGGCATAAGCGTGTCGAGAACGACGGAACCGCTGCGCTTTGACGTCGGAATCGGGAGCGCCGGATATGCCGACGTGATCACGTCTCCCGACGCAGGAGAGCCGCAGAAGTCGCTTTTGCCGGGAACGACGACCGTGTCGCAGGCCCTTGACGAGCTGTTCCCGCCCGACCGCAGCGTCGGCGGGGAGATCATGCGGGCGCTCGTGGCCGGCAATCCCGCGTCGCTGCGAACGCCGGGCGGCTTTTCGGAAACCGCCCGGCAGACGGTCCGCGCGCTGCGCGGACGGGGCACGGAGGCCGCAGACAGGGCGGCGCATGAAATCGAGAACCTGCTTGCGGACGCCGACCTCCTCGAGCACTGCCGCCTGGCGCTATTGGAGACGTGATGAGACTGACAGGCATATCCAGCGTGTTCTCGCGGTTCGGCGACCTTGTGCTCGCCTTCCTCGTCGTCGCGGTCATCGGCCTCCTGATCATCCCGCTGCCGACGCCGGTGGTGGATCTCCTGATCTCCATCAACCTCATGATCTCGACGGTGATGCTGATGCTCTCGCTCTACCTGCCGCGGGCGCTCGCATTCTCCACGTTCCCGTCGATGCTGCTCTTCACGACGTTGTACCGCCTCGCGCTGAACGTCACGACGACGCGCCTCATCCTGCTCAAGGCCGATGCCGGCGAGATCATCTACACGTTCGGCAACTTCGTGGTCGGCGGCAACTTCGTCGTGGGCGCGGTCATCTTCCTCATCATCACGATCGTCCAGTTCGTCGTGATCGCCAAGGGTTCGGAGCGCGTCTCGGAGGTCGCCGCGCGCTTCACGCTCGATGCCATGCCCGGCAAGCAGATGTCCATCGAGGCCGACATGCGCGCGGGCGCCATCGACCAGGATACGGCCACGCGGCGCCGCAACGAGCTGACCAAGGAGTCGCAGCTCTACGGCGCGATGGACGGCGCGATGAAGTTCGTGAAGGGCGACTCCATCGCCGGCCTCATCATGACCGCGATCAACATCATCGGCGGCATCTGCATCGGCGTGTTCATGAACGGCAAGGACGTGGGGTGGGCCGTCACGAAGTACGGCATCCTGACGGTCGGCGACGGACTTGTTTCGCAGATTCCGGCACTGCTCGTCGCGATCACGTCCGGCGTGATCGTCACGCGCGTCGGCGACGTGGACAACAAGCCGCTCGGGCAGGACATCGTCAACCAGTTCTTCGCGCAGCCGAAGGCGATTCTCCTGGGCGCGGCCATGCTTGTCTGCATCGGCCTCATCCCCGGATTCCCGAAACTCCAGATGTTCGGCCTTGCCGCTTTCGTCGGGATCGTCGGCTGGAGCCTTGCCGCCAAGGCCAAGGCCGCCGCCGCGCGCGCCGCGCAACGGGAGGACCCGCTCGCCGCCGCCGCGCCGTCGGAGGGCAACGCGCCGCGTCCGAAGAAGAAGGACGGCGACGACTTCTCGATGGTGACGCCGCTCATGGTGGACATCGACGCGGACATCCGCGGCGCGCTCACCTACGACGCGCTGAACGACCAGATCATGGCCGTCCGCCGCGCCCTCTACCATGACCTCGGCGTGCCGTTCCCCGGCATCAACCTTTCGCTGAACCCCGCCTTGCACGACGGGAAGTACCGCATCCTCGTCAACGAGGTGCCCGTCTCGGAAGGCGCGCTCCGCAAGGGCTTCATCTTCGCGCTCGAGGAACCCGAGAACCTGTCCGCCACGGGAATCGCCTTCGAGACTGGCAAGCCGTTCCTTTCCGGATACGAGACGTGCTGGGTGCAGGAGGCTGAAAAGCCGCGTCTTGACGAAAGCGGCATCCGGTCCCTCGACCTTGGCGGCGTCCTCACGTACCACCTTTCCAACGTGCTCAGACGCTATTCGCACGAGTTCTTGTCGCTGCAGGAGACGCGCATCCTTTTCGACCACATGGAAAAGGAGGCGCCCGAACTCGTCAAGGAGGTCCAGCGCGTGCTGCCGCTGCAGAAGATCACGGACGTGCTCCAGCGCCTTGTTCAGGAGGGCATCTCCATCCGCGACCTCAAGCGCATCACCCAGACGCTCATCGAATGGGGGCAGAAGGAGAAGGATTCCGTCCTCCTCGTCGAATACGTCCGCGCCGCGCTCTCGCGCTACATCTCGTACAAGTTCTCCGGCGGGCAGAACATCGTCGCGGCGTATCTCCTCGACCCGTCGCTGGAGGAGAAGATCAGGAAGTCCGTGCGGCAGACCTCAGGCGGCAGCTACCTCGCGATGGATCCGTCGACCGTCCGCTCCATCCTGTCCGTCGTGAAGCGCACCATCGGCGACCTCGCGAAGATTCCGCAGAAGCCCGTGCTCATCGTCTCCGTTGACATCCGCCGCTATTTCCGCAAGATGATCGAGAAGGACTACTACGAACTGCCGGTTCTGTCGTTCCAGGAACTGAGCGCGGAGATCAACATCCAGCCGCTGGGAAGACTTAAGTTATGAAGCTTGATAGTCTGAGAGTTTGAAGAAACGATGAATTTCATGCTGAAAATAGTCGAGGGACCCAACAAGGGCGCGGAAATCGCGCTCGTGGAGGGCGTTGCCGTCACGCTCGGGAAGGGCGAGGACTGCGACATCGTGCTGGCCGACCCCACGATGCCCGACGCGCCGCTCTCGGTCGAGGCGTCGGCGGACGGCGTGGCCGTTGGCGGCGTGCCGCTCGAATCTTTTTCGGTGAAGACGTTTGGTGCCACCTCGTTCGCCGTCGGACCGGCTGACGCGCCCTGGGGCGAACTCAAGTGGCCGAAGCCGGAGGACAGGGAAGAAGAAAGAGAGAACGGGGAAGAGTCCACCGAACCACCGCCCCCCCCAACCACCGAACCGCCGCCCCCCCCTGCCACCGAACCATCGAGCCGCAGGCGCGGCGGATGCTTCGGCTGCCTTTTCGTGTTGCTCGGGCTTCTGCTGGTCCTCATCGCACTCGTCTGGCTTTTCTGGGACGCACTCAAGCCGCGCGCGGAGTCGTTGTGGGAGAAAATGTACGCGGGACGTTCGGGCACGGACGACACTCCAACGGTCCAGTCTTCCGGTTCGGTCACACGATCTTCCAGCCTTCGGGACATCGCCGCGAAATACGCCCTCTCTCTCGTCGAGTCCGACGGTCGGGCGCGGATTTCCGGCAATCTCAAGACGCGGCGCGACAGGCTTGCCGCGACCGCCGAGGCGTATGGTGCGCAGCCCGGCGTCGAATTGGATCTTTCCGACGACGAAACGCTTCGCACTTCGGCGGAAGACGCGCTCTTCACGCTCACCGAAGGCGCGCTCAAGGTGGTCGCTGCGACCAATCGCGTCGTGTCCATCGCCGGCTCGTCCCGGTCGCCCCTGTTGCTGAAGAAGACCTTGGAGGCGCTCAACGCCGATCTTCCGAAGCTGCGCAACGTCGACACCTCGGGCGTGGTGATTTCACCCTTGATGGCCAGAACGGACGGAGCCGGGGCCGGAGACGGGGAACAGGCGGACGGGATTTTCTCGACTCGCACTCCGCGTCGCACGTCAAAGAAACCGGCATCCCCTACGCTCCCTGTCTGCGGAATCTTGACGACGCCGTATCCCTGCCTTGTGATGCGCGACGGACGCCGCATCATGGAGGGGGCGACGATCGCGGACAGCGTCATCGTCGAAATCGGGGCCGACAGCGTCACGCTCACCAACTCGACCGGGAGGTTCACATGGAAACCGTAAAAGAGCCGGTGAGACTGATGGAAATCGAGAAGGAGCTGGCAGGGCCGCGGAAGGAGGCCGCGCTCGCCAAGTACGACGCCGTGCTTTCCGCCCTGGCGGAAAGAATCGACGCGGCGATGCAGGCCGGCCTGCCGCCGGACGAGTTTCCCAAGGTGGAGGCGCTGAAGGAGGCCAACACCGTGGCACGAAAGATTTTGCGCCTGACCGTCCGGGTGGACGGGGAGGCGCGGAAGGCGTAGCCGAAAGGCGACGTTCAACAACAAACAAAAAAAGGAAAGACGAAATGGCTATTCCATCAATCCACACTCCCGGCAAAATGGTGCAGATGTACGACAACACCAGCACCATCACGCGCGTCGGCGACGGCCAGCAGATCGGCCTCAACGAGGTGATTCACACCGACAACGTGTACAATGCGATGCTGAACGCCGCGCACTCGATGGAGGAGCGCCTTGCAATATCCCTGAAGAACTACCAGGAGCACCCGGACGTCCAGGCGAACCTGCAGCAGCTGCAGTACGACCTGCAGATGTGGAACCTCGCGCTCACGACGATGACGAACATCAACAAGAACATGGGCGACGCGCTCAACTCGATCGCCTCGAACTTCCGTTGATGTTTGACCTCGCAAGCGAAGAGGCGAGACTGTTGCTGAACGTCGCCCTGATGGCGACCGGGCAGAACCGCTTCCGGTCTGCCGCGAAGATTCTCGCGGCTCTGGGGCGGTTTCGCCCGGAGGAGGCGTCCGTCGCCGTGGCGAACGCCATCCTCTTCATCAGCATGATGGAATTCCAGGGGGCGGTGGACTACATCGACCACGAAGCCCTTCCCCGTTTCCCCTCTTCCGCAATGCTCAAGGCGTTCAAGGGCATGGCGCTCATGAGAATGAACCGCAACGCCGAGGCGAGGATTCCGCTTGAGGAGGCGGCGTCCGACACCGCAGATCCGGCGGCGGCCCAACTTGCAAAGGATTTGTTGAAATGACAGAAGCGATGATTGTCGAGGCCGTGCGTGCGGCCCAGGCGAATACGGCAGCCGATCCGGCGATGATGGGGGGCGTTCCCCCCGGCGCGCCGTCTGCCGTGGCCGACCCGGCGGCGGTCGAGAGGTTCCAGGCGGCGATGGGCGTGAACGGGGTCTCCGCCCCGGAGGCCGTCGATCCGATTCCTTTCGCCAGCGAGGCAAGTGCGGCCTGGCGCTCCGCGCAGGTAAACCACCAGGGAATCCTGCATCGCATACGGGCGCTTGCGCAGCTCGACAGGATGCACGGACCTTCGGCGGCCGAGATGGTCGAGCTGCAGTACGAGGTGATGAACCTCTCGTTCCAGCAGGAGGTCGTCACCAAGGTTGCCGACAAGTCGTCGACCGCGATCCAGACGCTGGTCAAGAACCAGTGAAGTCGTTAGTCGAAAGTCATTGGCGGTTGTCGGTTGCCGAACGTCGAATGTCGAAAAGCCAGCCTTGAAAGGATCGAAAATGAAATTCGGAAGATGTTTGCCTCTGGCCCTGCTCCTGCTTCTCGCGGGGTGCGAGAAGGAGACTACGCTGCATGCCGGGCTTGAGGAGCAGCAGGCGAATCTCGTGATGGCCGCGTTGCTGGACGCGGGGATCGGCTGCCACAAGTCGGAAGGAGAGGAAGGCACGTGGAACGTGTCGGTTGCCGAGTCGAAATTCGCCGCTGCGGTCAATCTGCTTGAGAAAGCCGGTTTGCCGCGCCGTCAACACCAAGGGGTCGGCGAAGTCTTCAAGAAGACCGGCATGATCTCTTCTCCAAGCGAGGAGCGCATACGTTTCATGGACGCGCTTGCGCAGGACCTGTCGAAGACGATCTCGATGATAGACGGCGTCGTTGACGCCCGCGTGCACGTCGTACTGCCGGAGAACGATCCGTTCGCACGCCATGTGCTGCCGTCTTCCGCCGCCGTTGCGATACGTGCGCGCTGGGACGCGGATCTTACGGACATCGTGCCTTCCGTCAAGGGGCTTGTCAAGAATGCCATAGAGGGTCTGCAGCACGAGAAGATCATGGTGACGATCTTTCGCGACGTGCCGCCGAAGAAGAAGGAGTAGTTGGGCAGTTATGGCAGAAGACGAGAGACAGTTCCTGCTGACAGCCGCATGGCTCTTCATGCGGCATGGGAGGCGCGAACGCGCGCTGTCTGTCTGCGAAGCCGTCTACGAGGCTGATCCAGGAGACGGCGTCGCGGCGGTCGCGTTGGCGGAACTGCTTCTCGGGCGAGGTGAAACGAAGAGGGCTGTCGATGTCCTTCGCGCCGCAGACGTCCCGGCTGAACTTGCGCACGCCGAGGCGGTTCTGGAGACGCGTGCCCTCAGACTCGCCGGCCGAGATGCCGAGGCCGACGCCCGCTGGCGGCGGTACATCGAGTCGAGGAAGGGAGCAGATCGGAAATGGATAGCCTGATCGACATCGCAGCAGCCCGTTCCTTGGTCGCAGATGCGGCGCTTTGGCCGCGTGTCCGCGATTTCCTCTGGGATTTCGCACCTTCAATCCACCCTTCGTGGCTCGAGGAGGTGGAAAGCTTGAAGATGAAAGGTTTCAACCCTCAAGCTATCAAACTGTCAAACTATCAAACCATCAAACTCTTTATCCTCTCCACGCTCGGCATTGAACCCTGTTTCCACGCCTTTCCAAAAGATGACTGGAGCCGGTTGCTCCTTCTTGACGGACAGACGCTTGAATTGATCGTGAAGTGGCTGGGGGCGCTCGCCTGCGCCGATTCTCTTCGCCGCGTGACGGACGGCGCGACGGTGCGCGCACTCAAGGCAGAGCTGTCCGGCGTGTATCCCGAGGTGTTCGGCTACACGGCGTATTTCTCCGGATTCGATTTGTCCGCAAAGAACGCAATGGACGCAAAAAATCCGGAAGAGGTTGTGTCCGTCGGTCTCGAACTGCTTTCCTCGCTGCTTGACGCATGTCCCGAACCGCTTGTCACGCGCTTCAGGCTTAAGTTGCCGAAGAAACTTTGCGAACGGGGCGTTGCCAACGGCGAGAAACAAGAACTGATCTCCGCTGGAGGTGCCGTGAAGAAGCTTCTCAAACTGAAATTTCCGGAGGCGTACAGGTTATGCTGCTGATAGGAAACCCCGATTTCACGCTCACTTCCGACAGGCGCCTCGTCAAGGCGTCGGAAGTCGCCACGGTCAAGTCAGCCGCCGAGATCGTCGCCGCCGCCGAGGCCGAGGCCGCGCGGATCCGCGAGGAGGCGAAAGCCGCGTTCGAGGAAGAGAGGAAGCGCGGCTTCGAAAAGGGTCTTCAGGACGGAAAACTCGAAATCGCCATGCAGAAACTGGAGCAGGTCGACCAGTCCGTCGCGTTCATGGAGTCCGTCGAAGGGAAAATGGCCGACATCGTGATGAAGGCGCTGAAGTCGTGCGTGGTCGAGATCGGCGACAGGGAAATGGTCATCAACATCGTGCGCAAGACGATGAACGCCGTCATCCGTACGCAGCGGCACGTCACGCTCAAGGTCGCTCCGGAGATGGTCGCGGCCGTCAAGGAGCGCGTTTCCGCGCTCCGGGTGGACTATCCGACGGTCGAGACATTCGACGTCGTGGAGGATCCGCGGCTCAAGGGCCCCGCGTGCATCCTTGAAACCGAGGCCGGCGTCGCCGACGCGTCCGTGGAAACCCAGCTTGCCGCGATTGAACGTTCGTTGAAGCGGCACATCGCCGGAGGCCGCGAGGAGGCCGCAAAACCGTGACCACGCCGTTCGACTACATTCCGGCCGTGCTTGACCGGGCCGTGGAGGACGCCCAGCCCATCGACGTGAAGGGCAAGGTCATCCAGGTCGTCGGCACGATCGTCAAGGCGTCCGTCCCGGGCGTCAAGGTCGGCGAGATCTGCATTCTCAGAAACCCGTGGGAGGGGCACGAAGTCCAGGCGGAGGTTGTGGGTTTTACGAAGGACGCGGCGCTGCTTACGGCACTCGGCCCCATGATCGGGATCTCCGCCGAGACGGAGGTCATACCGACGCGGCGCGTCCAGATGGTGCCGGTCGGCATGAACCTCCTTGGAAGAGTTCTAGACGGACTGGGGAATCCGATGGACGCGGACACGAAGGGCCCGCTCCGCCCCGACGGCTACTATCCCGTCTACGCGCCGCCGCCGTCCCCGCTCGAACGCACGATCATCTCCAAACCGATCGCGCTCGGCATTCGCGCCATCGACGGACTCCTCACGTGCGGCGAAGGACAGCGCATGGGCATTTTCGCGGCGGCGGGCGGCGGAAAATCGACCCTCCTTGCGTCAATCATCCGCAATACGGAGGCTGAAGTGACGGTGCTGGCGCTCATCGGCGAGCGCGGACGCGAGGTGCGCGAGTTCATCGAGAAGGATCTCGGTCCGGAGGGCATGAAGAAGGCCGTCCTTGTGATCTCCACGTCTGACCGCTCGTCGATGGAACGGCTTAAGGCCGCCTACGTGGCCACGGCCATCGCCGAGTCGTTCCGCGACAGGGGCATGCGGGTGCTGCTCATGATGGATAGCGTGACGCGCTTCGGGCGCGCCCAGCGCGAGATCGGACTTGCCGCCGGCGAGCCGCCCACGCGGCGCGGATTCCCGCCGAGCGTCTTCTCCGAGCTGCCGAAGCTCATGGAGCGCGCCGGCAATTCGTCGAAGGGTTCGATCACTGCCCTCTACACGGTTCTCGTCGAGGGCGATGACATGACCGAGCCCATCGCCGACGAGACGCGCTCCATCCTCGACGGGCACATCATCCTTTCGCGCAAGCTGGCGCAGATGAACCACTATCCGGCGATCGACATCCTCGCCTCCATCTCGCGGTGCCAGTCGGCCATCATCCCGAACGACCACAAGGCCGCCGCCGCGAAACTGCGTAAGCTCCTCGCCAAGTATTCCGAGGTCGAGCTGTTGCTGAAGATCGGAGAATACAAGAAGGGATCGGATCCCGAAACGGACGAGGCCATCGAAAAGAACGGGGCCGTGAACGCCTTCCTGCGTCAGGGATTGGACGAACGGCCGGTCTACGCCGATACCATCAAGAAACTCAAGGAGGCGGTGTCGTAATGCCCTACGTTCTCCAGCCTCTTTTGCAGATACGCACGATGCGCGAGGATCGTGCAACCGGCGAATTGTCCGCCGCCCGCCGCGAACTCGCGACGGCGGAGGCGGCGCTGGAGGCGCGCAGACGCGACCTTGCCGCCTACGAGGAGACGAGGGAGGAGCGCCGCGACCGAATCTACGACGCCATCATGGGCCGTGCCGTGAGCCGCGAGCAGATCGATCTCGCGAACGCCGGCGTCGCCCGGATCGACGAGGAGGGGGCGCTCAAGGCTGACAACGTGGCACGCGCCGAGGCCGAACGGAAGAAGCGCGAGGAAGCGGCCGCGGCCGCCCGGCTGAACCTTTTCATGGCCACGAAGGACAGGATGAAGATCGACGAACACAAGGGCGTGTGGCTTGCGGAGGAGGCGGCGGAAGAAGAACTTCGCACCGAGGGCGAACTCGAGGATTTCGTCGTGAGGAAGTCGGAGATATGACCATGGAAGGGATAACATTCAACTTGGGGTTTGGCACGTCGCCGTTCGTGGTGACGATCAACGACACGTCGGGGCTCGCGCCCCTTGAACTCCCCCGAGCGTTCGTCGCTGACCGGCATCTGCCGCAACCGCCTTCGGACGATGCGATCTGCCGGTTTGAGGCCGCCCTGTCCGCCGGCGCGGCGCCTGCGGACGCAAAACAGGCGATTCAAATCTTGCGCGGAATCGCCCCTGCGCCTGCAGCTCCATCGGCTGAACCGATTGTCACCGAAAGGCCAGTGTCAC
Organism: uncultured Lentisphaerota bacterium; assembly: GCA_900320225.1. Classification (GTDB taxonomy): domain Bacteria; phylum Verrucomicrobiota; class Kiritimatiellia; order RFP12; family UBA1067; genus RUG572. The sequence goes on from ONRL01000049.1 coordinate 11,825, forward strand.
CCGTTGCACCAGTAGCTGCCGAAACGCCTGCACCTGCCGAGATACCTGTATCTGTTGAAACACCTGTACCTGCTGAGACACCTGTACCTGCTGAGACACCTGTAGCCGCCCGAACACCCATAGTCGTCGAAATGCCGGTTGCCGTTGAAACGCCGGTTGTCGTTGAGCACCCAGCTGTTGTCGAAGCACCCGTCAACGATAAAGTGCCCGTTCCAACGGAGCCGCCTGTCATTACGCCTTCCGCCGAACCGGTGACTCGGGTTGTTGGCGTTGACGTTGAAAAGCCAGTTGTCATCGAACGACCAGTTGTCATCGAACGACCGGCTGCCGTCGAACGACCAGTTGTTATTGAACGACCGGTTGCCGTCGAGCGACCAGTAGCCGTCGAACGGCCGTCCGTCATCGAACGATCGGCTGCCGTTGAGCACCCGGCTGTAATTGAAACGCCAATCATTGCTGCTCCTTCCGTTGGCGCAGAAAAGCTTGTTTCCGTTGAAGCGCCTGTCGAAGTAAAAAGACCTGTTCCCGAAGATCGGCTAACGCCAGAAGTGGTGTCAGCGGTTGCCAAGACGCCTGCCGCCGTCGAAATGCCTACCAGCGCCCAAAACGTCGTCGCTACCCAAACACCTGTCGCCGCAAGGCCCGTTGCCGTCGAGCGTCTAGTTGTTGCTGAAACACCTGTAGCTGCCGAGGTTCCCGTATTCGCCAAAGAGCCTGTTCCAACCGCGGCGCCGGGCGTTGTTCCTTCCGCCGAGCAGGTGATGCAATTCTCTGACGTTGACGGAGAGAAGCCGGTTGCCATCGAGCGACCTATTGACATTGCGCGCCCGGCTGTACTTGAAACGGCAACCGTTGCCGTTCCTTCAGTTGGTGCTGATGAGCCCGTTTTCGTCGAGACGCCCGTCGCCGTCGAGCGTCCAGTTGCAGCTGAAACGCCTGTTGCCGCTGAGCCCGTCATCAGGCAACCAGCCGGTATCGAGCGACCAGTTACAGTTGACACGTCAACTGTTGCCGCACCTTCTGTTGTCGCTGAAGCGCCCGCAACGTGGCCACGTGTTTTGGAAAGGGAGGACAAGGACGAAGCTCCTGGACTGTCGGCTGCGCGCATCCAGGCAGTGCCTGTCGCCGTCACGCCTCCGGTCGCGGAGTCCGCCGTTCCCGTCGCGCCGGAGATTGCGGCCGCTTCGGCAGCGTCGGCCCGAACGGAGGCCATTCGAGAGACGGTCGAGCAGATCGTCGAGGCCGTGGCGGGGCAGATTATCGTAACCCCCGCGCTCACGCATGGGGAAGGCAATGTGCGCATCACGTTGAAGCCGACCGTGCTTGACGGATCGGAAATCTCGTTGACTGCGAAAGACGGTGCACTGACCGTCGCGATCGTGCCGACGACGCCGGAAGCCGAACGCCTCGCCGCCGCCGCGCTGCCGCGCCTTGAAACTGCGCTCGCAGAGCATGTGTCCGCTTTCCGCCACGTCGCGGTTGCGGTTGCGACAAAGAAGGGAAAATCAGATGAAACCACATGAAATCCTTTCCATGCTGCCGCTGTGGGCGGACGCCACGCCGGAAGCGCTTCTAGATTCTCCGGCATGGGCGATGCCCTGTCGGCTGGGCGAAGAGTCCACCGTTCTCCGCATGGCCGACGTGAAACCCAGCGAGACGCTGAACCTTGCGGTTCTGCTCGACGGCGAGAGCCATGTTCTTTCCTTCGCAGACTCGCCGCGCTTCACTGATATCCATGCGCTCTGGCCGTCGCGCGCGGATGTCCCGGAGCCGATCCTCCTTGCGCTCGTCGAGAAGGAATGCGGCCCCCTCCTCCAGCTTGTCGAGAACGCGGTGCGCCGTCAGCTGAAGATCGAAGGGATTGCCCCGGACGGGCCTGATGCGCGAACCGTGTTCGCGCAGGTAGATGACGTCGTATTCGGCCTGACGCGCTCTTCGACGGTGGAGGTAGCCTTTGGACAACTCCGCTTCATCGATTGCGAGCACCAGGCCGTTCGTGACACGGTGCTGCCGTGCGAGACGGAGCTTGCGGCTTTTACGCTTCCGGCGGCCGACCTCGCGTCGCTTGACGTGGGCGATGCGCTCCTTCTGCCGGAGGTCGGGACCGTTCCGCCGAGACTTGTGATCGACGGACGCTTCGTCGTGGACGAGAACGGCGTTCTGCCGTTCAAGGACGATGGCCGTCTCCGCGTCGTCGAAGCCGAAGTGCGTACCCTGACGCTGGGCGAGCTCTTCGACAGGGCGCAGAATCCGGCGGCGGAGAAGTCGGCGGCCCCGACGCAACTCCGTCTCGTCGCCTCCGGCAGAACGGCCGCCCATGGTCGCCTTGAGCAACTTGCCTCGCACCCCGCCTTCATCGTGGAGTCTCTGTCATAGTGGAGGGCATTCTGCAACCACCTAACCACCTAACCACCTAACCATCAAACCATCATGTTCCAGACAGACCCATTTTCACTGATCATCCTCCTGGTGGGGCTTTCGCTCCTGCCGTTCGTTGCGATGGTGGCGACGAGCTACCTCAAGATCGTCGTCGTGATGTCGCTCATCCGCAATGCGCTCGGAATACAGTCGATACCGCCGAACATGGTGATCAACGCGCTTGCGATGATCCTGACGTTCTACATCATGGCGCCAGTGGCCTCGGAGTCGTGGAACATCGCGAAAACCGAGTTGGCCAAAACCCGCCAGGCCGTCGCAGGCGTTCCGGCTCCGGCTGGTGCAGGCGCTCCCGCACAGGCCGCCGCAGGCGTTCCCGCCCCGGCCGGCGCCGCGCAGCCCGCCAAGGGAGCGTCCGACGGATGGTGGTTCGAGACGGATACCATCTCGAAGGCTGCGGAGCCGTTTCGCGAGTTTCTCTCAAAGCATACGTCCGACAGGGAGCGGGCGTTCTTCGTGAACACCGCCGAGCGGCTGTGGGCGAAAGGAGATGATGAGCCGGCGACGGTCGATCCGGAGAGCTTCTACGTCCTGATCCCCTCGTTCTGCGTCTCGGAGCTGACCAAGGCGTTCCAGATCGGCTTCCTCGTCTACCTGCCGTTCATCGCGATCGACATCATCGTGTCGAACATCCTTCTTGCGATGGGCATGATGATGGTCTCACCAGTGACGATCTCGCTTCCGTTCAAACTCCTGTTGTTCGTCATGGTGAACGGCTGGACGCTCCTCATCCAGGGCCTCATCAGGGGGTACGTGATATGAGCCAGGCGCAGCTTCTGGACTATGCACAGACGTGCCTGCTGCTCGTCCTGCGGCTTTCGCTCATCCCGATCCTCGTCGCGACGGTGATCGGCATCCTCGTGTCGCTCCTGCAGGCCCTTACCCAAATTCAGGAGCAGACGCTCGGCTTCGCGGTGAAGCTGATCGCTATTTCGCTGACGCTCCTTGCCTGCGCCTCGTGGATTGGCTCCTCGCTTCTCCTGTACACGCAGGACATCTTCACCCACTTCGCGCTGCTCCGCTGATGCCCTACATCGAGTTCCATAGATGGATCCTGGCGGCGGTGCTCGCGATGGCGAGGTTCGGCGGGGCGTTCGCCGTCTGCCCCGCGCTGACCGAGTCGATGATTCCGGGCGTCGCGCGGAGAGCGGCCGTGCTCGGCTTCTCGTGCCTCGCGATACCGTTCGTCAAGGACGCCATGCCGCCGGGCGAGCCGAACGTCTGGATGTTTGCGTTTCTCGGGTTCAAGGAGGCGTTCATCGGTTTTCTCATCGGGTTCTTCGCGGCGATTCCGTTCTGGATCGCGGAGAACATCGGAAACTTCATCGACAACCAGCGCGGTGCGACGATGGGCGAGGTGTATTCGCCGCTTTCGGGAACGCAGGTCTCGACGACGGGCATATTCTTCACGCAGCTCGTCTCGACGCTTTTCTTCGTGGGCGGCGCGGTGCTCGTGTTCCTCGGCGCGCTTTATGCCAGCTACTCGATCTGGCCGGTCTTTTCCGATGGCGTTTCGTTTGCGCCGGCCGCGCCGACGCGTATTCTCGGATCGCTCGACGGGATGCTGCGTGCGACCGTCGTGATCTCGGCTCCGGTCATCATCATCATGTTCCTCGCCACGCTGGGGTTGGGGCTCGTCAACCGTACGGCCCCGCAGCTCAACGTGTTCTTCCTCTCCATGCCGATCAAATCCGCGCTTGGCATCGCCATGCTCGTTATCTACCTGCCGTTCATCATGGACATGCTGATGTACACGAAGGAAGGCGCGATTCTCGGTCCCGCACGTCGCTTGCTCGGGAGCTAGCCCATGGCTGAATCTGCTGGAGAAAAGACCGAGATGCCGACGCCCAAGAAGCTGCGCGATGCGCGGCAGAAGGGTCAGGTGTGTTCGTCGAAGGACATCACCTCGACGGCCATCCTCATCGTGTTGTTCGCGCTCCTCGCCTGGATGGGCGCCGCGCTCATGGGCGACACGGAGAATCTTCTCAGGTTCCTCTCCGGAGCCATCGAGCTGAACGGCGTGGCCGACGTGAGGGAGTCTTCCAAGATGGCGGCGATTCTCATCTGCAAGCACTCCTTCATTTTCGTGATCGTGGCGGCGGTCATCGGCGTTGTCGGGAACGTGGCGCAGATCGGTTTCCTCTTCACCCTTGAGCCGGTCATTCCCAAGCTGGAGAAGCTCAATCCCGTCGAGGGCGCGAAGAAGATCTTTTCAGCGAAGAACCTCTTTGAGTTCCTGAAGAACGTCGTGAAAGTGTGTTTCCTCGGCTATCTTGTCTACAAGATCATCTGGGCGAGCGTGCCGGAGCTGCTCACGATGTGCTATGGCACGGTGGGCGACATCTTCCCGTGCCTCAAGCTGATGCTGAAGCGGCTGGCCATCTACACCGCCTTCGGGTATATCGTGATCGCCATTGTGGACAGGATCTTCCAGGGGCGGAACTTCACCAAGCAGATGATGATGACGAAGGACGAGGTGAAGCGCGAATACAAGGAAATGGAGGGGTCCGCCGAAATCAAGCAGCAACAACGGCAGTTCCGCGACGAAATCATGAACGGCTCCGACCCCGCTGCGGCGGCGAAGAAGGCGAACGTGGTCGTGACGAACCCGACCCACCTCGCCGTCGGCATCCGCTACAGGGCCGACGAGGCGCCGCTCCCGCGCATCTGCGCGCTCGGTGCCGGAGAGACGGCGAAAATCATCCGCGAGACCGCCCTCGCGGAGGGCATTCCCGTCATGGAGGACCGTCCGCTCGCCCGCGCGCTCTACGCCGAAGGCAAATTGGAGGAATTCATCCCCGATTCGCTCATTGAACCCATCGCCGAGGTCCTGAAATGGGCCAAGCAGATTCAGGACGCCCGCAAGGAAGAGGAGGAACTCGACAGCGTCACGCTGGAGGACTTATGAACATCGAAGAACTCTACCGCGCAATTGCGCCGAGGCTGACGAACTGGCTTGTCGCCAGCGGCAGCTCCTACCACGAGGCGTGCGATCTCGTCCAGAATACGTTTCTGAAGATCTGGAAGATGCGTGACGACCTGCACGACGACGAAAGCGCCGTTTCCGGCCTCGCGTTCACCATCGCCCGCAACCTCCGCAAGAACCTCGCCCGCGACAACGCGCGGCTGACGTTCGTCGGGGAGATACGCGATGCGGACGAGGACGAGCCAGGCGGCGCAAGCGCAGACGGGGAGAGCCTGGCCGCGCGGCTCTCGACGGCCGACACTAGTCAGTCCGGTTCCGACGCAGAATACCTGCGCCGCCGCCTGACGGCCGCGTTTGCGAAGCTTCCGCCCATCCTGCGCGAGGCCTATACGCTCTTCCAGATCGGCGAAATGTCAATACGCGACATCGCAAATCAGACAGGAGTGAGCGAAAATCTCGTAAAAGTGCGAATTTTCCGTGCCAAGGAAAAACTCAGAGAAATTCTTGCCGATTTGCGTGTAACCTAATGGCGCCTGCCGTGTAAACAAGGCGGAATCACCACAAGGAGATGAGAAAATGGAAATCAATCTGAGCAACAACATCGGCGTTCGACAGAACATGGACGGCTTCCAGGTCGGGAGCCCGGCGCCGAAAGTCGAACATGCGGTAACGGCCGAGAATCGGCCGACGGCATCCGAACTTCGGCTTTCGACGTTCGACCCCGTCAAAGGCAGCGAGCCGACCACCGAGGTTCCGGAGTCCGCCCTCATGCGCGACGACGCGCTCGGCAAGCTTGTCGGCGCCGCGTTCAACCTTGCGGCGCCGCCGATGCCTGCGTTTACGGAATAAGATAAGGAGGCCTGATGGCTGTCAAGCATTCAATGGATGACTATAAAGATTTCCTTGCGGAAGTCAGGAAAGCGACCGGAATCGAAACGCTCAAGCCAGACGAGTCAGGTCTTGTGAGCGTGAGAGTCGACGACGCCTACAACGTCAACTTCCAGTTCGTCGAGGCGACGGGCAGGATCCTGTGCTTCGTCGAGGTGGCGGAACTGCAGCCGGGCGCGCCAAGCGAGGTTTACCGCGACCTTCTGGCGGGCGGGCTCTTCGGGAAGGACACGGCGGGCGGATATTTTGCGCTGGAGCCGGAGACGGAGACGGTCGTCTACAACTACTTCTTCGACCTTGAGACTGCGGCGAAGGACGTGGAGGATTTCGTCGCCACGGTCGAGAAGATCCTGCAGCTCTGCGACGTCTGGGCGGAGAGAATCAAGGAAAAGTCTTCGGGCGCGGCAGACGTGTTCCGCGCGGACGACCACCATCCGTCCTTTTTCCGCATCAATCCGTAACCTTGCCCCCTGTTTCCGTGTAGACAGGGTAAAGGAGCAAAGTTATGTCGTTAAATATAGATTCCTTCCGGACCCTCGCGAGCCAGACCGTATTCGGCTCGCGCGACATCGCCGTGCAGGGCCAGGGCGAAACCGCCACCGCACGGCTCGGCAACTTCGTGTTCTCGCAGAGCGCGAAGACGAACGACGCGACGATGGCGGCGTTCAAGGCCGCGCTCGAAAAGGAGTACGGCGTGTTCGGGACGCATGCGTTCGACACGGTGCTCGGCTCCCGCGCGCAGATGCACAAGTCGTTGAGGGCGTCCGACGTGACGGCCACGCTCTCGAAGCTCGAGACGGTCAAGTGCAACCGCTTCGTCGGCGAACTCAGCCGGCAGCTCGACACGAACCCGAAGTTCCGCGAACTTTCTGACGGCATGCGCAAGCTCGTGCGTTCCGCGATCAAAGATTCGCCGATTGACGGCAGCTTGAAGGACTGCGCCACCGACGCCGACCTCGCGAAGAGGGCCGTCGCGCGCATCGACAGGGCCATCGGCGTGGCCAAGGATTTCATAGAGCGCAAGAAGGCCGTCGATCCGAATTACGACGTCGACCAGGACACCCACGCGCTGGGCGAGCGGCAGGAGACCGAACACGCGGCGAGGGACAACGAGCCGACCGGACTGCGGCGGCTCAAGAAGGCGTTCGGCAAGCGCGAGACGTCCATCGAGGACCAGATCAAGAACGGTCTCCTCGGCGCGGGCATGCGCGTCAACCGCTCGGCCACCAATCCCGTCATACTCGACAAGCTCAAGACGAACGGCGTGGAGCCGGGCTTCATCTACCGCAACGACTGGTCGACCGACGACACGCGCGGATACATGGCGGACATGAACTCCGCGGAGAGCCGCGCCGCGCTGGGCGCGCTCAAGGAGAAGGATCCGGCGTTCGCCGCGGCGTGCGAGGGCAAGACCATGCGGGATCAGATCCTGCTCGCCGGCCGCGCCCATCCCGCCGCGATGGCGGCCGCGTCGGAGCTGCTCATCGAGGAGGCGGCGAAGCTCGTCCGCGGGGAGGGTCGCGCTCCCGCCCCGGACGCGGTGAAGGCGCTTGCAACGGCCCTCAAGAACTATTTCACCAACCCGAAGGACATCGAAAAGCTCTCGCAGATCAGCGGCGGCGCGTGCGACAAGGCGCTTCTCGACGAAACGAAGAAGAACCTCTTCGTCGACATCCGCGACGCCGTGATGTCCATGGGGCCGAAGAACGCCGACGGCACGG
>ONRL01000030.1 GCA_900320225.1 uncultured Lentisphaerota bacterium
GGCGCGCGCGCAATGGGCGGCGGACAGTTTCTGCTGGGGCGTCCGCTCGTGCCGTTGACGGACATGCTGCTGAACGAGTGACGGGAGGCGGAACATGATTGTCAAGTTGCTTTTGGACAGGAAACGCGAGGGAGGCGAGCTGGCGCCGGATGATATCCGCGAACTCGTGGCCGCCTACACGCACGGTGACGTGCCCGACTACCAGATGGCGGCTTTCGCGATGGCCGTGTGTTGCCGTGGCATGACCGCCGCCGAGACGCATGCGCTCACGGACGCCATGCAGCACTCCGGGGAATGTCTCACGTGGATTGGGCCTTCGGCCGACAAGCATTCGACGGGCGGCATCGGCGACAAGCTCTCGCTCGTCATCCAGCCGCTCGCCGCGTCGTGCGGGCTGTCCGTGCCGTCCCTTGCAGGGCGCGGCCTCGGCCTCACGGGCGGCACGGTGGACAAGCTCGAGTCGATTCCCGGCTACAACGCGTGTCTCCCGCTCGACGACTTCCGGCGCGTGGTGGCGTCGTGCGGCGTGTCGATCGCCGCGCAGACGGCCGAGATCGCGCCGGCCGACAAGAAGCTCTACGCCCTGCGGGACGTGACGGGCACCGTGCCGTCCATTCCGCTCATCGTGGGTTCCATCCTCTCCAAGAAGCTTGCGGAGGGGGCGGGCACGCTCCGAAGGCGGCGGGACGCAAGGCGGCGGCGCTCGTGACGGCGATGGACGAGCCGCTCGGGCGGACGGTCGGCAACGCGCTCGAGGTGGAGGAGGCGATCGCGGTGTTGAAGGGCGCGGTGGTCCCGTCGGACGTGATCGACCTGTCCGTGGAGCTGGCGGCGCGGATGGTGTCGTTGGAGAAGGGCGTGGCGCTTGACGAGGCGCGGGCGGCGTGCCGCGCGAACCTCGCGAACGGTGCGGCGTATGCGCGTTTTGCGGAGATGGTGAAGCTGCACGGCGGAGACCTCGCGGCTTTCGCGGTGCGTCCGCGCGGCGAGACGCGCGTCGTCGCGTCGCCGCGCGCCGGATACGTGGCGCGGGTTGACGCGGAGGGGATTGCGCAGGCGGCGTTTGAGCTGGGGGCGGGGCGCGCGAAGGCCGACGACGTCATTGACTTCGCCGCCGGCGTGACGCTCGCCGTGTCGCGCGGCGACCGCGTGGAGGCCGGGCAGCCGCTTGCGGAGCTTGCCGTCTGCGACCGTCCTGCGAAATTGCCCGTGGCCGAACAACTGGTCCGCGCCGCCGTCACGTTCGCCGACGAGCCGCCGGCATCCCGTCCGCTGATCTTGGAGAGTCTGTCATGAGTGCCGTCATCCCGTCAAAATCCCCGCTCTCCAAGCAGGAGCGCAATCGGAAGATCAAGGCCATCTACCGCGAGATGGAGGCCAAGAAGCGCGAGTTGGGCCTGAAGGCGCCGTTGATCAAGCGCGGTCCCGTGTTCTACCTCGTCATACTCATGGTGTTGCTGTTGGTCGGGGGACTCGTCATCCAAGTCGCGGGGAAAGGCGGCGGGAAGATGATGCGCGACGGCAAGCTCGTACGGACGGAACAGAGCGTGGCCGCGCTCGCCGAGGCGCTGGGCCGTTTCAAGTTCCACTGCGGCGTCTATCCGACCGCCCAGGAGGGGCTGGAGGCGTTGGCAAGTAAGTTCTCGACGCATGCGGGCTGGATCGGCCCCTACGCCGAACGGATCATCCCCGACCCTTGGAAGCATCCCTACGTCTACGAGCCAACCAATGATCCGCCGGTCGTGTTGTCGTTGGGGCCGGACGGCGTTCGTGGCACGGCTGACGACATCGCGCCGGATCCCGAGCTCTTCTTGAAACCGTTCAAGGACACGTCTTGGACAAACGACTGGGTCTATTTCCGGCGGCGGGGCATCGTGGTGGTGCCGACGCAGGAGGAGAAGGAGAAGTTGCTCAAGGAAGGGATGCGGGCGCGGTGAACAGCATAGACAACCTGTCCGAGCACGAGATCTACGAGCTGATGAAACTGCAGGACGATCTCGCCTGGCGCCTCGTGTGGGAAAAGGCCGTTTTGGCCGAGGCGAAGTCCCTCCGCAGTTCGCGCATGGCGCGCGAATGGGGCGTCACGCCTGAGGAACTGATGGGCATTCTCTACGAGGAGATGATCGCCAAGGGGAAGATCGAACTGTTCCGCGACGACGGCGGCAGCCTGTGGGGGTGGCTGCGGCAGTATGTGCGCGGCTACATCCGGCGGGCCAATCCGTCCGCGCGCGGGGAGGTTTCGCTCGAGGGAGCGGACGAGTGCGGGTTCGGGGATGACGAAGGCGGGACGAGCTATACGGATAAAATTTCAAAAATGCTGTCAGATGCGCAGGGCAGGGATTCCAATCCCCATGAAGACCCTGCGGTGCGACGGCGGGAGGAGTGGGAGCTTGTACAGTCCTGCTTCGGCGATCTCTGGAAGGAGAACCCCCTCCGGGCCTACGTCCACCTGCTGAAGCTCCGCTTGAACCTGTCTTCAACCGAAATCAAAAACATGCTCGGCATCAGCTCGGAGGCGAACGTGGACCAGTTGTTCTCCCGCGCGCTGAAAGACATGAGAAAGTTGAAGGATGAACATGAAGAACGCGATTGAAGAAGAGAAAGTCGTCATGACGGCCGACGAGGCGTCGTTCATCGACCGCTTCGTCGCGGAACACTGCCGCCCGCACGCCGTCGTGATGGCGGAACGACTCGGGAAATTCGTGGCCGAACGGCAGATGGCGCTGTTCGCGGCGGACGACGGGCCGGCGTTCGCGCTGGCCGCCGGGCCGGCGGCGAAGACGCCTGCGGCCGTGAAGGCGCCGGACGAGGCGGTGACGTTCGTGTTTGCCTCGGAGGGCGAGGAGGACGCGCCCGAAGCCTGGCGCGCGGAGCTCATGGTGCCGCCCGGCGCGACCACGGAGACGCCGCTGGCGCTGAAAGTGCGGGGGCGGGACGTCACGGGGGTGTTCACGCTGTCCGGCATGGCGCTTCCGCTCGTCGACGGCGCGGCTGAAATCCCGTTTGGGATGTTCCTCGCCGGCATCAAGGACACGGACGTGTCGCTCCGCCGTCCGGGCGGCGGCACGGTGAAGGGAAAGTTGCTCTTTTTCTGACATGGCCGCGGCCCCCTATATCTTTCCGGCGCAGCAGGCGGAATTCCTCCGCGCGCTCAGGGATGGCCGCTACCGAGCGCCGGCCCGAACGCGCAACGTACCGTCCGCGACGTCTCTCGTCTCGAAGATGCCCCCAATCTACGAGCAGGCGCTGCGCGGCACGTGCGTGTCAAACGCCGTCACGGCGATGCTGGAGTACTACGAGGACTGCAAGATGCGCCTCAGCGTGCAGTACCTCTTCGCCGCGACGAAGGAGGTTGAGCGCGCGGGCCTGGAGCGCAATCTCTCGCGCCTGCGCCTCGGCGAGCCGCTGGATCCCGCCTTTGAGCACGCGCACCATTCGAAACTGCTCCAGCTGCGGATGATGGCGGACGCGAACGGGGGCGTCAACACCCCCGTGATGCGCCCCTACCTCACGCAGTTCGAGGAGACGGTGCGGAACCGCTACGAGTCGATGGAGGGCAGCCTGCTCCGTTCGTGCTTCAACGTGCTCGAGTACCGGGGAACGTGCCGCTATGCGCTGTGGCCCTACGCAGGTGTGTCCGCCGCGCCGCTCTTCGGTCCGGGGGAACGCGTCGCGTACCCGCCCGGATCGGACGAAGACGCGAAGAAACACCGGGTCCTGTCGGGCCTCTACCTGCTGCCCGCGCCGAACAACGTCGACGAAATCCGCGGCATTCTCGCGGGCGTGAACGACCGGCGTCCGATGCCCGTGTGCGTGACGGTGAGCTTCTTTGCTGGCTGCGACGGCGAAACCTTCGCCTTCCCGCGCACGGAGGAGACGCCGGACGGGCTGGCGGCGAAGGACGAGTGGCTCGGCGTGCACGGCATGCTGATCGTGGGGTACGTGGACAACGCGGCCGCGCCCGGCGGCGGCTATTTTCTGGTGCGCAACAGTCTCGGCGAGGCGTGGGGGAACCGCGGATACGGCAAGCTTCCCTATGCCTACGTGGCCTGCTTCGCCCTGGAGGCCGGCACGATCCTGCAGGATCTCGTGGACTACACGGGCGACGGGTACGGCGGACTTCGCACGGTCGGTCCCTTCGGTCCGCCGCGTCCGCGCCGCAGGGGGTTGTTGGTTTTCCTGAACCTTCTGCTCGCCGCCGCGCTCGTGGCCGGGACGTGGGCGGCCGTGAGGTTGTTCTCGAAGGCGAAGGAACCTGCCGATTCCGCCCTGCCGGGGCGTCCGCCGTTTGCGGAAGTGACCGTCTACGGGCGCGACTCGACGGTGAGCGTGACGTTGCCGCCGCCGTGGAACGAGGTCAAGGGCATGGCCATCGACGGAGGGATGGTGTTCCGTCTGCCGGCGAAGACGCGCGGGGAGGTGGATGCGATCCGCAGGCTGCTCGACGCGGAACCGACGCTGCGCGAGAAGCGCGGCAAGCCGTTGACCTACGACCTCGTGGCGTTTTACGACCTTGTTTCAGGCGATCTCGACGATGTGAAGAAGACCATCGGGATGTTCGCGGCCGAGCACTTTCTCGTGCGGATCGAGGGCGAGAGCAACGGCGTGCTGCGCGTGTCGACGATCTCGCCGCGCGGGTTCCGGCAGCGCCTCAAGCAGATGTACGATCTGACGAACGGCGAGAACGGGCAACTGGTCTTGACGCCGAAAGCGTCCGTTCCGCCGCCGGCCGCGCGGGACCCCGCCCCGTCCGCGACGAACGCGCCGCCGCCAGTCGCACAAGAGGCTCCAGCCCCTCCTGCAACGACGGTCGTGCAGCAAAGGCGCGCGACGGGACGCGGAAATGATTTTTAGCGGGCGTGTCAGAATGTGCAGTGTTTCGTTCCTATTCCTCTCGTGGGCGGCATTTCCGCTTGCCCTCTGAAAGCCGATTTGATATTCTTACCCAACGAAAAACTTGGAGAAGCTATGAAAATGAACAGAAAGAGTTTTCTTGCGGCCGCCCTGGCCGGACTGGTGGCGGGCTGCATTTCGTATCATACGCCGCCGATGGACCGGCGCGTGACGGTTGCCCCGGACTTGGGCGCGGCCGTGTGGGTGACGGACGTACGCCTTGCCAAAGGTCCGTCCAGCCACTTCACGTTGCAGGCAAACGTGGTGAACAACACGAGCGGCGTGGTGCGCATGGAGTACCGCGTGGACTGGCTCGACGCGACGGGCAGTGCGATTCCGTCGGTCGTCTCGACGTGGCAGCCGATGTCGGCGGCCGCGCGCGAGGTGGTGCCGTTGCAGGCGACGGCGCCGTCGCCGGAGGCGGTGGATTTCCGCTTCTATGTGCAGGCCGAGCGCCGGTAACGACTTGAAAGACTGAAAGGAACGAACAATGAAAAAATGTTTGATGGGATTGGCCTTTGCGGCGCTGATTGCGGGATGCACCACGCCCACGACGCGCATTGACCTGCGCAACGACCGGGGCCCGCAGGTGGCGGGGCTCGACTACCGCGACGTGCAGTACGCCGCGAACGAGATGCTGCAGTCGCTCTTCCGCAGCGGGCGGCTGGACCGCGGGGACGGCCAGATGTACGTGATGACGGTGGGCAAGGTGAAGAACGACACGATGCAGCGCTTCGACACCGACATCCTCACGTCCTACATCACCGAGGAGCTCATGAGCAACAACAAGGTGATGGTAACGTCCGCGATGGCGGCCGGCGCCGACAACCGTGACGAGATGGTGAACGGCGTCCGGAGCGTGCGCGGGAACGCCGAGTTCAACCAGAACACCGTCGCCAAGACCGGCCAGCTCGTAGCGCCCACGCACAGCGTCTACGGCAAGATCATCCAGCGCGAGATTCGCATGGACAACGGCGACAAGCAGATCGAATACTACTTCCAGCTGCGCATCGTGGAGCTCGCGACGGGTCTCCAGTGGTGGCAGAAGCAGACGCTGATCGGCAAGCGCACGGACGGCCGTACGCCGACGTGGTGAGGAGGCTGGCGATGAAAAAGGCAATTCTCTCGTCTCTTGTGGCCTTCGGGCTCGCGGCGTTCGCCCAGACGCAGCAGTCCAACAGCGTCCAGACCAAGCACGGCTGCGGACGCAACGCGGATTACCGCACGGCGGTGTATGAAGCGCTTGTGCAAGCGGCTTCGCAGGTGCAGGGCGTCTCCCTGCAGGACTCCCGCGACGCGTTCATGGATTCGACGGCCCAGCTCCGCAAGACGAAGTCCGGCGATTCCGACGTCAGCGAGGTCCGCGAGTCGTTGAAGCAGAACGTGAGCGCGAAAACGAAGGGGCGCGTGCTGAGCTACGAGATCACCCAAGAGCGTTTCGACAAGGAGATGAACCTCTGGTACGTCGAACTGGACGCGAAGGTGCCCGGCCAGTACACGGTGGGCCTGCCCGCCGACAACCGCCGCCGCATGGTGGTGATGCCGTTCCGGTCGCTCACGGACAAGGTGAACGTGTTCGGGCAGCCGCTTCAGGTGGGCACGACGTGCGAGACGATTGCGGCTGCGCTGAACGAGAACCTCGTGCAGACGCGCCGTTTCACGATGCTGGACCGCGCGTTCAACGCCGAGACCACGGCCGAACTGAGCCGCCTGAACCTGGAGAACGCCTCCGCCGGCGACTTCGGGCGCTTCCAGCAGCTGCTCGTGACGGACTACATGGTGATCGGCACCGTGAAGATGTACCCCTCGCCTTCCGCGAGCTACAACCAGTGGACCGGCGTCACCACGGCGAACGACGGTCCATTCCTCGAGATCGCCTATCGCGTGATCCTCGTGCCGACGAGCCAGCTCAAGTGGGCCGGCACCATCATCGTGCCGTATTCGGCGTGCCGCGGCGATTCAATCGACACGGCTCTCGCCTCCGGCATGTCCGTGGCCGCGCAGGAGGTGTGCCACGACATCGTCAACAACATCTACCCGATGCGCGTGACGGCCAAGACAACGTATGAGCTCGTCCTCAACCAGGGCGGCAAGAACGTCCGCGCGGGCGAGGTGTTCGACGTGTTCCGGCAGGGCGAGGCGATTGTCGACGTGACGTCCGGCGAGACGCTGGGCGCGCCCGAGGAGCAGATTGCGCGTATCCAGGTCACGCGCGTGGATCCGAAGATGAGCTACGCGATCGTGGTGGAGGGCACGCCCCTCGACCAGATTCCCGTCGGCGCCGTCGTGCGCCGGCCGAAAGCCCTGCCGGGGCCGGCCCCCGCCCCGGCCGGCGCGGTCACGCCCGTGCAGGTGAGCCCGAGCGGCACCGTCACGCCGCCGTGGAAAAGATAGTATCAGCAATTTCAACGCTTAAAGATCAACAGAAAGGACTAATCGATGAACTTCAAGATGAAATTCGCGCTGGCGGCGGCCGTTCTCGGCGCCGGCACCCTCTCGGCGCAGGAAATGGGTGCGGCCGTGGCCCCGGCCGCGCCGGCCGCGGCGGCTCCCGCGGCGGCCGCCCCCGCCATCGCTCAGGTGCAGCAGGCCGCTCAGGTCGTCGCGGCGGTGCCCGCGATGGAGGCGCCTGAGGACGATGGCCCGCAGATCGTGGCGGAGAACCAGAAATACGCCCCGACGGCCAAGGCCTCCAAGGCGACCGACGCCAACGCGGCCGTGGGCGCGGCTCTGCGTGAACGCGGCTTTGCCCAGGGGTACGATTCCAAGCGCGGCAGCATCATCCAGATCGGACAGGCGATGGACAACATGGACAACCCGTCGTCGCCCGATTTCATGACCGTGCGCGAACTGCTCGTGCGTCAGGCCGAACTTGACGCCAAGATCCAGATCGCCCGGGTCGTCCGCCAGCAGATGAGCGGCTCGACGCGCGTCAACACGCCCGGCACGCAGGAGAACGCGGATTTCCGCCAGAAGTTCGCCGAGCAGATCGCCGCCGTGGAACAGCAGAAGGCGAAGGTCGCCGAGCTGCTCCAGATGCTGGAGCAGGCCGAAGGCAACAAGCTTGCGGGCACCACGGTGGACGACCAGTGGAAGAAGGTGATGGACGGCATCATCAAGCGTCTCGACGCGAAGTACAGCAAGGACGACATCGCCGTCGAGAAGCAGCAGCAGTATCTCCAGATCAAGGCGGCGTATGACCAGGCGAAGGCGCAACTGGACGACCTCACGCAGAAGAAAGACGCGCTCTATCCCCGCAAGACGGTGGAGACGGAGGCCGAGGCGTATGCCGAGATGAAGCTGTGCGGCGCGGTCGACCTCGTCCAGGCCGAGAGCTGGGACGGCAAGTTCTTCCACGTGGCCGTGGCGGTGGTGTGGAGTCCCAAGCTCCAGGAGCGCGCGCTTCTGACGCTTGGTTGCGGCGCGCCGGCCGGCGGCAAGCCCGGCGAGAAGTCCCTTGACGCCTGGTTGCAGGAACAGGCCGACCGCGGCGAGCTTGCGCGCCTGGTGGGCACGAAGCAGTACGTCGACGACAAAGGCCGCCAGTACGTGCTCGGTTTCTCCGCCGCCGAAGTGCCGGCCGACGCAACCGACTACGAGGACGCCATCGCCCAGGCCGATTTGCTTGCGCAGCAGGCCGTCGGCTTCTATCTGTTCAGCGAAGGCGACGGCAGCCAGAAGGTCAAGGCGGCCATGGCGAAGTTCAAGGGCAAGTCGGCCGAACTGGCAGGTGCCGTGTCCGGCGGGATGGCCCAGGCGATGCCGAAGGACATGGCCATCAGCGGACTCGGCAAGGTCTACAGCGCCAAGTGCCGGAACGAGCTGTCCGGAAAGGACATCTACGTGTCCGTGGCCGCCGTTGACAGCGTGCTGGCGGGCAAGTCGAGCGAGATCCTGCGCACGTGGTACGCCGGCGCCGCCGAGGCGGTGGCGACGAGCCAGTACCTCGCCGCCGAGCAGCAGGGCATGTCGCAGGCGCTCAACGAGGTCAAGAAGTCCGGCGTGGCCGCCCAGGCGGGCCTTGCCGCCGGCCAGCAGGCCGTGTTGGGCGAGCTCAAGGCGCGCCAAGCCGAGCGCGCGCCGGCCGCCCCCGCCGCGCCGGCCGCAGTGATGCCGGTCGCCCAACCCGCCGCTCCCGGCGCGCCGAAGAAGGGCGTGTTCGTGGGCGGACAGAACTTCAGCGATGACTTCTAAGTTCCAGATCATCGGCGCGGCCGCGCTCGCAGCGGCCGTTGCTTTCGGCGCGCGCGGCGCGGAGGGGTCTCCCTCCGTCGCCGCCGCCTATTATCAGCGCGAACTGAAGGATAAGCCGCAAGGCGTCTACGAGTGGCCGGAGAAGGGCCTGCTGTTCGTCCAGGTCCACGTGCCGTACCTCACCGACGGCAGCGAGAACCTCGACGCGAACACGCTGCTGGCCGAGCACCGGGAACTGTACGCCTGGCTGGCCGGGCGCGCCGGCGAGCGGAAAGTCGATCCGGAATTGCCGCCGGGCCTCGCTCTCGTGCGGCGTCTCGTGCGGGCAAACTATCCGACATGGGAATATACGGCCGACTGGGAGTACAAACTGGACGGACAGGCGTTCTCGCGGGAGGAGGAGGGCAAGCGCGTGGCGTGCGTCGTGTGCGACAGGAACGCAGTCGAGGCGACGATGCCGAAGGCCTTCCTTGATCCGGCCCCAGACGCGACATGGCTTGCCGGCGCGCGCGAGCTCGTGGGCGAATGCTATGCGGGCCGCGTCAACGTTCCGTTCATGGAGCAGATCGGGCTTTTCGACTGCGCGGAGTTGCGCGGCAAGGGAGACGCCCCGGCTTCGGGCCCCGTGACCGAGAGTCCGGCCTACCGCGAATACCTGCAGGTCGTGAAGGAGACGGCGGACTATCTGGCGGCGAATGACGGACTTCCCCGCGACCTGCGTGCGGCGCAGGACGCCCTGGAGCACGTCCCCGCTCGCCCGGACGTCGCATACACCGTGCCGCCGGAGATTTTTGTCACGAACGTGACGGTGAACGTTTCGACGAATCGTGCCGTGGCGCCCAATGCCGTCACGAACGTGGCGGTTGTTCCGTTTGCCGGAATCGCGTCCGTCATGCCGGCCGGGGGAACCGTGATCGAGCGGAGCGTGCGGAGCGACGAGTCGATCGTCACGACGGTCGAGACGTGCCTTGTGGTGCGTACGCGCAAAGTGCTCGTCCAGCGCATCGCGCGCGATTACCGCGCGTCCGCGCGGTTCGAGCGGCAGTTCCTCTCGGGAGGGAGAGAGCCGAACGCGCCGGCCGCGCGCACGGAACGCGGCAAGGCCGCCGAGCGGGCGTTCTTCGGCGCCTGTGCGCAGGAGGAGCGCGATCGGCTTGTGTTGGAGGCCCTGCGGGAGAACCCCGGCGACAAGGTTCTGTGGAACCTCTACGGTCGCCTGCTCCAAAGCAAGAAGGACTGGCTGGGCGCGCGTATCTGTTTCCGGAACGCCCTGCGGCTTGACCATGAATACCAGTTCGCCCTCACGAATCTCGCCTTGACCTATCAGGCGATGGGACGGCGCGAACTCGCCGTCGCCGCCGCGGCTGTCGCGTACGGTTTGGCGACGGACGGCTGGTGCCTGTCGCAGGCGGAAGGGGTGTTGCGGGCGAAATGACGGTCCGGCGGTTCATCCTGGCGGGGCTTTGCCTGTGCGGCGGCGCCTGTTGCGCGGCTTTTTCGCGGCTGGACGCGGAGGATGCCGTGCGCCGCGCGCTGGCCGCGAACGGAATGCACCAGGGATACGACGCCGAGACCGGGGTCTACATGGTGATCGCCAGCGCGGCGAAAAGCGGCGTCGCCCCCGGGACGGCGACCTGCTGCGCGCAGCAGGCGGCCTGTTTCCGGTCGGCGGAACTGAACGCCTTTCACCAGATTCTGAACATGCGCGGACAGTCCATGGCGGGCCGGACGGCGGTGCAGCGCGACGCTGCCGCGAAGTCCGTGCGCTCGTTCGTGGAGACGTTGTCGCAGGCAGATCTCGACGGCTGCCTTCTGGTCGAGTTCCAAGGGTGGCAGGACGGCGACACGTGCGTGGTCGCCGTGGCGATGAGCTGGAGCGAGGACCTCGAAAGGCGCGCGCGCGCCTCCGCGGCCGGACGCCTGCGGCCGGCTGACGCGTGGATCGACGAGCTGAAGGGGTGCCTGGACGAGTGCGACGGGGACGTGCTGCCGCCCACGCTGTCGTTTGTCGATTCGGCGGGTTTCTTTCACCGCGCGGGCGTTGGCAGGGCCCCGTTCGACGGGGCGTCGGCGTTGCAGCGCAATGCGGCCGTGAAAGAGGCGGACCTGTGGGCGCGGAAGAACCTCCAGTTGGCGTTGTACGGACGCGCGGCGATGCGCAAGAAAGCGGAGCTGATGAAGGCCCACGACCGTCTGGAAGGCGAGCGGAGCCTCTCGTCGGCGTACGAGGCACTGGGCGACGTGTCCGCCGACACGCCGCTGCCCGCCGGGAGTCGTCCGCTCTTCGACAAGGTCGTGCAGGTCGGCGACGGGCAGATGAAGTCGTTTGTGGTCGTTTACGGCGTCGATCCGCCCAAGACCGTTCGCGGCATTTCGGATTCAGGTTCGCAGACGGCGGAAAGAGCGCCGGACGGCGTCTTGATCTGGAATCCGAACACAGGCAAGTTTGAGAAACAGCAATAAGGAGAAAAAGCAATGAAGAAGATCATGATGATGGCGGCGATGGCCGCCGCGATGGTTGCGGCGGCGCAGCCGCTGACGCCCGGCACGGGCGTGGCCAACGACCATACGGGCAACATTGGGGGCGCGACCGGCGTCGTGTACGCGCCGCGCACCGCGGAGACGGGCTATGGATACGTTGACGGCATGACCGTGATCGGCTTCACGTTCCTGCCGTGGGCGGTGCCGAACAGTTCGTGGGACGTGACGGGCGTTCGGATGAACCTGGGCTGGGGCGCGTACCGTGACACGGCGGGTTTCGACTTCGGCGTGTTCTCCGCGAACCGCAACGCGGACGGCTTGTTCATCAACTGGTGCGGCACATACGCGACGGGCGATTCGCATGGCTGGCAGAACGGCCTCGTGAACGTGGTGACGCACCGCATGTGCGGCCTCCAGATCGGCCTCGTGAACTACGCGGACCGTCTCGACGGCGTGCAGATCGGGCTTTTGAACTTCGCGCGCTCGCAGTGGTTCTTCCCCTTCATCAACATCGGTTGGTAAGGGCAAAGGGGACCATGCATGAAACTTAAGCCAATCGTCCTCGCCGCGCTTGCCTGTGTCTGCGCGGCGGGGTGTCGCACGACGAAGGACGTTCTGGACGACTACGAGAAGAACCTGTCCTTGGGCAACTACGGCGGTTCGACGCCCGAACTTCTGGAATTGGCCGACAAGCGCGACGACTCGCAGCTGCTTTGGCGCCTCATGGCCGCGGCTACGCTGCATTTCACGAACACCCGCGAGGCGGACGCCATCCGGCAGTTCGACCTCGCGGAGGCGGTGCTGCAGAAGAACGACCAGACGTCCGTGTTCGCCCAGGGCGGCGAGGGCGCGCTCGCGATGATGACGAACGACCGCGCCTTCTCCTATGACGGCGGCGGGCTTGACCGCATCTTCACGTGCGTCTACCGTGGCATCGATTTTCTCTGCACGGGCAACCGCGACAACGCGCGCGTGGAGTTCAACCGCGCCGCGCAGTACCAGCGCAACTGGCTGTACGACCGGCGCAAGGACATCGACGCCGCGGCGCAGAAACTGGAGTCGGACGCCGCATCCTACCAGAAGCAGCAGAATGCGCAGGCGGTGGATACGTCCGGGCCCGTGAACGCGGCGATGGCGGATTCTGCCTTCGGCGCGCAGATCCGCGAGCAGACGGGGTTCGACCCCGCGACCTCGGGACGTCTGGATGCCTTGTCCCAAGCCGCCTACGTCAACGCCTACGCCGCGCATCTTGCGGGCGTCTTCCGTTGGGTCAACGGCGACAACGGCCTCGACGACCTCAAGCTCGCTGCGGCCGTCAAGCCGGGAGACGCCTGCGTGGCGCGCGACTTCGCCGAGTGCAGCCGAGGCGGGAAACCGTCCAATCAGGTATGGATCTGGGTGGAGGACGGCCTGTGCCCCACGCGCGAGGAGTGGCGGATCGATTTGCCGTTCGTATTCATTCCCTACGCCCGTCGCTACGTCTTGTACGCCGGCATGGCGCTGCCGCGTCTGCGCGAACGCGCGTACGGCGCGACCGTGTGGAACGCCGTCTCGGGCGGCCAGTCCGTGCCGTTCACGGAGATTGAGAGCGTGGACCATCTCGTCCGCACGGAATACGACGTCTACATGCGCGGTGCGTTGGCGCGTGAAATCACGCGCACGCTCGTGCGCGTGGGCGTGCAGGCCGGTCTCGGCATCGCGGCGGACCATGCGAGCGACAGCCGTACGCAGCTCGCCCTTCGCCTCTCCCAGGTCGGCGTCGCCACATGGGCGGCGACAAGCACGGCGGCCGATCTCCGCAGCTGGACGGCTTTGCCGAAGCGCGTGCTGGCCGTGCGGCTGAATCGCCCGGCGGACGGCGTGGTGCAGGTGGTGGCGGGCGGGCAGACGATACCCGTGACCGTTCCGGAGGGAAATTCGCTCGTTTTCATCCGCAAGCCGGCCCCCTCGGCGCCGCCCGTGGTGAAGATGGCGACGTTCCAATGATTTTTTCGAATTGCGTGTCAGACGCGGGGCGGAACATCTCCTACCCCCGTGTAAAGCCCAAAAAAGAAAGAGGTGACAACATGAAGTTCAACAAGATTCTCGTTGCGGCGGTAGCCGCAGTTGCATGCGTGAGCGTGGCATCGGCGCGCCATTGCGGCCCTGGTGGTTTCCGCGGTGGTTTCCACGGTGGTCACCACGGGTTCCACGGCCATCACGGCGGCTGGCACCACCACGGCTGGCACCATGGTGGCTGGGGACGCGGCTGGGGTTGGGGACTCGGCGGTTTCGCGGCCGGCTATGCCACGGCGTCGCTCTGGAACCGCGGTTACTACTCGCCGTACTATTACGGTTCGCCCTACTATGCGTCGCCGTACTACGCGGCTCCCGTGACGTATGCGGCTCCTGCCGTGCAGACGGTCGTGGCCCCCACGGTCGTGGCGCCCGCCGTGCAGACGGTTGTGGCCCCGACGACGTATACGGCACCCGTCGTCTACCGTTCCTGGTAAATTGCGGTTGCCTGCGCGCGTGTTTTTCGGTAAAATAACTCCACCCAACCTCTAAAGGAGTTATAAGAGAATGAAGAAAACGATCCTGTTTGCTGGTCTCGTCGCCGCCTGTTCGGTGTCAGCCCAGCTTCTCCAGAACCTGACGCAGGCGATCATACAGCCTGCGCCCGAACCCGCGCCCGTCGTACAGCCGCAACCCGTCGTGCAGCCGCAACCCGTCGTGCAGCAGCAGATCGTGCAGCCTGCCGTGCAGCAGGTGACGACGACGACGCTCCAGCCCGTGCAGCAGGTGACGACGACGACGCTCCAGCCCGTACAGCAAGTGACAACCACGACGGTTGTTCCGCCTCCGCCCCCGCCCCCGCCCGTGATCGTGACGCCGCCGGGTTACCAGACGTGTCCGCGCTGCGGCGGGCGCGGCAAGGAGGAGCACGCGATGGGCTTCAAGGTGAAGCGCTGCAAGCTCTGCGGCGGAAAGGGCTTCCTCCCGCCTCCGCCTCCGCCGTCGGTCCATCACCACCATCATCGGCGGTGATCCCGAAAAAGGGGCTCTCTCCCCGAAAGCGTCTGCGGGAAATTCCCCGCAGACGTTCTTTTTTACGCCATGCGACTCCGTGAGCGTGGGTTTCCACGGGGGCTCAGATTCCGCCGCGGAAGAAGATCGCCTCGGCGACGGGGCCGAAGCTCTGGCGGTGTTCGGGGCAGGGGCCGAGGCGGTTGAGCGCCTCCATGTGGGCGGCGGTGGGGTAGCCCTTGTGGACGGCGAAACCGTAACCAGGGTACTTCGCCTCCATTTCGCGGCAGTAGGCGTCGCGGGAGGTCTTTGCAAGGATGGACGCCGCCGCGATGAAGAGGGACTTCGCATCGCCTTTTACCACGTTCTGCGAGGGGAAGGGCAGGGATGGCACGGCGAGTCCGTCGACGAGGATGGCGAAGGACGTGTTCCGTGGTTCGTGGTTCGTGCGCGTTTCCGCGAGGGCGAGGGCGGCGCGGCGCATGGCGAGGTGGGTGGCGCGGAGGATGTTCAGCTGGTCGATCTCGAGGGCGGACGCGGAGGCGACGGCCCAGGTGCAGGCCGACGTGGCCTTGATGACTTCCGCGAGCGCGTCGCGCCGTTTTTCCGAGAGTTTCTTCGAATCGTTGATGGCCGCCCAGGGACCGGTCAGGAGGTCGGCCGCGGCGTCGAGCGGCACGGAGACGGCGGCGGCGAACACGGGACCCGCGAGCGGCCCACGCCCTGCCTCGTCAATGCCCATCACCGTGGAACCGGAGGGGAGGGCGCGTTCAAAGTCAAGGGAGACGGCGTTCATTTCGTCGGCAGGGAGATGAGATTCTGCTCGTAGGACCAGTTGGGGTTGTCGATCGGCCCTTTGAGGCGGAAACCGAAGATCTTGGCGAACGGCCAGCGGATGGGCGTGGTGGCGAGGCGCATGAGAAAGCCCTCGTTTTTCTTCAGCGTGATGTTGCCGGAAAACGCGAGGTCGTCATTTGGAATGTCGTACGCTCCGGACGCGTTGATGGCGAGGACGTCGCCCGAGATGACGGCCTCCGAGGCGTGGAGCGTGCCGTTCGTGATCGCGAAGTCGATGGAGGCGTTCGAGAGGTTGACAATCGACCCGATGCCGGGGACGTGTTTGGCGAGATAGGACGTGAAGCCCGAGAAGAGGCGCATCTGCGCGAGGTGGCCGTCGGAGCAGGTGATTTTTCCGCCCCCGCCGAGCCGGCGGGTGAGATTCGTCGAGAGGGGTCCGGAGAGTTCGACGTGGCCGTGGAGCGTGCCGCGTTTGTCGCCGAGGTCGAATGCGAAGATGTCGGCTACGTCGGCGAGGGCGATCTTCTCGCCCGCGACCTTGACGCGGAAGGACGCGTTTCCCTGCTGGAAACCGGGGATGGAGATCAAGCCGCCGCCGGAGATGTCCCCTCCGTGTTCGGCCGTCGCGCGCGCCCCGGAGAACGTGACGTCGGTGCCGCGCAGGTCGAAGCGCGCGGAGGCGTCGCGGAGAGGGACGGAGAACAGCGATCCGCGGTTGAAGGCGAGCGTGCCGGTGAGGTTGTTGGCGTCGGCGTGGGCGGGGTCGACGGCGAGGCGCCCGCAGAGCGTGATGGCGGGCGGCGTGGCGGCCACGAGGCAGTCGAGCGTGCCGTCGTTCATCACGTCCGCGACGGCCAGGGCGTTGGAGAGCGACGTGGTGGAGCGCACGTTGAAGTCCACGTAGCCCACGTCGTTCGTGTTCTCGTAGACGACCTGTCCCGACATGCGGCTGCCGTCCGCGAGGTTGGCGACGAGCGGACCCACGACGATGCGGGCGTTCTGGTAGGTGTCGCGGACGTACACGCGGATGTCCAAGGCCGCGTGCGCGTCGTCGACCCCGCGGACGTTTTCGAGCGGCACGCGGTTGTAGCATCCGCCTTCGGGCGCCAGGCCGAGGTTGATGTGGAGGTCGTTGTTGCGGAGGTTGACGTCGAAGTTGCAGAAGGCGTCGACGGGTTTCTCGACGCGCGTGAAGCTGTCGATGAAGGCGTAGGAGTTCGTGATGTCGAGCGCGACGAGCATCGGGCGGATGTGGTGCTGGCGGGCCAATCCGCGGACTTTGCCTTCGACGCGCTGCGTCTCGAGGTTGAGTTCGAAGAACCCGTCCAGCTCCAGATGCGCGTCGGTGTCCGGCCAGTCCAGGTGGATGCCGTCCGCGCGGATGCCGCCCGGGGTGACGGAGACGGAGCGCGCGACGACTTTCTTCGGGGTGACGGCGAGCACGTCCGGGCGGACGAGGGTGAGTGAGAAGGGCTGGAGCGCGGGCAGGTCGAGCACGAGGGGCTCGTCCTTTTCCTTGAAGTCCGGCTTGCCGGGGAATTCAATGGAATCGGGGATGTAGTAGCCGTCCGGCAGGCGCGGGTAACGGAGGTCGGTGACCGTCACGGCCTTGAGCAACGTGCGCTTCGACCACGGGATGCGGCGCAGGTTGAGCGCGAGATCCACGCAGGAGGCGGAGATGATCGGCTTCGCGGCCGTCTTGCGGCGGTCGAAGACGCGGAGGTTGTTGATCTTCAGACCATGCGAGAAACGGAAGGAGGCGGAGTCCGCCCGGACGAGATAGTCGGCGTTCGACACGGACCGGGCGAGGCGGCGCAGCAGGAAATCGGGGACGGGCTGTTCGAAGAGGAGAATGGCCGAAAGGGCGAGGAAGAAGAGGCCGAGGAGGCAGAAGAACGTGTATTTGATGATTTTTCCGAACGTCCGCATGGCGCACCGATTTCCTGAAAGCGATTGGCAGCCCCTAGGAGAGTCGAACTCCTCTTCTCAGGATGAGAACCTGATGTCCTAGCCGATAGACGAAGGGGCCAGCCTGGTGCACCCGGTGGGATTTGAACCCACACACCTTGCGGCACTAGAACCTGAATCTAGCGTGTATGCCAATTTCACCACGGGTGCGTGACAGGCGGATAGTATGCCATAATCCGCCGTCCCCGTCAAGGGGGCAAATGCGAGAAAAACGGTTAGGTCACGCGATGGCGCCGGCCGCGCTGAGGGCGCCCAGCACGAGGTAGAGTCCGCCGAGGGCGAGATACGCCGCGCCGAAACCGGTTACGCGCGCCTGCTTCGCCGCGCGCCACGCGAGCGCGCGGCGGAGGTGCCAGGGGTAGAACATGCCGAACATGCCGATCACCGCGCAGACGTAGGCGAACACGACGAGCGCGAGGCGCCAGGAGGTGTCGCACAGGCGCACGGCGGGGAAAAGTTCGGCCGGGAAGAGCATGAACAGCGCGCTGAGGGCGCGGAGCGAGAGCAGGTTCTCCATCCAGAGACATGTCAGGACCGTCAGGATGATCGCGAGAATCCACACCATGCCGGGGATGTCCGACTGGAAGAACCACAGCCGCCGCACGATCCGGTCGAACACCTCGATGCCGATCGTGTCGATCTCGTAGGCAGTCCACAGCCACGCGGCGGCGCAGAGCACCTGTCCGGCGGCGCGGTTGCGCGGGAGCGCCAGCAGGAAGCGCGTGGTCAGCTGCGGCCGGACCACGGTGAAGAGCCCGTAGCCGAAAAGCGGCACGCCCAGCGCAAAAAACCAGAATGTCATGACTTTTTTACCTCACCTATTCACTATTGCTTGTTAGTTATCCTCGGCGCGCCTACTACGTAGGTGCACACGTTGTCGCCCGTCACGTTGCAGCAGGTCTCGAACATGTCGAGGATCGGGTTGATGCCGAGCGCGAGGGCCACGATCATCGCCACTTGGTCCGTCCCGAGGCCCATGTTCTCAAGCACCATGAAGAGCAGGAACACGGATCCGCCCGGCACGCCGCCGGCGCCGATCGACGCGAACATGACGGAGACGACGAGCGTGAGCAGCTGCACGGCGGAGAGATCCTGGCCGAACATGTTGGCCGCGAGGATGGCGAACACCGGCAGGTGCACGCACACGCCGTCCATGTTCACGGTGGCGCCGAGCGGGAGGGAGAACGACGACACGGCGCGCGGCACGCCCGCCTCGTCCATCGCGCGGAAGCTCACCGGCAGCGTCGCGGCGCTCGACCGCGTCACGAACCCGGTCAGCATGGGCGCGCGCAGGCGGGCCAGCACGCGGAACGGGTTCTCGCGCCGGAACGCCGCGATGGCCGCGGGGTAGACCACGAACATCATCGCCAACACGCACGTCACCACGCACAGCACGATCCGCACGTACGGGCCGAACAGCAGCGGGCCGTTCTTCGCGAAGTTCGTGAACGAGAGGGCGAACACGCCGATCGGGAAGTAGAGCATCACCCAGTCGATCAGCTTGAACGAGATGCGCTGGGCGCCGTCGCAGACCGTGAGGAGGCTGCGCACCGGGCCTTCCGCCTTCGCGTCGCCGCCGTCCAGCAGGCAGCGCGCGGCGACGCCGAAGAGGATCGCGAAGACGATGATCGGCAGGAAGTTGCCCGCCGCGAGGGCCTCGAACGGGTTGACGAAGAGACCGACGAAGAAGGCGGCGAAGGTGCCGCCCGCCTGCGCCTTCCCGGCCATCGCCTGGGCCGCGCCGGCGTGCGCGGCGGCCGCCGCGCCGGGATGGGCCATCGAGGGGTTGAGCGCGAGCGCGAGCGCCACGCCCAGCACCGCGGCGACGAGCGAGGTGAGCGAGTACCACGCGATCACTTGGCCGCCCACCTTGCCGGACTGCCGCAGCGGAAGGCTCGCCGCGCCCAGGACGAGCGAGAAGAAGATGATGGGGTAGACCACCATCTTGAGCATCGCCACCAACACCCCGCCGAAGGGCGCCAGAATCGGCAGGATGCGCGCGAGCGCCTGCGGAGAGGCGAACCTTTGCATGAGCAGGCCGCCTGCTACGCCGAGCACGAAACCGACGAGGATGCGCCAGACGAGCGGTACGCGGAAGCCGGAACTGGATATTTTGGACATGAGATAAGTATACCACAACGCCGCCGGATTTGGTAGAATGAAGGGCGTTTTCAGAAAAACGGAAAGGAAGCAGATCATGCATTTTGCCAAAAAGGCGCTGGCGGCGCTCGCCGTCGCGGCCGTTCTCCTCGCCCACGCGGGCGACCTCACGTTCAAGATCGCGGCCGACAAGGCGGACTGCCTCTACCGCTGCGGCGAGCGGACCACCTTCACCGTGACGGCGGTGGGCGCGGACGGACAGCCCGTCGCCGCAGGGACCGTAAAGGCCACCGTGGACAACTTCGGTCCCCAGGAGCAGGCGAAGCGCACGGTCGACCTCGCGAAGGAAAACCCCTTCAAGATGGAGGGGACGCTCCGCGAGCCCGGTTTCCTGCGACTCACCGTGTCGCCCCCGAAGGGCAAGGAGACGATGTTCGGCGTGGGCTACGAGCCGGAGCGCATCGAGAAGGGCAGCCCGTCGCCGGCCGACTTCGACGCCTTCTGGGCGAAGGCCGTGGCGGACCTCGACGCGACGGTGCCCGCCGACCCGCAGCTGAAGCTCCTTCCGGAACGGTCGAAGGGCGCGTTCAACTTCTGGCGCATCAGTTTCGCCACGTGGGGCGGCACGCGCGTGTACGGCTACCTCTCCATCCCGAAGGACGCCTCCGCCGCGAAGAAGTACCCCGTGCGCTTCCAGGTGCCGGCGGCCGGGAACGGCCGCGCCCACTGGACGAACAACATGCAGGGCGCGCCCGACGCGATCTGCATGTTCATCGCCGTCCACCCCTACGAGCCGCCGTTCGACCTGGACGAGCTGGAGAAGCTGTTCAAGGCGAACGTCGCGTCGCTGAAGGAGAAGTACGGCACCTCATCCTACGCCGTCGCCGGCATGGCGAAGTCGCGCGAGGACTACTACTTCTACCGCGCGCTCCTCGGCATCAACCGCGCCGTGAACTGGCTCGCGGCGCGCCCCGAGGTGGACCTCTCGAGCTTCACCTACTCCGGCACTTCGCAGGGCGGCGGGTTCGGTTTCCTGCTCCTCGGCCTCAACCACCACTTCACGAAGGGCGCGATGTTCGTGCCGGCGATCACGGACACGATGGGCTACCTGAAGGGGCGCCGGAGCGGTTGGCCGCGCGTCGTGGAGAGCCAGCGCGAGGAGGACCGCGCCGCCGCCGAGCGGAACGCGCCCTATTTCGACGGCGCGAACTTCGCCTCGCGCATCACGTGCCCCGTGCGCGTGGCCGTGGGCTTTGCCGACAACACCTGCCCGCCCTGCGCCGTCTACGCCGCCTACAACGCGATTCCCGTGAAGGACAAGAAGATCCGCCACGGCATCGGCATGACGCACAGCTGCCGCGGCGACATCTACGCGGAGTTCTCCAAGTGGCAGAAGGAAAAATGAGATGGGTGTTCCCATGCCCGCGCCGTTGTGGTATACTGGCGGCATGAAAAATAACATCTCTCGCAGAAACTTCCTCGTTTCATCCACCGCGCTTGCCGCCGTGGCGGGCTGCACGACCGCAAAGCCCAAGGCTGCGGCGCCCGTCGCCGAGCAGCCCATCTCCACGGAGTCCGGCATCCGCGTGCGCTTCCTCGGCAGCGGCGCGGCCGGCTGGAAACCGGAAATGGCGAAGAAGAACCCGCACTTCCGCCGCCAGTCGAGCGTGTTGATCGAGAACAAGGTGCTCATCGACTTCACGACGTGCTCATTCGACATGCTGCCGACGGACTGCCGTCCCGAAGTGCTCTTCCAGACGCACTCCCACGGCGACCACTACAACCCGAAAGCGGCCGTGAAGAGCGGCGTCAAGCGCATGTACGTGCAGGAGACGTGGGCGGCCGCGGCGCGTGCGGAGGTGGGCGCGGCGGCGGCGGAGCTGGGACTGCCCGCGCCTGAGGTCATCGGCCTCCCGTTCGGCAAGCCGGTGGTCGAGTGCGGCATGCGGTTCACGGGTGTGCCTGCGAACCACAGCACGTCGCGTGTGACGGACGGCGTGCTGGAGCGCACCTCCCTCTACCTCGTCGAGAAGGGCGAATCGCGCCTTCTGTACGCCACCGACACGGGCGGGATCCTGGGCGACGCCGCGCGCATGATCGGCATCGACCCGCACGTGACGGAGAAGAACTTTGGAAGGTTCGCGAAGTCGGCCCCGTACGTCCACAAGCCGCAGGCGCTCACCGCGTTCATCATGGAGGCGACCGACATCGACCTCGACGAGGACTTCCGCCTGTTCGTCCATTCGAGCGTGCAGACGGTCTCGCGCATCGTCAACATGCTGGTCAAGAACGACCGGCTCAAGCTGCCGCCCGGCCAGCATGTGTACCTCACCCACCTCGGTCTCGGGGACAAGTACCGCGGCTGGCCGTCGGAGAAGATCAACGCCGAGCTTCCCGCCCCCCTCAACGCCGCCTACGACGGCCTTGAGCAGGTGCTGGGCTGACGTCCCGCAAACACCGTCGACAACGCGACCCCCGCGAAGGGAAAGGAGACTACGAAGTGAAGAGAATCCAAGTGAAACTGTTCGTCGGGCTGTGCCTGGGGGCCGCGGCGCTCGCTGCGGCGCCCGCGCCGGACGAGGCCGCCCTGCAACGCCGCATCGGGTATGCGGACTACTACGTGCGCGAATTCGAAAAGGAGGTGGCGCTCCAGCGCGGCGGCGAGAAGATGGTGTGGCGCAACCAGCGCACCGCGCTCGAGAAGGTCCGCGAGCTCAAGGTGGAGTATCCGGACGACCCGCGCGTGGACGCGCTGTTCCGGCGGGTACGGTCCGCGTTGAGGCGCTCGAAGGGCGACTTCGTCGACATCCAGGCCGAGTGGACGCAGTACCTCCACAACGAGGACAACCTGCGCCAGCTCATCTCGAAGCTCGGCGAGGAGGAGTGGACGCGCATCATCGAGTCGCACAAGGAGGGCATGATCGCAAAAGCCTTCCCTGCTCCCGATTCGGCAGAGGTGTCCGTGGAGGACCTCAAGGGCAAGTACGTTCTCCTTGAGGACGTCGAGTATCCCGCCAAACAGTTCTACGGCGCCTCGGGCGAGTTCATCTGGTGCGGGAAGCCGTCCAGCGGGTTCTGGTTCATCGACCTCGCGGGACGTGACTGGCTGGGCCCGTACGAGGCGGCCAAGCGCTACCGCCGGACGGTGGACTCGTCGATGCAGGACGTCAAGAAGTGGACTGTCCTCGCGGAGGTCGCGGGCATCACGGCCGAGAACCCGATCGGCGGCGAGGAGGGCCCCGGCAACTTCTACTTCGGGTGGATCGTGAAGCCGGTCGCGATCAAGATCCCCGGACACCTCGTGGCCGTGCGCGACAAGGAGGCGGAGTCCTCCGGGCGCTTCATCGGCGAGGAGCGGGTCGAGGCGGTCAAGCAGGGCTGGTACACGATCAAGGAGATCCCGAAGGACGTCGCGCCCGACCGCCTCATGGAGATCTTCATGACCGCCATCAAGGAGAAGAACCACAAGCTCTACCTCCAGTGCATCGACCCCGAGTACATGGGCGGCATGTACGGCGAGGACGAGGCGAAGCGCTATTTCTGGGACCTCCACCAGGAGCGCTTCCACGGCGAGTACGTGCACGCCACGTTCTCGAAGCCGAAAATCACCGTGCAGAAGGGATTCGACCGCAAGGACGAGCTGCAGAACTTCTTCCTCGACGACGACGACCGCAAGACGTTCGAGAAGATCGGCGGCGAGAAGATGGAGGAGGCCGTCGTGGAGTCCATCGCCTACGACAAGAACGGCAAGCAGCTCGGCTCGCCGCATCCGCACCGCCTCCGCCGCAAGGGCGGCTGGACTACCAGCAGAGGTTCTAACAGGGAAAGGACAGAGCGATGAAAAAGATTCTGACGTATGTGGTTGTGTTGATCGCCTTGGGCGCGGCGCTCGCGAAGCCTAAACCTCCCTCGAAGGCGGAGATCGAGAAGCAGGACAAGGCCAACTGGGGCGGCGTGGACTACTCCGCCGCGCCGGACGGCGAGAATTCGGTGGCCAACGACCTTGCGCAGATAAGGTCCATGACGCGGGGCGAGGCGGCGACGATGCAGAAACTCTACGATTTCTGCAAGTCGCTGATCTTCGGCGCGAAGATCGTGGACATGGATCCCGAGACCGTCCTTGGCGACGCCTTGAAGCAGCTCGGCCGCCCCATTGACCCCACGCCGCCGCGTACGCACTCGAACCTCTCCGCCACGCCGGCCCAGAAGCTCGGTTTCAAGAGCCTCCAGGGCGCCAAGCGGACCCTTGCGAAGTTCGGGAAGGAAGTGCGCCCCAAGGTCGCCGTCCTCTTTAAGGCGCAGATCGAGTCGCGCATCTACTCGGACTACAACCGTCTCGTGCGCGTGACGAACCTCGACATCATCAAGGACGGTTCGCTCGTCAAAAGCCTGGAGAAAGTGGACACTGCGTGGGCCAAGTACCTCAAGGTCCTGGACAAGATCGGCAATGGCACGGACAAATGGAAATACTATCCCGCGCAGCTCCGTAACCCCGAGACCAAGAAAAAGCTCTTCGCCGACGTCCTCAAGGAGTCGGGGCTCGACTGCGCGCTCGACGAAAACGGCAACCTACATGCGAAGTCAAGCCGCTACCTTCACGTGCTGGACGGTTATTTCAAGCACACCACGGACGCCGACCTCAAGAAGTTCGATGACGGTCTCCAGCGGTGCTGGGGCGCCCATAACGAGGCGGTCGGCGCGCTGAACGACTTCCGGCGGTGGTTTGCGGAAAACGGAATGTCCCTCGACCCCTATCCGCGTGAGTTCATCAAGGAACTCTATGTCGCCTACGCGAATAGCCTTCACAAGAACTGTGATCTGCTGGAGGACTGCAAGAAGGTCCTGACGGTCCTGCGCGACGAATCTCAGCCTGCGGGCAAACTGCGCAAATGCAAGGGGTTTTCTCCGAACAAGGCCTACTTCCTGAGGAGCGGCCCGGTCTCGGAAAGGCCTCCGGC
>ONRL01000039.1 GCA_900320225.1 uncultured Lentisphaerota bacterium
AGCCGCCGCCTGTGCGCGGAACGCGGCCACCTGGCTTTCCGCAGGGATTTCCTTCACCAGCTCACGGACGACCCCGCCGTGGACGAACTCTGCGAGTTGGCAAGCAGGGCGTTGACGACCTTGGCGTAGGAATCGACGACGACCGCGCCGGTGATTTTCTCGGCCAGTGCGCGTTTCGCGTCCGTGTCGGAGACGACCACGAGCCGTCCGCCGTTCGCGACGAACTCGCGGAGGCGCGGCGAGTCGTCGTCTTTTCTCGGCGAGGGGACCACGATGGCGTCGAGATGCGGGATGTCGTTGGCGTCGATGCTCGAGGCGGCCCGCACGTCGAAGCGCCTGTCGCGGAGGAGCGTCCCGAAGTAGAACTCCGCCGACTTCTTGTCCTTCGCGACGCGGAAGAACACGGACAGCGCGTCGCGCGTGCGGGTGGTGTCCACCTCGCTCGGCGCGACGCCCGTGAGGAAGCGGATGCCGCCGCGCACGATGTCGAAGTTGGCCTCGCTCTTCTCGGGATGCGGACACGAGACGAACACCTTGCCCTTGCCGACGCGTCCGCCGACGAACGCGGCCTTGCCGAGCATGTCCGCCACGGGCTTGGGCGAGCACGTGTTGATGAGGCGGCCGCCGTAGCGTCCGAACACCTTGACGTCCGTATCCGCGTCCGGCTTGCCCGGGATGAGCGCGGGGCCGCCCCAGTACATGACGGTGCGGTTGGTGAGGGACGCGCCGAGCGCCTCGCGTCCCTCGTCGGTGAAGTCGACCTTGATGGGCGCCCAGCCCCGGTAGTGTGCGGGCTCGTCGTCGCGGAAAGGCACGAGCCCCACGCGGCAGCGGCTGAACTTCGTGGCGTCGTAGGGCTGGGAGGCGAGGAACGCGCCTGCGCAGATGCCGTAGTAGCGGCCGCCGCCGGTCACGAAGCGCCGCAGCGCCTCCACGCCGGTCGGGCCGAGGTGTTCGTACTGCGCCCGGCAGCCGCCGCCCGGCTGGACGAGAAGATCGACGTTTGCGAGCGCGCCCGCGCGGTAGTCCGCCGCGTCGAGGATCGTCAGCTCGTACTCCGGCGCGAGCGCCAGCAGCGCGGCGACGGGGAAGCACGAGCCGCCCGTGTCGTTGTAGATTGCCGCGCGGAGCGGTTTCGCGACTTTCTTCGGGAACGGCGCGGGCGCGGGGGCGGGTTCCGCCGCGAGACGCCGCAGGGAGGCGAGCGCCGCCGTGCCGTCGTCTGTGAACGTGGCGGGGTCGATCACCGTGTCGAGATGCCGGCGCGCCCCCTCCTCCAGCGTGGCGGCCGAAACCGGCACCACGTCGAACTCCGCCGCGCGGACGAGCCGCTGGATGAACCGCGCGGACGCGATGCCGAACTTGTTGCCGCACCGGCACCCGACGGTCAGCTGTCCGCGCCGCCGCTGCGGATACGTCCACGTGACCTCGCGTCCCGTTACGTAGCGGAACGCGCCGCGCAGGGCGGAATGGTCGTCTACGTCCATTTCGGGATGGACGGCGAACACGAAGACGCGTCCCTTGCCGTATGTCCCCGCCAGCGCCGCCGCCTGTCCGGCCTTCGACGGACGCTGCTTGTCCGTCTGGGCGTTGATGTCGCCCGCGTAGGTGGCGACGACCTCGATCGCGTCGTTCGTGGCCGTACGCGCCGGCACGGGCACGGGGCCGCGGCTGAACTTGATGCGCATATTGCCTTTTTTGATGCCGGCGAGCGCCTCGGCGCGTTCGTTGAAGTGAATGTTCAGCTCGGCCCGGTCCTGTCCGCCGCCCGCCGCGCCGAAGGTGTACGGCACGAAGCCGAGCATCACCGGGCGGGCCTTGTTCGGCGCCATGACGAGGCAGCAGCCCGCGCACGTGCCGATGTAGCCGCCCCCGCGCGCGACGAATTTCTTGATTCGGTCCCGCCCGGCCGCGCCCAACGTCTTGGCCATGGTGACGGAACTGCCGCCGGGCACGATCAGCGTATCCACGCCGTCGAGCGCGCCGCCGCGAATGGCGTCGGCGTCCACGGGAACGGTCTCCGCGTCCTTGGCAAGGGCCGTGAGCTCGAGCCACCGGAACACGCCGATTCCGCGCGCGCCGTCACCGACGTAGACGGCCAGCCGCAACGGGCGTTCCGGCGCGGAAACCGGTGAAAAGGCGCAGCAGCCGCCGATTGCCAATAGCGCCGCCGCGAGGACGGCAATACCGGCATGTCGTCTCGTTGTCAACATGATACGCAACCTCCCGTCTTTCGTTCGGATGGCGATGAGTATACCATGTCTGACCTGCCGCATGTCACCGCAATGTCACTCGCCGGAATCCTGTTCTTTTTAGGTAATCTTCAATTCGCGCTTGCATGGGCCGCAAGTTTTTGGTATATTATGCGCTCCGTTTTGGAAAAGTAAGGAAAAAAACATTCATGCCGACAATTAATCAGCTGATCCGCAAGGGACGTCATCCCCTTGCCACGCATTCGAAATCGCCGGCGCTGAAGGCTTGCCCCCAGCGCCGCGGTGTTTGTCTGGTCGTCAAGACCATGACGCCCAAGAAGCCGAACTCCGCCCTCCGCAAGGTCGCCCGTGTGCGCCTCACGACCGGCGTCGAAGTGACGGCCTACATCCCCGGCGAGGGCCACAACCTCCAGGAGCACAGCGTCGTGCTCGTGCGCGGCGGCCGTGTGAAGGACCTTCCGGGCGTTCGTTACCACATCGTGCGTGGCGTGTTGGACTCGCTGGGCGTCTCCGGGCGCAATCGCAGCCGTTCCAAATACGGCGTGAAGCGTCAGAAGGAAGAGAAGAAGTAAGGGTTAAGCCATGTCCAGACGCGCAAAGAAGATTGAGAAGCGGGTCTCCGTCGACCCGAAGTACAATTCCGAGCTGATCGCCCACATCATCCGCATCATCATGAAGGATGGCAAGAAGACGACGGCCGAGAAGATCGTATACGGCGCCATTGAGAAGATCAAGGCCGAAGTCGAGAAGAGCCCGGACAAGTTCGTGGCGGGCGAAGGCGACCAGAAGGCGGCCGTCACCGATCCGCTGGAGATCATCTCCGCCGCCATCGAGAACATGAAGCCGAAGGTCGAGGTGAAGACCCGTCGCGTGGGCGGCACCACGTATCCGGTTCCCGTGCCGATCAACGAGGTGCGCCAGCTCTCGCTCGCGCTCCGCTGGATGACCACGTTCGCTGCCGGTCGCCACGGCATGGGCATGCCCGCCGCCGTCGCCGCCGAGATCGTGGATGCGTTCCAGGGCCAGGGCAACGTCATCAAGAAGCGCGACGACGTCCACAAGATGGCGGCCGCGAACAAGGCTTTCGCGCACTACGCGTGGTAAGCCGGAAGGCACTTTTCCAAAACAGCGAAGAAGCCGGGGCGTTGGCCTCGGCTTCTTTCGCATTTCTAGCCGAGGGAATTTTAGCCGCAAAGAACACAAAGAGCACAAAGACTTGGGTAGACTTTGACCTATGTGATCTATGTGTCCTTTGTGGCTAGATGCCCTGGGGTTCCAAGTTGTCCACGAAGGCGATCCAGTCGGCGTTGGAGAGCTGTTCGGCGCGGGCGGTTGACTGGACGAGGCCCTTGAAGATCGCGCCGAGCTGTTTGCGGCGGTGCTCGAAGGCCTGTTTCGTGATTTGACGGAAGCGTGCTCGCCATTCGGGGAAACGCGCATCGTTGCGGTGGTGGCGCGTGAGGCGCACCACGGTGGAACCGATTTCGGGTCGCGGCCAGAAGCAGGAAGCCTTGACGGCACGTACGAGCTGGACGTCGTAGTCGAGCTGCACCCACACGCCCGCGAGACCGCGCGCCTTGGAGCCGGGGCCGGCCGCGAGTCGTTCTGCGACTTCCGTCTGCACGAGCACGACGGCGGTTTCGGGGGCGGCGGACGCGCCGGATTCGGACGCGCAGGAGCGCGTCCCTCCCGTGCGTTGCGTGAGTTCGAGGAGGATGCGCGTGCCAGCCTGGTAGGGGAGGTTGGAAACGAGGGAGGGGAAGCCGTCGCAGGCGCCTTCCTTGATGAGGTCGAGTGCGTCGCCGGCGCGGACGGTGAGGTCGGGCGGGTTGCCGAGCGCCTCGGCGAGACGTTCGGCGAGCACGGGGTCTTTCTCGATGGCGGTTACGGCGTAGCCGCGGCGGAGCATCTCCTCCGTCAGCACGCCGAGACCGGGGCCGATTTCCAGCACGCGCGCGCCGGGTGGGAGCGCGGCGGCGTCCACGATGGCCTCGAGGGCGTTGCGGTCCACGAGAAAATTCTGCCCCAGCACCTTGTTCGGGTGGAACCCGTGGTCGATGCACCACGCCTTGACCTGACTGGGGCTCGTCAGGTTCATCACTTGTCTTCGGGGAAGGGGTATATCTTGATGAACGCGGCGTCGCGGAGGCGCTGGATCCAGGCCCGGTAGGCCTCTTTCCCGAGTTTCTTCTTCACGTTGCGCTCGACGTCTTCGTAGGCTTCGGCGAACGAAAGCTCCTGGGCGGCGGTTTCGGCGTCCTTGCGCACGATGAAGCCCCAGCCGTCGAGGTCGACGAGCTTGGAGAACTCGCCTACCTTGAGCGAGGCGATCGTCTTGGCGATTTCCGGGCGGAACGCCTCCTCGGGGTTGACGTCCTTCCACGCGCCGCCGTCCTTCGCATGGGAGTCGGCTGAGAACTGGCGGGCGAGGTCCGCGAAATCCTCTCCCTTCTCGAGGCGGGCGAGGATCTCCTCGCCGCGGGTGGAGACCGGCGGGGCCTTCTTGTCTCCGGCGTCGGCTGGCTTGAGCAGGATCACGCTCACCGAACTCTTCGCCTCCTTGCGGTAGAGGTGCTTGTTCTCCTTGTACTCGCGGGCCATGTCCGCCGGCGTGGCGGTGACGTACTTTTCCACGAACTGCTGGCGCATGGAGGTCACGATCATGTCGTCCCGGATCATGTTGCGCCATTCGGTGAGGGGCGTCTTGATCTGCGTGAGCATGGCGTTGAGCTTGTTCATGTCGCCGTCGAACTTTTCCTTCACGATGTCGCGGATGCGCCCGTCGACCACCCATTCCGGGAAAGTCACCTTCTTTTCGGCCGCGAGCTGGAGGATGAGCCGGCGCTCGACGAGGAACTCCACGGCGTTGCTGTAGACGGCCTTGAAGTCGTCGCCCGGCGCGGGAAGCGCGCCGCGGCGCTTCATGTCGCCGATCGCGGTGCCGACGTCGTCCACGGTGATGACCGCGTCGTTGACTTTGGCGGCCAGGCCGTCGAGAACCACGCCGTGCGCGCACGCGCAGGCGAGGAGGGCTAATGTGAGGAACGCTGTTTTCATGGCGCGCATTATACCATTTTCGCCCGCTTGCGCGCAAGCCCCTTGCGCGCACGACGTAATTCTGGTAAACTATGCGCTTTCAGGTTTCGGAGAAATTTAAGAAATGGCAATCGTACTCGGCCTGCCGAAGGGCAGTTTACAGGAATCGACCTTCGCGCTGTTCAAGCGCGCGGGGTTCACCGTCACATGCTCGTCGCGCTCCTACATCCCCTCGATCGACGACCCGGAGATCAAGTGCCGGCTGCTGCGTCCGCAGGAGATGAGCCGCTACGTGGAGCTCGGACTCCTCGACGCGGGCATCTGCGGGTACGACTGGGTGTACGAGAACGGCAGCGACGTGCAGGAGGTGTGCGAGCTCAACTACTCCAAGGCCACGTCCAACCCCGTGCGCTGGGTGCTCGCGGTGCCGAACGACTCGAAGATCAAGAGCGTGAAGGACCTCGCGGGCAAGCGCATCTCCTCCGAGGCGGTGGGCCTCGTGAAGCGCTACCTGAAGCAGAACGGCGTGAAGGCGGACGTGGAGTTCAGCTGGGGCGCCACCGAGGTGAAGGCCCCGGAGCTCGTGGACGCGATCGTGGACCTCACGGAGACGGGCAGCTCGCTGCGCGCGAACAACCTGCGCATCGTCGACACGATCCTCACGTCCACCACGCGCCTGATCGCGAACAAGAAAGCGTGGAAGAACCGGGCGAAGCACGCGAAGCTCGAGCAGCTGAAGATGCTGCTTCTGGGCGCGCTCGACGCGCAGAAGCGCGTGCTCCTCAAGCTCAACGCCCCCGCGAAGAAGCTGGACAAGGTCACGGCCGCGCTGCCGGCCCTGCACGCCCCCACGGTGAACAAGCTCAACGACGCGGACTGGTTCGCCGTCGAGAGCGTGGTGGAGGAGCGCCTGGTGCGCGACCTCATCCCCGTCCTGCGCGCCGCCGGCGCCACGGGCATCATCGAGCTGCCGCTCAACAAGGTCATTTTCTAACAACCTCAAATCTGAACAACAAACCAGAAAAGGAGAACGCGATGGGTTCCATCAAGAAGAAGCGCCGCAAGAAAATGTCGAAGCACAAGTACGACAAGCGGATGAAGGCGCAGCGCCACAAGAACAAGTAAGCCCGTCGCGGGAAGCGGCAAGAGTGCCGCTTCCCCGAGGTGTGCAGTTCTCAGGGTTCTTGCAAGAAGGGCTAAGAAGGGCCCATTTTTCGGGGAAGCGGCACTCTTGCCGCTTCTCTTGTTTTACTCGATCACCACGCTGGTGCCGACGTCGCAGAGTTCGCGGAGGCGTACGGCGTTCCAGTTGGAGAGGCGGAAGCAGCCGTGCGATTCCGCGCGGCCGATCTGCTCGGGCCAGGGCGTGCCGTGGATGCCATAGGTAGGCAGCGAGAGACCGATCCACGCGCGTCCCACGGGGTTGTTGGGACCTGGCGGGTAGATGTATTTCGAGCCGGTACCGGGCGTGTCGGGCGTATAGGTGTAGTTGGGGTCGGGGATCACCGTGACCACCTGTATCTCGCCGGCGGGCGGACGCTTGTTCTTCTCGGTCGCGATCGAGCAGGGGAAGAGCGCGAGCAGTTTCCCGTGGCGGTCGAACGCCGTGATCTCGCGGCGGGCGAGCGACACGCGCAGGATGTCCGCCAGCACGCGCGGCGCACCGCGTTTCCGGGGCGGTTGGGGGAAGAAGGGAATCTGGATGGCGGTGCCAACGGGCGGATTGGGCCAGCGAACGCCCGGATTGAGGGCGCGGAGCGTGGCCTCGGCGAGGTGTCCGCGCTCCGCGTACATCTCCAGGAGCGACTGGTAGCCCATCGCGGGAAGGGCGGCCTTCTCGGCGGGTGTGCGCGGGATGCGCACGAGCGCGCGGCGGTCCTCGGGCGTCACGTAGATCGTCGTGAACAGGTTCGTCTCGCCGGGGAACAGCGTCTCCCACGCCTTCGCCTGGGCGCTCCGGTCCGGGAAGGGGATCCCTTTCACGGCGCAGTAGGTGGCGAGGGCCACGTCCGTCTTGCGTCCGCACTGGCCGTCGAGCGCGTTTGCCGAGAAGCCGCGGCGGTCGAGGCAGATCTGGAGCGCGAGGATGTGCCCGCCCGGATACGGCAGGTTCGCCGCAGGGCCGAGCTCGGCGAATGCGGCCTGCGAGGAGAGACGCACTCGTACGCGCCCGCTTGGCAGGGCGGTCGCCCCACGACCGCCACCAACCAACGCGAGTGCCGCCAGAAAAAGTATGAGGTGTTTCACGGTTTGTAGTTTACCAAATCGGCCGGATGGTGTAAAATTCGCATTTCAATTTTTTCGAAAAGAAGGAGAACTGAGAAATGACAGTCGATACGTTGTGCGTCCAGGGCGGTTGGCAGCCCAAGAGGGGCGAGCCGCGGCAGGTGCCGGTGTACTCCAGCACCACGTTCCGTTACGAGACGTCGGAGCAGATGGCGGACCTCTTCGACCTGAAGGCGCCGGGCTACTTCTACACGCGCCTCGCGAACCCCACGAACGACGCCGTGGCGAAGAAGATCGCCGCGCTCGAGGGAGGCGTGGCCGCGATTCTCACGAGTTCGGGGCAGGCCGCGTCGACCTTCGCGATCCTGAACCTCTGCCAGGCGGGCGACCACGTGGTCTCCAGCGCGCAGATCTACGGCGGCACGTTCAACCTCTTCGCCGTCTCGCTGAAGAAGCTCGGCATCGAGTTCACGTTCGTCGATCCCAACGCCTCCCCGGCCGAGATCGCGAAGGCGTTCCGCCCCAACACGAAGTGCGTGTTCGGCGAGACGGTGGCGAACCCCTCGGGCGTGGTTCTCGACATCGCGAAGTTCGCGAAGGTCGCGCACAAGTTCGGCGTGCCGCTCATCGTGGACAACACGTTCCCCACGCCCGTCCTCTGCCGTCCGTTCGAGTTCGGCGCGGACATCGTGACGCACGCCACGACGAAGTACATGGACGGCCACTCCTCGCAGGTGGGCGGCTGCGTGGTGGACAGCGGCAACTTCGACTGGTCGAAGTACCCCGAGCGCTTCGCGGGCCTCGTCGCCCCCGACGAGTCCTACCACGGCCTCTCCTACGTGAAGGCGTTCGGCAAGCTGGCGTACATCGTGAAGGCGACGGCGCACCTCATGCGCGACTTCGGGTCCATCCCCTCGCCGTTCAACGCTTTCCTCCTGAACCTCGGCCTCGAGAGCCTGCACGTGCGCATCCGCCGCCACGCGGAGAGCGCGCTGACGATCGCGAAGTGGCTACGGAAGCAGCCGAAGGTGGCGTGGGTCAACTTCGCCGGCCTTTCCGACTCGCCGTACCACAAACTCGTGAAGAAGCAGTTCAAGGGCCCCAGTCCCTGCGGCGTGATGACGTTCGGCATCAAGGGCGGGCGCGCGAAGTCCATCAAGTTCATGGATTCGCTCAAGGTGATCGGCATCGTCACGCACGTGGCCGACGCCTGGAGCTGCGTGCTGCACCCCGCCTCGCACACGCACCGCCAGCTCACGGACGCGCAGCTGAAGGCCGCCGGCATCCCGCCGGACCTCATCCGCTTCTCCGTGGGCCTCGAGGACCCGCAGGACCTCATCGCCGACCTCAAGCAGGCCCTCGCGAAGATCTAATCGGCGTGTCCAAATGACACAGTTGTGCACAATTGACACAATCGACGACGAATCGCAAATCTAAATTCCCTCTTTGGGCCACTGGCAAGGATTCTGCTACATGTTTGGTTTTGGAAGGAAGAAAAGGCGTACAATGAACGAAGAAGAAGAGAAGAAGGGCTCTGAGGCCGAGGAGAAGGCTTCTGCCGAGCCGTCGCCAGAGGCAGCGGCTGCCGAGGCGGAGACGGAGCAGGAAGCGGCGTCTGCCGACGCGGCGGACAAGCCGGAGGAGACCAACGCCGAAGCGGCGGGTGCCGAAGGGAAGCCGGAAGAGGCGGAGTCCGCTCCTGAAGAGAAAGCGGAGGAGCCGCCGGCCGAGCCGGACTGGAAAGACCGGTACGCGCGCTTGCTTGCGGACTTCGACAACTATCGCAAGCGCGTGGCGCGCGACCGCGAGGAGCTTGCGCAGTTCGCCGCGAAGGACATCCTCAAGGACCTCTTGCCCACCGTGGACAACCTCGCCCTTGCCCTTGAAAAGGCCGAGAACAAGGAAGACCCCTTCGTGCAGGGCGTGAAGCTCGCCTACGACGGTTTCCTCAAGGCGCTTGCCGACCATGGCGCCACGCCGCTCGACTCCGTCGGCGAGCCGTTCGACACCAACTTCCACGACGCGCTTGCGCAGCTGCCCTCGACCGACGTGGCGGAAGGAATCGTGATGAACGAAGTGAAACGTGGTTGGCTGCTCCACGGCAAGCTCCTGCGTCCCGCGCAGGTGGTGGTTTCCAGCGGCGCGCCGGCGCAACCGGCGGAGGCGTGAGATGGCCGAAAAACGCGACTACTACGAGGTCCTGGGCGTTTCCAAGACGGCGAGCGCGGACGAGATCAAGAGCGCGTACCGCAAGCTCGCGATGAAGTGGCATCCGGACCGCAACCCCGATAACCCCGAGGCGAAGTCAAAGTTCCAAGAGGCGTCCGAGGCGTACGAGGTGCTGTCCAACCCCGAGAAGCGCCAGCGGTACGACCAGTTCGGACACCAGGGCGTGAACTTCGGCCCCGGCGGATTCGACTTCGGCCGCGACTTCTCGCATTTCCAGGACGTGGACCTGAACGACATCCTCGGCGCGTTCTTCGGCGGCGGGGGCGGCGGCTTCAGCGGCTTCGGAGATTTCTTCGGCGGCGGTCGGCGCCGTCGCGCCGCCGATCCCAACGGACCGCAGCCCGGCGCGGACATGACGATGGAGATGGAGATCGACTTCGAGGAAGCCGTCTTTGGCAGCGAGCGCACGATGAACCTCACCGTGCCCGACCAGTGTCCCGACTGCCACGGCACGGGCGCGGCGAGCGGTTCGAAACGCATCACGTGCCCGACCTGCCACGGACGCGGCGCGGTGATCGGCGGCGGCGGGTTCTTCCAGATTCGCCAGACGTGTCCGAAATGCGGCGGCAGCGGAACGGTCGTGGAGAACCCCTGCCGGACGTGCAGCGGTTCCGGACAGGTTCGCATGCCCCGCACGATCACGCTGCGCATCCCCAAGGGCGTGGACACCGGTTCGCGTCTGCGCCTTTCCGGCAAGGGCGCGGGCGGCCTGCGCGGCGGCGCGCCGGGTGACCTCTACGTGGTCCTCAGCGTGCGCGACAGCGACATCTTCGAGCGGGACGACACGGACCTCTACGTGACGGTGCCGGTCTCGCCCGTCCTGGCGGCCATCGGCGGCAGCGTGGACATCCCCACGCCCGAAGGCGTCGCCACGGTGAGCCTGCCTGCCGGCACGCCGAACGGCAAGCAGCTGCGTCTGCGCGGAAAGGGCATGCCCGACCTGCGCGGCGGCCCTGTCGGCGACCTCGTCGCGCGCATTGTCTTCGAGGTGCCCACGCGCCTCACGGGCAAGCAGCGCGGCATGCTTGAAGATCTCGCCAAGTCCCTCGACGGGAGCAATTTCCCCGAGGCCCGCGCGTTTGACGACCGGCTCAAGACTTTCTACAATCGCCGCGACAAACTTCAGAAGAAGGGGTAGTGTCCATGCAAAAACTGAAACTGGGCGTCCTGGGTTCGGGCGCGGGCTCGAACATGCAGTCGATCGTCGACGCGATCGACAAGGGCGAGCTGGATGCCGAAATCCGCCTCGTGCTGGCCGACGTGCCGGACGCGAAGATCCTCGACCGCGCGCGGCGGCACGGCATCCCGTGCCAGTACCTCGACTGCGCGCCGTGGAAGACGAAACTGGAAGGACCCGCCGAGGACCGGTGCATCCAGCTCCTGAAGGACGCGGGGTGCGACGTCGTGGTGCTCGCCGGTTTCATGCGCATCGTGAAGCCGAAGCTGCTCGCCGCGTTCCCGATGCGCGTCCTCAACATCCACCCCGCGCTTCTGCCGGCCTTCCCCGGCGTCCACAGCTGGACGCAGGCGCTCGACTACGGCTGCAAGGTGGCGGGCGTGACCGTGCATTTCGTCGACGCCGGCACGGACTCCGGCCCGATCATCGTGCAGAAGTGCGTGCCCGTCCTCGAGGACGACACGCCCGAGTCGCTCCACGCGCGCATCCAGGTGCAGGAGCATCTCGCGTTCCCGGAGGCGCTTCGCCTCCTCGCGGCCGGCCGCCTCTCCGTCGAGGGCCGCCGCGTGCGCATCGCCCCGGGAGGGACGCGCTCCTGCGCGTCCGAAACCACTACTTGAGACCGCATCATGAAGCATGCCCTTTTCTCCGCCGCCGCCGTCCTCGCCGCCGCGTCCGCCCTCGCGGGCGGCGGCTGGGTGAAGTACCCGGGCAACCCCGTGATGGGGAGCCCCGAGCTCGGCACGTGCTTCGACCTGAACGTGGTGCCGTGGGGTCCCGCGAAGTACAACAACTACTTCTCCTGGCGTCCGCAGAGTTGCATTGCGTTTTCGCGGAGCGAGGACGGCATCCACTGGACGCCGCCCGTGAAGTGCCTGGAGGTAGACGAGACGTCCGGCTGGGAGGACAACATCAACCGCGCGTCCGTGTGGTTCAAGGACGGCGTCTACCACATGTGGTACACGGGCCAGGCGCGCGGCTACTCGAAGATCGGCTACGCCACCTCGCGCGACGGCATCCGCTTCACGCGCGTCTCGCGGATGCCGGTGCTGATCCCGGAGCGTCCGCACGAGGGGTTTTCCGTGATGAACCCCTACGTACGCTGGGACGACGCGCGCGGCGTGTGGCGGATGTGGTACGCGAGCGGCGAGACGTACGAGCCGAACGTGCTGTGCTACGCCGAGTCGAAGGACGGACTCGTCTGGGAGAAGTCGCCCCTCAACCCCATCTTCGTGAAGGGGAGCGGCTGGGAGAAGGACCGCATCGGCGGCTGCGAGGTGCATCCGCTTCCGGACGGGAGCTGGGCGATGTTCTACATCGGCTATTCGGACATCCACACGGCGCGGATTGGCTGCGCCGTGTCGCCGGACGGCATCACGCAGTGGAAGCGCCTCGCGGCGAACCCGCTCGTGGAGCCGACGCCCGGCGCGTGGGACTCCGCGGCCGTCTACAAGCCGTCCGTCGTGCGCGACGAGGCGAACGACCGCTGGCTCCTCTGGTACAACGGCCGCACGGGCGGACGCGAGTACATCG
This sequence comes from uncultured Lentisphaerota bacterium, assembly GCA_900320225.1. Classification (GTDB taxonomy): domain Bacteria; phylum Verrucomicrobiota; class Kiritimatiellia; order RFP12; family UBA1067; genus RUG572. The sequence continues at coordinate 12,415 of ONRL01000039.1, forward strand.
GCCTCGTCGAGCACAAGGGCCTCGACCTCGGGCCGACGGAGCGTCCCGCCGCGTGCGTGCTGAAGGAAGAGCTCGTGCGCCGCCGCTTCGACCGCTTCAACCTCGACGACGAGGAACTGTACACGAACGCCTTCCCCAACAGGGCGGCGCTCTGGTCGATCGGCCGGGAGATCCCGCTCTTCGAGTGTCCCGACGAGGACATCGAGCGGACGTACTACTTCCGCTGGTGGACGTACCGCAAGCACCTGCGCCGCACGAAGGACGGCGGCTGGGCGGTGAGCGAGTTCCTGCCGGACGTCGGCTGGGCGGGCGCGGACAACACGATCGCGTGTCCCTTCGGCCACCACGTGCGCGAAGGGCGCTGGCTGCGCAACCGCACGTATGTGGACGGCTACATCGCGCACATGCTCGCGAAGGGGAACATCAGCGGTCCGCGCGCCTATGCCAACTGGCCGGCGTGGAGCGCGTGGGAGCGCGCGAAGGTGACGGGCGACTTCGCCTTCCCGCGCAAGCACCTCGCGGAGTTCGCGCAGAACTGGGAGACGTGGGCGAAGGGCTGGACCGTGACCGGGCTCAGCCTGAAGGACGTGGAGAACAAGCAGGGCGCGAAGGGCGTGCCGATCAAGACCGGGTTCCGCGAGGACCGCGGGCTCTTCGACTACGCGGGCGACCGCGAGGGGAGCGAGTTCGCGCTCTCGAGCGACGGGGCGCGCCCGATGGTGAACGCCGCGATGTGGGCGGAGGCGACGGCGATCGCCGCGCTCGCGCGCGCGTCGGGCGACGCCGCGCTTGCGGAAAAGTTCGCGTCGCGCGCACGCGTGCTTGAAAAGAACATCAAGGAGCGCCTCTGGAACGCGAAGAAGTCGTTCTTCTGCGCGCGGTCGGTCAAGGGCGAGCTGGACGACGTGTGCGAACTGCACGGCTACGCGCCGTTCTACTTCGGGATGCCGCTTGGCGCCGCATACGCCGCCGCGTGGAAGCCGCTCATGAAGGAGACGGGCTTCTCGGCGCCGAAGGGACTCACGTTCCCGGCGCGCGACACGCCCGGGTTCGACGTGTCCTACGACCTCTCGCGGCACGAGTGCCTCTGGAACGGCCCGAGCTGGCCGTACGCGACGTCCGTCGCGCTCACCGCGCTTTACGAGACGCTGCAGGGGGCGGACGCGTCCGTGCTCCCGGTGAACGCCGAGGACTTCGCCGCGCTCGTGAAGCAGTATGCGGCACAGCAGGTGCGCACGCTGCCGGACGGGCGGAAGGTGCCGTGGATCGACGAGAACCTGCACCCGTTCACGGGCGAGTGGCTGGCACGGAAGATCCTGATCGACTGGGAGGCGAAGGGCATCCGCAAGTGCCGTCCGCGCGAGCGCGGCAAGGACTACAACCACTCGACGTTCTGCGACCTTGTGATCGCGGGCCTCTGCGGCATCGTGCCGCAGGCGGACGGCGCAGTCGTGGTGAAGCCGCTCGCGCCGGCGGCGTGGGACTGGTGGTGCGTGGACGGCGTGCGCTACCACGGGCATGACCTCACCGTGCTCTTCGACCGCGACGGCACGCGCTACGGGCGCGGGAAGGGTCTCGTGGTGCTCCAAGATGGTAAGCCGTGCAAGCCGGTGGGGCGTCCCTAAAAAGTTGTTTCAAGTTGTTAAAGTTGTTTTCAACTCAAAAGAAGGCTAATCATGAACGGATTGACATTGCTTCTCGGTGCGACGGCGCTGTTCCTCGTGGGCTACGCCGTGTATTCGAAGTTCCTCTCGCGCGTGCTGGGCATCGACCCGTCGCGTCCCACGCCCGCGCACACGCGTCAGGACGGCTGCGACTACGTGCCCGCGCACCCGACGGTGCTGTTCGGCCACCACTTCGCGGCCATCGCGGGAGCGGGGCCGATCGTGGGGCCGGTGCTGGCGGCGGAGTTCGGATGGGCGTCGGTGACGCTCTGGATCGTCTTCGGATGCATTTTGATCGGCGCGGCGCACGACATGATCGCCCTGTTCCTCTCGGTGCGGCACGACGGCGAGTCGATCGGGTCGGTGATCGGGACGATCCTCGGCCGGCCGGGGAAGGTCCTCTTCCTCCTCTTCTCGTGGTCGGCGCTGATCCTCGTGGTGGCGGAGTTCAACCGGCAGATCGCGGGAACGTTCGTGGCGGACCCGGCGATCGCCACGGCGTCGCTCCTCTTCATCGGCGAGGCGATCCTCTTCGGACTCTGCGTGTACCGCTTCAAGATGCCCGTCCTTTGGGCGAGCCTCATCTTCGTGCCGCTCATGTTCGCGTTCGTGTGGATCGGCAACGTGATCCCGTTCGACATCGTGAAGCTGCTCGGCATCACGCCCGAGACGGCGGGGATGGTGTGGATCTTGACGCTGCTCGTCTACTGCTTCTTCGCGTCCACGTGCCCCGTGTGGATCCTCCTCCAGCCGCGCGACTACCTCAACGCCTACCTCCTCTACGCGATGATGGCGCTCGGGTTCCTCGGCGTGTTCATCGCGCACCCGACGCTCAACATCGACGCGTTCGCGGGGTTCTCGGCGGTGGGCCGGAGCGGCGGGACGGACATGCTCTTCCCGTTCCTCTTCGTGACCGTCGCGTGCGGCGCCTGCTCGGGCTTCCACGCACTTGTCGCCTCCGGCACCACGGCGAAGCAGCTCTCGAGCGAGAAGTCGATCCGCCCGATCGCCTACGGCGGAATGCTGCTGGAGGGCGTGCTCGCGATGATCGCCCTCATCGGCGTGGCGGGCACCTACCTCAACCAGGCGGACTACGTGGCGGCGGTGCAGGCGAAGGAACCGGTGCAGATGTTCGCGTCCACGATCGCGGGCTTCTGCGTGAAGCTGTTCACCGGGCTCGGGCTGGGCACCGAGACGGGGAAGCGGATCGCGGAGAGCTTCATGCTGCTCTCCGTCTCGGCCTTCCTCATGACGACGGTTGACGCGGGGACGCGCCTCGCGCGGTTCAGCTGGCAGGAGCTCGTGTCGGCCTTCCGCGGCGGCGAGGAAAAAGAGGCCGCGACACGCGCGGCCAGTCCGGCCTACAAGGTCTGCCACAACATGTACGTGGGCACGTTCGTGGTGGTGGCCCTCGCGGCGGCGCTGCTGCTCGGCAACCCGAAGGCGGCGAAGCAGCTGTGGACGATCTTCGCGAGCGCGAACCAGCTCCTCGCGTCGCTCACGCTCCTGGCGGCGACGCTCTGGTTCATCAAGAACCGCAAGCCGTGCTGGATGACGGCCGTGCCGATGGTGCTCATGCTCGGCGTCTCGTCGTGGGCGCTCTCGGCGATTCTCCTGAAGGCATGCCGCGGCGGGGCCTGGACGCTCGCGGCGGCGTCCGCCTTCCTCATCGCGGTCGCGGTGGCGCTCGTCTGCTTCGCGGTGAACAAGTTCTGCCGCCGCGAAAAATGACCGAACAGCATTTTGCGCAACGGACGTTTTTATGGTATGATATGGGCAACCTTTTGAGGACAAGTTTCTGAAGGAACGAGAAAGATGGCTGAAAACGACGAACCGATGATTCAGACGCCTGCCGATTTCGGGCACTTCGTGCTTGAAAAGGAGCTGGGGCACGGCGGCATGGGCGGCGTGTACCTTGCGCGCGACAAGATGCTGGACCGGCGCGTGGGCATCAAGGTGATGCTCAAGAGCCTCGGCGCGGACCCGAAGTTCGTCGAACGCTTCCAGCGCGAGGCGCAGGCCGCCGCGCGCCTCAACCACCCGAACATCGCGCAGATCTATTCCTTCGGCCAGGAGCAGGGCATGCCCTACATCGCGATGGAGCTCGTTCCCGGCGGATCCCTCGACAAGGAAATGGAGGCGAACCCCGGCACGCTCGACGTGGCGTACGTGATGCGCGTGGGCCAGCAGGTGGCGGACGCCCTGGCGCTCGCCGCCGAGAGCGGCCTCGTGCACGGCGACGTGAAGCCGGAGAACGTGCTGTTCGACTCGGACGGCAACGCCAAGCTCGTCGACTTCGGGCTTGCGGCGATGCAGGGCGACTCGGACGAGATCTGGGGCACGCCGTTCTACATCTCGCCCGAGAAGGTGCGTCGTCAGAAGATCGACTACCGGGCGGACATCTACTCCCTGGGCGGCACGCTCTACCATGTGCTGACGGGCGTTCCGCCGTTCGACGGGCCGGACCCGACGGCCGTCGTGAAGGCGCGCTTCGAGGGACCGCCGAAGAAGCCGAGCGAGATTCGTCCGGACATCCCGCCGGAAGTCGACGCGATCATCATGCGCATGCTCGAGCTCGAGCCGTCGATGCGCTACCCCACCTACCAGTCGCTGCTCGGCGATTTCAAGCGCTATCTCGCGAAGGCGGGCCCCGCGAAGGGCGGAAAGTCCTCCGGGCCGAAACTCAAGTTCAAGGGCATGAAGCCCAAGCTGTCCCTCTCCAGCACGGGGAACAACCTGCCGGTGGACGGCGAGGTCGCCGACCTCCAGCCGATCGACGACTTGAACGGCGGCGAAGAGGAAAAGAAGGGCATGGGCGTGGGCGCGATGGTCGGCATGGTGGTCGGCGGCATCGTGTTGCTGATCCTGCTCGTCGCCGGCGGCCTGTGGTGGTACGTGAGCAGCACGAAGGCGGCGGAGGAGGCGCAGAACGTCCAGCAGATCGTCGACAAGCAGAACAAGGCGCGCCAGTCGATCCAGAAGACCGTCAAGACCGTGCAAGAGGACTACGCGGAGTTCCACAAGCTCGTCCTGAAGGGCGACGCGGCCGTGGAGCAGGCCGTGCGCGAAGTCAAGAAGGTGCTGCCGGAGGAAATGCAGGCGGCGGCCGCCGCCGTGCTCGCGCCCGCGCCGTCGCCCTTGATCGCGGACGCAGTGGCCTTCACGAACGCGCTGTTCGGCGTCAAGGCCCCGCCGCCGCCCGAAGCGAAGCCCGCCGCAACGAACGCGACCGAGGCGGCCTCCGCCGAGAAGAAGGACGCGGACAAGAAGGATGCGGACAAGAAAGCGGACGCGAAGAAGGCCGACGACAAGAAGGATGCGGACAAGAAGGCGGACGCGAAGAAAGACACGAAGAAGGCCGACGGCAAGAAGAAGGCGGACGCGAAGAAAGACGCGAAAAAACCGGAGGCGAAAAAGGACGCCGACGAAGAGGACAAGGACGCCCAGGCCGAGAAGGAGCAGGAAGAGGCCGAGTCCAAGGCCGAGGGCAAGGAGGCGAAGAAGCCTGACAAGAAGGACGCGAAGAAACCCGACAAGAAGGAGGAGAAAGAGGAAGAGGCGCCAGCCGACGAAGAGAAGAAGGAGGACGATTCGGAGGACGAGAAGCCGGCCGAGGAGGCGAAGCCCGCGTTGGCACTGCCGTCGTCCGTGAACAACTTCCTGAAGCTCTGGGACGACGTCTACCAGTGCCGCGCGGCCGACATCAAGTTCCATGGAAGCATGCTCAAGCTGATCGAGAAGTCCAAGGAGGCCAACGCCCTCACGGCGCAGGACGAGGAGACGACCGCGAAACTCGCCAAGCTCGCGAACGACCTCGTGGACGAATACAACCGCCTCAAGGGCGAGAAGTGGCTGACGGACGCACGGCGGAAGCTGCAGGGCGTCGACGCGCGCGCCCGCACCTTCCGCGAGGACGCCGTCAAGAAGATCAACCTCGCCGTCGAGCGTCGCGCCCGCGCGGAGGCCGAGAAGCGCGCCGCCGAGGAGAAGGCCGCTGCCGCCGCCGCCGCTGCCGAGAAGCTCAAGGAGCAGGTCGCGGAGGAGCAGCAGAAGGCGCAGAGCGAGTTCGAGGCGCTCTCGCGCGACATCAAGCGCATCGAATGGGAGCGATGTACGAAGCATCTCACGCGCCTGAAAGACGGCATGAAGACGCGCGAGGGGAAAGACGCGGCGGAGGACCTGATCAAGAAGATCAAGTTCATGGAGGGCATGCAGAACCACTTCATCAAGCACGCGAACCACTTCAAGTTCAAGACCTCCCGCGGCGCGCTGCTGGCCATCGTGACGAAGGTCGACGACAAGGCGTTGACGATCCAGAAAGCCAAGTACGTGAAGGGGAAGCCCGTGCCGGACAAGGAAAAGCGCGAGGAATGGGTCCGCTTCTACGGTCTCCGGGAAAAGGATTACCTCGGCTACATGAACCAGTTCATCAACGAACTTGTGATCAAGGGGCGCGAAACCACGAAGATCGGGCCGCTGGAGTGGAGCGAGCACATGCTCGGCGCCGCGCTGACGCTCCAATGCCTCTACGGCGAGGAGAAGGGCGTGGACAAGTTCATCCCCGTGCTGGTGAAGAAGGCCGTGAAGGAATTCGAACCCTGCCGCAAGTGGGCCGTGAAGTGGTTCCCGGACGTCGAACTTGAGGATCCTGTCGAATGAAGACCGTGACGAATCTTGACTGGACGATCATCGCCGCCTTCCTGGCCAGCGTGATCGTGATCGGCGCTTGGGCCGCGAAGCGCGCCTCGAAGAGCGCGGAGGACTTCTTCCTCTCCGGACGCTCCATGCCGTGGTGGCTCCTGGGCGTCTCCATGGTGGCCTGCACGTTCTCGTGCGACACGCCGAACCTCGTCACGGACATCGTCCGCACGAACGGCGTCGCGGGCAACTGGGTGTGGTGGGCCTACCTGCTCACGGGCATGATGACGGTGTTCATCTACGCGAAGCTCTGGCGGCGCTCGGCCCTGAACACTGACCTCGGCTTCTACGAGTTGCGCTACTCGGGCCGTCCGGCGGCCTTTCTGCGCGGTTTCCGCGCCGTGTACCTCGGGCTCTTCTTCAACGTGATCATCATGGGAACCGTGTCGCTCGCGGCCATCAAGATCGGCGCGGCGATTTTCGGCCTCTCCCCCGCGGTCACGCTCGCGATCGCCCTGACGGCCGTAGGCGTGTACGCGACGCTCGGCGGCCTCACGGGGTCCATCTGGGCGGACTTCTACCAGTACACGGTGGCGATGGTGGGCGCGGTCGCGGCGGCCTACTTCGCGGTGAAGATGTGCGGGCCGGACGGCACGGGCTCCGTTGGCGCGAACGGCAGCCTTTCGCTGTTCATGACGCTCCTCGTCCTGCCCGTCGCCGTGCAGTGGTGGGCCACGTGGTACCCCGGGGCCGAGCCCGGCGGCGGCGGCTACATCGCCCAGCGCATGCTGTCCGCGAAGGACGAGCAGAACGCCGTGGGTGCCACGCTCCTCTTCAACTTCCTCCACTACGCGCTGCGCTCCTGGCCCTGGCTCATCGTGGCCCTCGCCTCGATCGTGGTGATCCCCGACATGGCCTCGCTGCAGGCCTCCCTGCCGGCCGAGTGCGCGCGGTTCATCAAGGAGGACATGGCCTACCCCGCGATGATCGCGAAGCTGCCGTCGGGGTGGCTGGGGCTCGTGGTCGCCTCGTTGATCGCCGCCTACATGAGCACGATCGCCACGCAGATCAACTGGGGTTCCTCCTACCTCGTGCAGGACTTCTACGCGCGCTTCCTCAAGAAGGACGCCTCGCCGAAGAACCAGGTGCTCGTGGGCCGGCTGATCATGGTCGCGCTCCTCATCTGCACCGCCGGCATGGCGCTCGTCCTCGAAAACGCCAAGGGCGGCTTCGACCTCATGCTCCAGATCGGCGCCGGAACCGGCCTCCTCTACGTGCTGCGCTGGTTCTGGACGCGCATCAACGCCTGGAGCGAGATCTCCGCGATGGTGATCTCCTTCCTCGTGGCCTGCTTCTTCGCGTTCGGGGCGCAGCATTGCGGCCTCATCACGCCGGAGGGTTCGGAAACGGTCACGGGCTGGCTCGAGACGGGCTGGCGCGCGAACGTCTTCGACCTCGGCGCATGGAAACTGCTCCTCGGCGTGCTCGTGACCACCGTGGGCTGGATTCTCGTGACCTTCCTCACGCCCCGCGAGAAGGCGGAGGTGCTCGGCGCCTTCAACGCGAAGATACACACGGGCAAGACGAACTTCCCCGCCGCGATCCTCTGCATGGTCTTCGGCTGCCTCGCGGTGTGGAGCTGCCTGTTCGGCTGCGGCTATCTGATCTACGGATACGGCGGCGTCGCGAACGGCTACGCGCTCGGCGGCGGCCTTCTCGCGGTGTCGGCCGTGGCCACGTTCGTGCTGATGAAGCTCGTGGGCAAGGTGAAGCTTTCCTGAAACGGATATTAAACCCTCAAAGGAGCAAAAGATGACAATGAAGACAATCGCCGGTGCGGCGGCCATGGTGGCCGTCGCCGGAATGATGGCAGGTTGCTGCCAGGAATGCGGAAAAAAGGAAGTGAAAATGTACACGAACAATGAATTCTACGCCGGCGGCTCGTTTGACGCGGACGGCATCAACAAGGACGGCAAATTCGACGCCGCGAAGGGCAAGGAGGCCTATTTCGACCTCATGCGCCGCTTCGGCTATCCCGTCTTCCCGTCCTTCAAGGACGACAAGCTCACGAACCCGAAGGACGGCTCCCAGTACCTCGGCTTCTGGGCCACCGACTTCGCGAAGGGCGACTTCATGAAGTTCGGCATGGGCGGCGTGATCTGGGTGGACGAGATCAAGGAGGAGTACTTCGGCCACGACATCTTCCTGCTGCCGTTCCAGTCCATCGCCGAGCACAGCCACGTGGCGGGCAGCCCCGTGGACAAGAGCGTCTCCACCGACCGCTGGACGGGCGAGGTGTTCAACAAGAACATCCCCGCGAAGATGGAGAGCTGGCTCGTGCGCCACGGCTCCGTGTATTCGTTCTCCGAGGTGGGCGAGCCCAACCTCGACAAGTTCCCCGAGGCGAAGAAGAACCTCTCCGCGCTCCTCTTCGACCACAAGGCCGACAAGCCCACGCTCCTGAAGTCCCTGCACGTCGAGAAGTGGACGGCGGACGGCGTGGCGCACAAACTGCCGCGCGTGGGCAGCTGGCACTTCATGATGGGCGGCGAGGAAGGCGCGATCGTGAGCGAGTTCGCGAACTTCCACGACAGCACCTGCAATCGCTACACGGTCCCGAACGTCGGGTTCTGATACGCAAACCCCAATCTTAACCGAAAGGAGAATGACGATGGAAAAGACCTACATGCACACGGGCATCCCCGTGAAGGCGAAGCTGGACGGCATGAACTACATGGCCGGACTCAAGGTGTGGATATCCTACAACAAGCCGTATGACATCGAGTACCTCTACTGGGAGCCGAACACCCCGTGCGCGTGGCGCATGGTGGCCGAGACGCACGTCGCCTACAAGGTGAAGGACGTCCAGGCGGCCGTCGACGAGGCGGTGGCCGAGGGCGCGGACGTGCTGCTGCCGAAGTACTCGCTCGGCGGCACGTGCGCGATCGCCTATGTAGGCTATCCCAACGGCGGCCCGCAGGTGGAGTTCTTCCAGGATTAAGTGATTAAGTGGTTAAGTGGCCGCTTCGCGGCCTAAGTAGGACTTAGGGCGCGAAGCGTCCGCTTATCGGAGACAAGAAATGGCTATGAAGAAGTTTATCAACGACCCCGCGAACCTCACGAGCGAGCTGCTGGACGGCCTCGTGCAGTGCTACCCGAACCAGCTCGCGCTGAAGAACGAGCGGATCGTCGTGCGCGCGAACCCGAAGCCGGCCGACAAGGTGGCCATCGTGACGCTCGGCGGCACGGGCCACGAGCCGGCCCTCGAGGGCTTCGTGGGCGAGGGCATGCTGGACGCGTCCGTCGCGGGTGACATCTTCGCCGCCCCCGGCGGCGAGAAGGTGTTCGAGGCGCTTGAGATGTTCAACCGTCCGGCCGGCGTGCTGCTCGTGACGCTCAACCACAACGGCGACCGCATGAGCGCGAACAAGGCGCTCCGCAAGGCCGCGAAGGCGGGCCTGAACGTGAAGGAGATCGTGATCCACGAGGACATCGCGCAGGGGGACTCGGCGGCTGCATCCCGTTCATCAAGGTGGTCGGCGCCGCCGCGGAGGAGGGCAAGAGCCTCGACGAGATCGTCGCGCTCGGCGAGAAGTTCAACGAGGGCATCGCCACGCTCTCCGTCGCGCTCAAGACCGCCACCCATCCGCAGAACGGACAGGAGATCGGCTCGATCGACGACGACAAGATGGAAGTGGGCATGGGCCAGCACGGCGAGGGCGGCGGCGGCGTGATGCCGGTGAAGACCGCCGACGAGACGGCCGCGCTCATGATCAAGAGCCTCGTGGAGGCGACGGGCGTCAAGAGCGGCGACAAGGCGTTCCTCGCCATCAACGGCTCGGGCGCCACCACGCTCATGGAGATGCTCATCGTCTACCGCGCGGCCAAGAAGGAGCTGGAGGCGCTCGGCGTCTCGGTGCTCCCCGGCAAGTGCACGGAGCTGCTCACCGTCCAGGAGATGGCGGGCTTCCAGATGATCCTGTGCAAGTGCTGCGACACGTGCGCGAAGTACCTCGCGGCGCCTTCGGACACCCCCTACTGGACCACCCGCTAAGCGCAGGTTGACATGACACTCGACCAGTTCAAGCAGGTCTGGGCGCGGGCTGCGGCGAAGGCCGCCGCCCGCGAGAAGGACTATTCGGCGCTGGACGCCGCCGCCGGCGGCGACGGCGACCACGGCGAGGCGATCGTCGCGGCCACGCGTGCGCTCGCCGCCGCGCAGGGCGCCGACTTCAAGTCGCTCCTCTCCGATATGGTGGAGCACCTCGAATCCGACGTCTCCGGCTCCACGAGCTCGCTCTACGGCACGCTCTTCGAGGGCATGGCGGACGCCGTGGACGCGGGCGTGACGGAGCTGGACGCGACGGGCGTCGCGGACCTCTTTGCGGCCGGCCTCGAGGAGCTCGGCTTCGCCACGAAGGCGAAGGTGGGCGACAAGACGTTCATGGACGCGCTCATCCCGGCGGTCGAGGCGCTCAAGTCCCACGCCGCCGAGGGCGAGCCCGCGATGTTCGCCGCCGCCGCCGCCGCCGCGAAGGCCGGTTGTGAGGCGACCGCGCAGATGCAGGCCCGCTACGGGCGCGCCAAGAACCTCGGCGAACGCTCCATCGGCCCGATCGACGCGGGTGCCGCCTCCAACGCCGATATCTGGAGCTGCTTCGTTTGACAACCGACGGGGGAGGCCCGCCTCCCCCGAACCCCCTCAAAGAAGAAAGGTTAATTTAATCATGGCCGACATGGATGGATTCAAGGATGCCGCCGCCTACGGCATCGGAACGCCGCAGAAGAACGAGGCGTTTTTCCTCAAGGGCAACGAACCGCCTCTCGCGCATCTTCAATCCGAAGAGCGGGCATACCGTGATGCTCGCGTTCGACCACGGCTTCATCATGGGTCCGACAAGCGGACTCGAGCGCGTGGACCTCACGATCAACCCGCTCATCGAGTACGCCGACTGCCTCATGTGCACGCGCGGCGTCCTGCGCAGCGTGGTGCCTCCCACCACGTCCAAGCCCGTGTGCCTGCGCGCGGACGGCGGGACGTCGATCCTGACGGACCTCAACCTCAACCGCCTCTACGACATCGAGGACGTGCTGCGCGTCAACGCGAGCGCGATGGCCCTGATGGTGGCGTGCGGCGACAAGGCGAGCGAGCAGATCACCACGCACAACCTCGTGCAGGCCGTCGACTTCGGCGAGAAGTACGGCATTCCCGTGCTCGGCGTGACGGCGGTGGGCAAGGACATGGCGCGCGACGCGCGCTACTTCCGCCTCGCGACGCGCATCTGCGCGGAGAACGGCGCCTCGTTCGTGAAGACGTACTACACGGAGGAGGGCTTCGAGACGGTCGTCGCGCAGTGCCCGGTGCCGATCGTGATCGCGGGCGGCAAGAAGCTGCCCGAGGAGAAGGCCCTCGAGCTCGCCTACAAGGCCATCCAGGCCGGCGCCGCCGGCGTGGACATGGGCCGCAACGTGTTCCAGAGCGAAAAGCCCCTCGCGATGATGAAGGCGATTTCCGCCGTCGTCCACCAGGGCCTCAACGCCCAGGACGCCTTCCAACTTTACAACGACGAAAAGTAAAAGGAGAAAAACACCATGATGGACCGCCGTTCATTCCTCGGCCTGGGCGCGCTTGCGATGCTCGCGGCCGGTTGCCAATCCGCCGGTGCCGGCAAGACCTGCTGCGCCGCGAAGAAGTGCAAGAAGGTGCCGTTCAAGCTCGGCGTCGCCGGCTACACCTACAACAAGTTCAGCATCGACGAGACGCTTGCCTTCCTCGAAAGGCTCGACGTGCACTACCTCTGCATCAAGAACTTCCACCTGCCGTTCGACTCCACGCCCGCGCAGATCGCCGAGTTCAAGAAGAAGTGCGCCGACCACGGCGTGACCGGCTACGGCGTGGGCCCGATCTACATGTCCTCGAACGAAGAGGCCAAGAAGGCGTTCGACTACGCCGCCGCCATCGGCGTGAAGACGGTCGTCGCCGTGCCCACCGAGGAGAAGGAGATGGAGGTCAACGGCAAGAAGAAGAAAGTGCGCTTCCACAGCCGCGCCCGCTGCGAGTACCTCGAGGGGCTCTGCAAGCAGTACGACATGCGCATCGCCATCCACAACCACGGCCCGGACATTCCGTACTGCTTCCCGACCGGCGAGAGCGCCTTCAACATGGTGAAGGACCTCGACGCGCGCATGGGCCTCTGCCTCGACATCGGCCACGACTTCCGCGCCGGGCAGAACCCCGCGGACTCCATCCGCAAGTACGGCAGCCGCATCTACGACATGCACATCAAGAACGTCAAGTTCGACGCGAAGAAGAACATCGCCGTTCCGATGCCGCGCGGCGATATGGACATGTGGGAGATCGTCAAGGCCCTCGTCGAGGTGAACTACACGGGCTGCTGCTCGCTTGAGTACGAGCGCGACTTCAAGGACAACCTCGCGGGCGTGGCCGAGTCCATCGGCTACTTCAAGGGCCTCATCAAGGCCGTCGAGGGCTGAGGAGCTGTTGAAACGGATCGTCCTCCTCGGAGCCACCGGGTCCGTCGGGAGCGGCGCGTGCGACGTCGTGCGCGCCCATCCCGACGCGTTCAAGGTGGTGGCGTTGGCGGCGCGGGCAAACCGCGCCGCCGCCGATTCCCTTGCGCGCGCGTTCGGCGCGCGCGCGTACGTGGGGGAGGACGCCGCCCTGCGCGCCGTCGAGGAGAACGATGCGGACCTCGCGTTCGTGGCGACCGTGGGACTCTCCGGCCTCGCGCCGACGCTTGCGGCGATTGAGAAGGGGATGACGGTTGCGCTTGCCACGAAGGAGGTGCTCGTGGCGGCCGGTGCGCTCGTGACGGCGCGTGCGCGGGAGAAGGGCGTGCGCATCCTGCCCGTGGACAGCGAACACAGCGCGATTTTTCAGTGCCTTCAGGCTTCTGGCCGCGCGTCAATTGACCGCCTCGTTCTCACGGCGTCGGGCGGTCCGTTCCTGAATGACCCCGCCGACCTCTCCGCCGTCACGCCGGAGCGGGCGCTCGCGCACCCGGTGTGGAAGATGGGCCCGAAGGTCACGGTGGATTCCGCGACGATGATGAACAAGGGGTTCGAGGTGGTCGAGGCGCACTGGTTGTTTGGCGTGCCGTATGACCGGATCGACGTGGTGGTGCACCCCGAGTCGGTCGTCCACTCCCTCGTCACCTTCACGGACGGCGCCACGCTCGCGCAGCTCTCGCCGCCCGACATGCGCGTGCCCATCCAGTACGCGCTTTCCTGGCCGGACCGTCTGCCGGCCGCGCGCGCGCGGCTCGACCTCGCCCAGCTCGGCGCGCTCACGTTCCGCGCGCCGGACGAAGGTCGCTTCCCGTCCCTGCGCATCGTGCGTGCGGCGGCGGAGGCCGGGGGGACGCGGACGGCCGCGCTTTCGGCGGCGGACGAGGTGGCCGTCTCCCGCTTCCTCGCGGGCTCGATTTCGTACACGGACATCCCGCAACTCGTCGCGGACGCGGCGGACGCCGCGCCGGACCTGCCGTGCGACTCGGTAGAAAACATCCTCGCCGCCGACGCGGCCGGAAGAAAGTTGGCAGAAGAATGGAATTCCTGATTACCGTACTGGCGATCATCGCCTGCATCCTCCTGTTCTCGTTCGCGATCTTCATCCACGAGTTCGGGCACTTCCTCGCCGCGAAGTTGCTGGGCTTCCAGGTGGACACGTTCTCAATCGGTTTCGGTCCCGCGCTGTGGAAGAAGACGATCAAGGGCGTGGAATACCGCATCTCCGCCATTCCGTTCGGCGGGTACGTGGCCCTGCCGCAGCTCGACCCCGCCGGCACGGCGGGCGTGCAGGGTTCGCAGACAGAGGGGGACGGCGACAAGAAAGACGGCGACGCCGTGCCCGTCGCCCCGATGGCGAACTGGAAGAAGATCGTCGTGGCGTTCGCGGGCCCGTTCGGCAACATCGTGTTGGCGGTCGTACTCGCCTTTGTCCTTTCCTGCGCTTCTGGTGCGCGCTTCGGGAAGCTCTCCGCCGAGATCGGCGATCTGGTGGAGGATGGCCCTGCGGCCAAGGCCGGGATGCGGGTGGGGGATGTCGTGGTGTCCGTGAACGGCAACGCCGTGAAGACGTGGCCGGACTTGATGACGGAGATTCAGATCGCGGGCGAGCGCGCGGCGGAGTTCGTCGTGGAGCGCGCCGGCACGAACGTGGTCCTTACCATTACGCCTGAACGCGATGCGGTGACGGGAGGCTGTCTCATCAAGGCGCTCTCCACCACGAACGCCGCACGCTACGCTGCGTGGATGCCCGACCGTAATCCGTTCCAGCAACTCGCGTGGGATGCGGGGTCGATGGCGCGCGTCCTCAAGGCGCTTGTCACGCCGAAGGAGTCGGGTTCTACGGCCAAACAGCTTGGCGGCCCCGTGATGATCGCCGAGGGGCTCTACCGCCAGGTACGTCACGACGGCTGGGACGCAATCGGATTTCTGCGTTTCCTCAACGTGAACCTCGCCGTGCTGAACCTCCTGCCGATTCCCGTGTTGGACGGCGGACTCATCCTCTTTTCGCTCATTGCGATCATTTTCCGCCGCCCCGTTCCGCGGAAGGTCGTAGACGGGCTTTCAATGGTGTTCATGTACCTCTTCCTCGCGCTCATGATTACGCTCGTGTGGCGTGACGTGGCGCGCAGCCGCCGCATGAGCAAGGCGCGAGGCGAACTTGAGCAAAAGCTCAAGGTCGAAGAACAACGGCTGAAACGGATCGAGAATTTCAAGCCGGCCTTCGACCTCGGCACGCTACCCGAACCCGCCGACAGGGCGCGGCCCCCGGACGCGCCGTCCGAGAAAGAACCAACGAAATAACTTATGCTTACGCGGGCCCAGACGCGCATGCTGCGCATCGGGAGCCTGCCGCTCGGCGGCGGGGCGCCGGTTTCGGTGCAGACGATGGCCACCGCCGACCCACATGACGCTGCGGCGCTCGCCGCCCAAATCGCGCGCTGCGCCGAGGCGGGCGCCGATCTCGTGCGCCTGACGGTACCGGATCTCGCCGCCGCGCGCGTCCTCGGCGAGGTGCGCAAGACATCGCCTGTTCCGCTCGTGGCGGATATCCACTTCGACTACCGCTGCGCCCTCGCGTCCATCGAGGCCGGGGCGGATGCCCTGCGTCTCAACCCCGGCAACATCGGCGGCGCGGAGAACGTCCGTGCCGTGGCGCGCGCGGCCCAGGCGAAGGGCGTGCCGATCCGCGTGGGCGTGAACGGCGGCAGCCTCGAGAAGGGCGAAACGCTTGTCTCGTCCGCATTGAAGCACGTGAAGCTGTTGGAGGACGAAGGGTTCCGCGACATTGCGATTTCGGTGAAGGCGAGCGACGTGCCGCGCACGGTGGCGGCGTACCGCGAATTGGCGGAACGGACGGACTGTCCGCTTCATCTCGGCGTGACGGAGGCGGGCACGTTCCTGCCGGGCACGGTGCGTTCGTCGGTCGCGCTTGGCATCCTGCTTGCCGAGGGTATAGGCGACACGATCCGCGTGTCGCTCACGGACGAACCGGAACGCGAGGTGAAGGTGGGGCTGGAGATTCTTCGTGCGTTGGGCTTGCGCGCGCCGGGACCGTCCGTGACGAGCTGCCCCACGTGCGGCCGCACGCGCGTGGACGTGCGCCGCGTGGCCGAGGAGGTGGAGGTAGCCCTCGAACGTTATCGTCGCGAACATGCGGATGCCGTCTTGCCGCGCGTGGCCGTCATGGGCTGCGCGGTGAACGGTCCGGGCGAGGCGAAGGACGCCGACGTCGCGCTCTGCGGCGGAAACGGCGAGTTCCTGCTCTATGTGCACGGCCAGCCCGCCCGCAAGGTGTCGCCTTCCGAGGCCGTCGCCGCCGTCCTCGCCTGCCTGCCGTGCCCGAAATGAAAGGAGAGCAAAACAGATGAAGAAGATCAGCTTTTGGACGTGCGTGGCGGTGGTCGCGACAAGCGCGGCCCTCCCGGTGCAGGACGCCATGAAGACCCCGCGTCTGCGGGACGTGCGCCTGAAGGGCGTGCCCGCGGCGAAGATGAACGACCTCATCCGCGCGCGGCTGACGAGCGACTTCGCGAAGCTGAACGTGTTCGCCGAGGCGCGGCGCGCGTTCGTGGACCGCGACGACGACGTCAAGGGACACGGCGGCGTGTGGCGCGGCGAGTTCTGGGGCAAGCAGATGCTCTCCGCCGCGCGCGTGGCCGACTACCTCGCCGACCCCGCGTTCACGAAGTTCGTGCAGGAGGAATGCCACCGCCTCATGGCCACGCAGGATCCCGACGGCTATCTCGGCAGCTACAAGGACAAGGAGCTTGTCTCGATTACCGACCCCGAGCAGACGCGGAAGACCTACGGCTGGTATCCCGTCTGGAACATCTGGAACCGCAAGTACGCGATGTGGGGCATGCTGATGGCGTACAAGGCGACGGGCGACAGGGAGATCTTCGCCTCGGTCGAGCGCCAGATGAAGCAGCTGATCGGCATGCTGCACCGCCGGAACCTGAAGCTCCACGACACGGGCACGCTCACGATGCACGGCCTTCCCTCGATGTCGATCCTCAAGCCGCTCGTGATGCTCTACGAGGAGACGGGCGACCGCGCCTACCTCGACTTCGCCGCCGAGATGCTGCCCGACTGGGACCGCGCCGACGGCGAGTGCCCCAACTTCTTCAGGAACGCGACGCGCGAGCCGCTCCACGAGTGGTATCCGGATCCCAGCGACTGGGCGAAGACGTACGAGTTCCTCAGCTGCGTGGACGGCTTGATCGAATACTACCGCGCGACGGGCGACGCGCGCTGCCTCGAGACGGCGAAGGCGATCCGCGACAACCTCCAGCGCAACGAGCTGAACGTGTTCGGGTCCGTCGGCTTCGGCGACAAGATCATCGGCGCGTCGCTCTACTGCAACGCGCTCAACGAGGTCTGCGACGTGATCCACTGGATCCGCCTCAACGTGGACCTCTTCCTCGTGACGGGAGACGTGAAGTACCTCGACATCGTGGAGGTGGCGTACTTCAACGGCTACCTCGCCGGCATCTGGCGCGGCGGCGCGTGGGGTCCGTTCTTCATCCGCGGACACAAGCGCCACTCCGAGCAGCGCCAGTGCGGCTACGCCTACAACCACTGCTGCGTCAACAACCTGCCCCGCACCTTCATGGACATGGCCTCGGTCACGGTCACGCGCGACCGGAAGGGAACCTTCCACGTCAACTTCTACCAGGACGCGTCGGTGGAGCTGGACGGCGTCCGCTTCGAGATCGCGGGCAACTACCCGGTCGGGAACGTCGTGAAGGTGTCGGTGAGCGATCCCGCCGCCAAGGTCGCGTCCGGAGACCGACAAGGCCGCCCGCGAGAAGAGCTGGGCGTTCCGGCGGTATCCCGACAACGCCCAGGCCAACCGCGACCTCATCCCGAGCTACCGCACGCAGCCGGCCGCCTACGTGATGCACGGGCCGCTCGTCCTCGCCAAGTCGCGCGTGATCGGCAACGCCCCCGCCGAGCTGGAGTCCGAGCCGGGCATCAACGGCAAGGGCTACCGCGCGCGGGTCACGCCACTTCCGGGCGACGGCCTCACGTGGGGCCTCTGGCGTCTCGACCTCACGAAGGATGGCGCGCCGACGATCTCCACGAAGGTCTGCGACTTCCAGAGCGGCGGCGACATGGACTGCGGCTCCGGCGGCAACCTCTTCTCGATCTGGTTCTAACCCCTCATCACCCGACACGACATGAAAACGAAGACCTTCTTTGTCCGTCTCTTGGCGACAGCAGCGCTGGCGATGTCGAGCGCCGCATCGGCCATCGACGTGACGTTTGAAATCGCGATGAAGGACGGCCGGTTCCGCAGCGAGCAGGCCGCGCTGGAGCGGAAGGACGGCGCCGTGACGTTCCGCCTCGCCCGCGCCGCCATCCCCAAGGACGTGAAGTACGTGAAGCTGAAGCCGGACTTCGCCCGCGCGAAGGTGGGCGACGATGGCTACTGGGTGAACTCCGACGGCGAGCTCGGCACGTTCAAGGCGCGCGAGAAGGACGCCGTGCGCGTCAGCAAGCGCCCGCACATGCCGTTCTTCGGCATGAAGACGCCGCGCGGGACCTGGGTGGCCATCGTGAAGGGAATGTCCTGGAACTACTCGCTCGCGGTCGAGCTGAAGAACGGATACTACACGCTCGCGCCGACGTTCGAGTACCACCTCGCCGAGGCGAAGGAGGACCTCGAGGTGGAGTTCCGCTGGCTGACGGGCGACGACGCCGACTACAGCGGCATGGCGAAGGCGTACCGCGCATGGCAGCTCGCGCGCAAGGAGGTGGAACCGCTGACGGAACGCGTGAAGAAGCAGCCGCTCCTCGACTACATGGTGAAGTGGCCCGAGGTGCGCGTGCGCCTCGCGTGGAAGCCGGTGCCGAGTCCCGTGCCGGAGCAGACCGTGAAGGACGAGCCGCCGGTGAAGCCGGTGATCACCTTCGACCGGTTCAAGCGGATCGTGGACGAGTTCAAGGCGCAGGGCGTCGGCGGCGCGGAGTTCTGCCTCGTGGGGTGGAACGTGGGCGGACACGACGGCCGCTGGCCGCAGATCTTCCCCGTGGAGCCGCTGCTCGGCGGCGAGGCGAAGCTGAAGGAGGCGATCGCCTGGGCGCAGACGAACGGCTACTACGTGGTGGCGCACTGCAACCACCGCGACGCCTACATCATCGCGGACTCCTGGGACGCCGAGTACATCGTGGAGAAGAACCCCGACGGTTCCCTGCGCCGCGGCAAGGGCACGTGGGGCGGCGGGCGGGCGTACACGATCTGCCCCCGGCGCGCGTACGAGCGCTTCGTGACCAAGGACATGCCGATGGTGGCCGCGATGGGCTTCCGCGGCCTCCACTATCTCGACGTGTTCAGCTGCGTGCCGCCGCCGTTCTGCGACGACCCGCGCCATCCCGTCAACGAGCGCGACGGCATCAAGTGGGTGGGGCACATCCTGCAGCTCGGACGCGACACGTTCGGCGGCATCGCCTCCGAGGGCGGCTACGACCAGAACGCGGGCCAGCTCGACTACGTGCTCTACACGTCGTTCTCGCAGCCGCTTGATCCGTCCAAGTACCCCGCGCTCGTGGACCGCTACGTCCCGCTCTTCGAGATCGTCTACAACGGCATCATCCTCTCGAACCCGTTCACGACCACCGTCAACGCGCCGATCAAGGGACGTCCGAGCGAGCTCAAGACGGTCGAGTTCGCGGCACGTCCCTCGTTCTACTTCCACGCGAACTTCCTCTCCACCGGACGGAACTGGATGGGCGACACGGACCTCGAGTGCTTCACGGACGAGCAGCTTGTCGCGAGCGTGGCGGCGATCAAGCGCGGCGTGGACGCCTACCGCGACCTCGCGCGTCTCCAGTACCGCTTCATCGACCGCCACGCGGAAGTGTCGCCCGGCGTGTTCCTCACGCAGTACGACGACGGCACGAAGGTGTACGTGAACTACAACAAGGAAGCCGCGTCCATAGACGGCACCACGATCCCCGCCGAGGACTGGCGCCTCGTCGTGACGGAAAAGAAGTGATGCGCTTCTGCGGCGCCCTGCAGGCTGTTACGTAGCGCTCCGCTCGGTGACGCGGGGCGGAAGAAGCGGGCGGGGGAGGTCGCCGATGGAACGGCGGCCCAACCGTGTGGTGCGGCGGTAGGGACGGCGTTCCATCGCCGTCCGCCCCGCGACCGCCGCCTGAAAGGCGGCTTTCCCAGTTAGGCGGTTGCGACCCTCCCCACCGCGTCCCCTTAGTTGAGCGGCACGATGATGACGATATCGTCACCCCCTCCATCGTCTACTGGCACGAAGACTTCGACATGCTGCTCCACCCGAAGGCGGAAGAAACGCGTAGTGTTGCCGTTCTGCGGGATCGTCGTGCTGCCGGAAGGGTCGAGCGGGTAGGTGGAAACACCTTCGCCATCGGGCGTGCCGGTAAGGGTGGGAGTGGCGAGGATCGAGATGTCGAAGTCCGTGGCCGAGGGATTGAGCGGCGGGGTGTGGATCACCGGATTGCCGGAGGCGTCGAACGAGATCGAGAGCAGCGGCGGGTTCGTGAACGCGCCCGTCGGGACATCGAAGAGGTAGCGGAACACGTTGTGGACGCCGCTCGCGTCGGCGGCGTCCCACGCGCCAAGGCCGTTCGCGGCGGCCCAGAGGTCGTAGATGACCGGGAAGTCGCCGGTGACTGTCTTGTCGCCGAAGTTCAGCACATAGCGCTTGACGTCAACCCCCGCCTGGAGGTCGTTCAGCTGGAGATAGGCGCGGCAGGCGTTGAGGTAGTACTTGCCATCGGCATTGTTCGCGCTGTTGGTATAGCAGATAGCGCTGTCGGCATTGAGGAACAGCTTTCTTGGGTCATTGACAGTAAATCCCATGGAGCTGAACGTGCCCACGAACTGCCCGCCGGTGAAAGAGACGGCCGTCCCGGCGTCGGCATCGATCGTCACGTCGTTGAATACAGGGTTGTCGATGATTTCTGTTGCATGGGCGTCCGTAATGAGGCCATCGGCCAACTGCCACTTCACAATATATGGCTTGCCCGCCTCGATGCTTGTGGCATTCTTGAAGTTCAGCGTCAGTGTGCCGTTGCCGTCAAGGTTCGACGTCTCTTCATTCAGCTCTTTGACGATAGCGCCATCCAATGGCGTATCTGTGAAACCGTTCACATTGAACGGCAGGCACAGCGTCTGCCAGGAGCCGTCCTTGCGGAGCGTTCGACCGGCGAGCCGCACGGAGAGGGTCATGCCGTCGGCTGCGGCGATGACGGCGGAGTTGTCGGCGTTATCGACCAGGTCTAGGGCGGAAGAAACGGAGGGGGACCATACGGGGCGAATGGGTAACCCATTGTATATATTAGCAGCACCCTTTCGGATGATGTTGGAATCGAAGAAGATGTAACTCGCACCTGCTATGGTATTGACCTCGATCGGGGTGGACGCCCATATTCCGCCACTCGAACCCGCGTCGTTGAGTAAAGACGCGCTGCCGTAGCCGGTGGCGGGGAGGAAGATGCTGGCATCCACGAAGTTTCCGCGGCCGCGCACTAGGCATCCACTGACGCCGTTCATCGTCGTCCACACCCAATCGCAGTTGTTGAAAAGATCGCGCAGCTCTTGATCGGTCGGCATGCGCCAGTCGCCGCCCCAGTGCGCCTGTGCCGCGTCGTGCTCCGGCGCGAGGACGTTGTCCGTCGTGATCCACCCTTCGCTCAGCAAGGTGGCGATGTCCTTGCCGTAGGTCGAATCGAACGAAAAATTCGACGCCGAGCCGTCGCTCGCCACCCAGGCGCCGTTTTCCAGCTTGTGGCCGAGGGTGTCGCCCCACCAGAAGTAGTAGCCGTATTCCCACGGCTCGTCCGCGCCGACGTTCGTCTCGGCCCAGTACGGCCCGCCTTCCCAGAGCTGGATCTTGCCGCGCGTGTCGGCCGTCCAGTGCGCGTAAAGCGTGGTGGCCGATGCGGGAACGATGTCGGCCGCCGTCACCTGCGTGCCGCCGCTCGCCTCCGTGAACCAACCCGCAAACGCATAACCCGCGCGCGTCGCGGCAGGCAGGGAACCGTATGCCTCGTCCGGTGTGCACAACAGCGACGACGGCGACACGGTGCCGCCGTTGGCGCTGAACGTAACCTTAACTGTACTGGCTGGCGTTTGGACGGGGCGAACGAACTCCGCGTTGGAGCGCCAGTGGTTGTATTCCGAGCCGATATTGTCGGAAAAGAAGAGGAGACCGAACGCGCATTCGGAATCGCCCCCGTGCGGGACGGCCGACCAATAGCCGCCGTCACCGTTACCCCACAAGCCGGAGGCTGGAAGGAAGATGCTGGCTGCGGAATAGTCGCCCCGTCCCCGCACGACATAGCCATTCACGCCGTTTAGCGTCGTCCACGTCCAATCGCAGTTGTTGACAAGATCGGCCAGCTCCAGATCCGTCGGCATGCGCCAGGCGCCGCCCCAGTGCGCCTGCGCCGCGTCGTGCGCCGGCGCGAGGACGCCGTCCGCCGTGACCCACCCCTCGCTCAGCAAGGTGGCGTTGTCCTTGCCAAATGTCGGTCTGCTTATGTCCTCGAAACAAAAGTCGAAAAGCGAGAAGCTGGAATTCGATCCGTCGCTCGCCACCAAGGTGTCGTCGTTTTCCAACCTGTAGCCGAGGGTGTCGCCCCACCAGAAGTAGTAGCCGGACTCCCACGGCTCGTCCGCGCCGACGTTCGTCTCGGCCCAGAACGGCGCGCCCGCCCAGAGCCGGACCTTGCCGTGCGTGCCGGTCGGTGTCCAGTTCGCGTTCACGACGACGGGTCCGTCGGGCATCGATAGCGTCCAGGCGCTCCCGATCTGCGTGAGGGTTCCGGCGCTGGCGGCGTAGGCGTCCAATATCATGCCGGAGGGCGGGGTGGCGGAGAGGGCCAGCCGTACGGAGTCGCCCTCGGCGGCGTAGAACGTGCCGGAAGAGGCGGTGGGGGCTCCGCTTCCCCGATAGGCCAGGCCCGTCGGGTAGGCGGTGATGCGGGTCGTGCCGTAGGTCGCCGAGGGCGCGCCGAAGCCGATCGCCACGCCTTCGCCCGCCGTCACGGCGTACGCCCGCTTGCCGCGCTTGCCTTCGCTCCACAGGCGCTCCCCGTTGCCGAAATTCTTGGATGCGAGGTAATACGTGTTGGAGACGCATGCGGCGTCGGTGCCGCGCCCGATGGGCTGGGCGCTCGCGCTCGCGTCGAGGCAGTCGATGAGCGTCGTCGTCGCGCCGTCGTCGCTCCAGCCGCTGAACGTGGCGACGTAGGTTCCGCCGGAGAGGCTGCCGGAGAACACGCACCCGCGCAACGTCACCGCGTAGGTGACGCTGTGGCCGATGAAGCCGCCGAAGTGGGACTCCGAGGAGGAGATCGCGGCGACGACCTCGCAGTTCTCGATCAGGTTCGTCCCACCGACGACCTCGCCGACGAGTCCGGAACAGTGGATCGCGCCGGAGACCGTGCCCGCGACCTTCAGATTCCGGATCGTCGCGCCGGAAATGCGAAAGAACGGCGCGATAGCCCTGTCCGAGCCGGACAGGGCGACCGTCAGCGTGTTCGACCCGCCGTCGAAGGTGCCGGCAAACGGATGCTCCGCCGTGCCGACGGGAACGGTGACGGAGCCTATGTCCGCGCCAAGGCGGTAGCAGGAGTTGGAATCGAAGCCGGCGCTGATGTTGGAGGCGAAGATGTTCCAGTCGGCGGCGGACGAGATGCGGTAGGGGTCGGCGGGCGTGCCGGAGCCGGGGAGTCTGGGCGCCGGTCACGTCGACTGCGACGACCTGCACCCAGTAGGTTCCGGCGGGTACGGAAATGTCGGCGTCGAAGCCGTGGTCTCCCACGACTCCCAGCGCCTGGTTCACGTCGGGCCTCGGCAGGGCGGCAGCCAGAATGAAGCCGGTGAGGCTGCTGCCGTATTGGTGCGTGAGGGCCGAGTCGGTGTAGAGATAGACCTGGACGGCGGTGGACTGCGACGAGACGTCGGGGTCGAAGGTCCAGCCCGTGACGTGGACGGCGAGCGGCTTGCCGTAGCATTCGTCGAGGGCCCCCTGCGGCTTGCTTCCGCCGCGCGCGGGCGCGGCGGCGAGGACGAGCGCCGCGAACGCCGTCATTGCGGCGGCGGAGAGACTGTTGAACGTCTTGCGAGAGGATCTTGCATTCATGCTGCCTCCTTGTGCTGGTTGGTGGAAAAGTCTACCAGTTTTCTCGGCGCATGTCACGCGGAAAGGGGGGGCGGAGGCGACGGAGCGCGGCCGCGGCCGCCGCCAAGATGGCGGCTTTCCCAGTTGGTGCGGCCCGCTCGGCGAGCGGGCCCTACCACGGGAGGGCCGCGCTCCTGCGCGGCCGCCGATGGAACGGCGGCCCTACCATGGGGTGCGGCGGAGCGCGACCCTCTCGGGGCGGCTCGGCGGGACGCCTCGTCCCACCGGGGAAGCGGCACTCTTGCCGCTTCTGACGATAGCTTAGCCAATGCGGGAAGCGACAGGAGTGTCGCTTCCCCGAGAGGACGGTCGCAATGGGCGAGACGCCCGTTGTCCCAGTGCGCCGCCTTCCAGGCGGCAGCCAGTTCAAGGGCAAGTTTACTAGGTTTGCAATTGACAGGGGAAGGGGGCAAATGGTAAGATTTGCAGAAATTGATTTAAGGAGAAGTTGCGCCATGTCAAGAATCCGAAGCCGAATCGTCTTCTTGTCGACCGTCTGCGCGTTGTGCGCGGGGGCCGCGGACATCTACACCGTGACCACGACCATCCCCTCGGGCGGCATCGACCTGACGGCCCTCGGCGACGGCTACCGGCAGGACGCCATCGCCGGCCAGGCCGCAGGCGCGAACCTCCCCATCGCTGTGACGGGCCGCGTGGTGCACGCCTCGGGCCTCACGCCGGCGAATCCGTTCATGGTGTCGAACACGGTCGCGAATTCCTACTTCATCCTCAAGGACGCCGGGCTCGTGGGCGAAGTCCCGCTTCTCGTGGCGGGCACGGGCACGACGTACTTCCCCGGCACGACCCTCACGAACGACGGCGTGGCGGCGAACGGACTCTTCAGCGCGCGCGCCGACTCGCAGATCGACGAACTCGTCGTGGCGGGCAAGACGACGCCGGGCATGATGTACATGACGAACAAGGCGTTCTACGTCCGCAACAACACGTACATTGGTCGCGACGGCGGATCCGGCAAGATCTATTCCACCGCGCCGTGCCTCGGCCGCCGCAACAGCGGAGGTACAACGGACAAGGATTTGCCGTGGCTCGGACAGCGCAGCTCGGCAAATCTCTATTTCGGCTCCTCGTCCGCCAAGGGGAAGGGCTTTGCCTCGGGGACGCTTCATCTCAAGGGAAACTCCTCCGCTTCGGCCTGGTCCCTCTATTTCGGAAGTGCCAACAACGACCTCCCCCCCGACGACGGACAGGAACACTACGCCGGCGAACTCATACTGGACGGCTCAAGCAGCGTTTTCGTTCTCCTCAACGGCCATGTCGACGGTGCGACGGACTCCATCATCCGCTTCAGGGGCGGGAGGCTCTCAAGCCATGGCTGGGGGACGTATCTCGCGTTCGATAAGAATTCCTCCGCGAACCTCATCTGCCAGGGCGAGGACGGCAATGTCATCGACCTCTACATGAACAAGTGGTCCGATTTCGTCTCGTGGGGTTCCGACTCCACCGGGCATCTCATAATGCGCGGCGACAGCGATGTGTACCTCTACGGCGGCGACGGGAAGGGACAGTCTGGCACTTGGACGCTGGAAGACGGCAGCACATACACGGACACCTTGGGCGGCATGCGTATCAAAGACCCCAACCATCGCATCGACTGGCAGCAGACGGGTGGCTTGAAGCTCAGGTCGTACGCCTCCAACTCCTTCAACATAATCAAGGTGCTCTCCTCCTATCTCTTCCCCAGCAACTCGTGGAACGGCGGCGTGGACGTCGATGGGCGATACCCCGCATATTTCCACGTGAACCTTATCGGCACCTCGCAGGCGTGCAATTCGCTGACGGGCGGCGGCAAGCTCACGAACGGCGTCGCGCGGGCGTCCACCATCTACATCGGCGCGCACGGCAACGCCTGCGAGTTCGACGCCACGCTCTGCGACGGCGGGGCGATCGACATCGTGAAGCGCGGCGCGGGCATGATCACGCTCAAGAAGCCCATCCCCTACACGTTCACGCTTGAGGCGGGTTCCGCGATCGTCCCTGCCAGCTCCACGTTCACCACGCCCGGCGCGCTCGTGACGGCCGCCGGCACCTCGATCACCTTGCAGGGCAGCACGTTCGCGCCGCCGGTCGGCTACGACATGAACGCCGCGGCCACCGCGTTCTTCTCCCTCGCCACCTCCGGCAGCACGCTCGTGGTGGGCGGCGACGGCGCGGACCAGACGGTCGACTTCTCCAAGATCGCCGGGGTCGGCGTCCTCCGGAAGGTCGGCGCGAACACGGTGACGCTCGTGAACGCCTCGTCCTTCAACGGCGCGTTCGAGGTGGAGGGCGGCACGCTTGCGCTCACGTCCGACGCCGGGACGCTCTTCCTCGGTTCGGTGTCGGTCGCCGCCGCCGCCACGCTCTCCCTCGCGGACGGCGTGCGCGTGAACGCGGCGGCTCTCACCGTGCGCGGCACCTCGGGAACGCCCGACGTCACGTACGGCGGCGCGGAGGGCGCGACGGCGGTTGACGGCCTCGCCGGCGCGGGCGTCGTCTTCGTCGTGCCCGCCACCGCCACGTGGACCGGCGCGGTGGACGACGATCCCGAGAACCTCGCCAACTGGACGGGGATTTCGCACACGGACGTGCTGCTGTCGGGTCTGGTCACGGTGACCTTCTCCGCGGCCGATCCAAACGGCGCGTGGAACGTGGCGAAGGCGTATTCGCTGAAGGGGATGAACTTCGACGCGGGCGTGACCGGGTTCGCGTTCAACAAGACGTCCGACGCCGCGAAGATCGCCGTCGGCGCGGGCGGGGTGTCCATCGCGGACAACCGCGCCGCCGACAGCTACTTCGACTTCAACACGCCCGTCGACTTCACGGCGGGCTGGACCACGCTCGACTGCGGCACGAACGTGCGCGTGCGCCTCCACGCGCCGCTGGGCGGCATTGCGAACGGCGGGCAGACGGTCGCGAAGGTCGGCGGGGGCACTCTCTACCTCTACACCACCAACTCCACGTACGACGGATCGTTTGCGATCTCGAACGGCTACGGCAACGCCTACGGCAACGAGCCGTTCGGGCCGATCAACGCGGGCGGGACCTCGCAGGTGTACGTGGACGGCTTCACCGGCGCGCGGCTCTACCTCGCCAACATGCTGACGTCCAAAAACGTCAAGCTCCACAACGACGCCAGCCACCGCACGGCGCTCTATTCAACGGCCAACACGACCAACACCATCACGGGCAACGTCTCGTGCGGCACCGTGTGCAAGATTGACGTCGCGGCCGGATCGGTCCTCTATCTGGACGGCGGCTACGGCACGGCGGCCAATCCCACCGCCGAGTACGTCAACTGGTCCGGGGACGGCATCTACGTGTTCCGCGACAAGCCGCTCTACTGCGGCACGATGGAGGCGGCCCTCAGGAACCTGCATCTCCTCTGCCCCGGCAACAAGATCGGTTCGATTTTCGCCTGGGCGGACTGGAACAATGGCGGCGACCCGTACAACCCCTGGGACGGGGCGCTGAAGTTCGGCGCAGACTGGGCGCTGGACATGCCCGGGGGATACTTGTTCATCCGCAGAACCATGGACTTGAACGGGACCGAGCAGCGCATCGGCGCGTTCCGCACGATGGGGACGGTCAGGAGCCTCAATGCGCCGGGGACGTTGCACATTGCCTGTTCGTCGGGCAAGGCGATCTCCAACAGTCATGGCAACCTGAACACCGTGCCGCCGTCCACCGGCGATTTCGTGGGGCTCGTGAACCTGATCGTGGAGGCGAACGACGGCTTCACGTTCGGCATCACGAACCGCGCGATCTCCGCCACCGGCAACGTGGAGGTGGCGAGCGGCACGCTGAAGTTCTGCGGCACGGCGTCATGGCTCGGCGCGACGAACGTGACGGTGTCCGGCGGTACGCTCGTGGTGCCGCACAGCAACGTGCTGGGACGGTACACGGACGTGCATCTGTCGGGCGGGTCGCTGCAGCTCGACGCGGGCGTGGAGCAGAAGGTCGGCTGGCTGTATCTCGACGGCGCGGCGCGGCATGCGCCGAACGGCCGCTACGGCGCGCTCGACAACACCTCCGTCCCGGCGGCGAACCGCACCGCGCGCATCACGGGCCCCGGCGTCCTCAACGTCCTGGGCGACGGCGGCGGACTTACGCTGATTTTCCGCTGAGGGCGAACCGTGGCAAAGACGAATGCATTTGGGCGCGGGCGCAGCGTGGTCGGATTGCTGGCGCTGGCGGGCGCGTGCCTTGTCCATGCCGAGAGCGCGGAGGAGGCGTATGCGGCCATCCGCGCCAAGGCCGACCGGCGCATCGCGGAGATCCGCGCCGCACCGAACGGAGCGGTGCCTGAAGGCGCGCCCGTGCGCTATCTCTCGGAACGCGCCGGCAGCGACGATGCCGACGGCAAGACGCCTCAGACGGCCTGGAAGACGATCGGCCGCCTGAACAAGGAGCCGCTCAGGCCGGGCGCGTACGTGCTCTTCGAACGCGGCGGCCTCTACCGCGGCTGCGTCGCCGCCAGGCCGGGCGTCACCTACACGGCGTGGGGCGAGGGGCCGAAGCCGCGCGTCTACGGCTCGCCGGAGGACGGGGCCAATCCGGCCAAGTGGGAGCGGACGGACAATCCGCGCGTGTGGGCGTACGCGGTCGGGCACAACGACGTGGGCACGCTCGTGTTCGACGGCGGCGCCGCGCACGCGATCAAGATCGTCATTCGCACGGACAAGAAGACGAAGGAGACGTTCAACAAGTACACCGGCAAGCCGTTCAAGTCCTACCGCGATCTTGACGGCGACCTGCACTTCTGGCACGACTACTACAAGGACGGCACCGGCAAGGTGTACCTCTACAGTGAGAAGAACCCCGGCGAGCGGTTCAAGTCCATCGAGTTCAGCGTCAAGACGTGCGGGTTCCGCGTGGGCGGCGCGGCTGGCGTGACGATCGACAACTTCACGGTCAAGTACGTGGGCGTCCATGGCGTCTCGGCCGGCAACTGCCGCAACCTGACGGTGAGGAACTGCGAGTTCGGCTGGATCGGCGGCTCCATCCAGGCCGAGGGCATCTACGGACGCGACTATCCCACGCGACTCGGCAACGCGGTGGAGGTCTACGGCGGGTGCGACGGCTACGTCGTCGAGGACTGCTACATCTGGCAGGTGTACGACGCCGGCGTCACGCACCAGTTCAACATTCCGAAGGGCGCCGGGATGAAACGGTTCGACCAGAAGAACGTGCGCTACTCCCGCAACGTCATGGAGAAGTGCAACTACTCCATCGAGTACTTCCTCACCGCGTACGACGGCAATCCCAGCCGGATGGAGAACGTCCTCTTCGAGGACAACTTGATGTTCAACGCCGGGTACGGCTTCTGCGAACAGCGCGCCGACCGGGGCTGCGCCTCGCACGTGAAGGCGTGGTTCAGCCCGGTGCGCAACCGCGCGAAGAACTACGTGATCCGCAACAACGCGATGTGCTTCGGCCAGGACGTGCTCATCCAGGTCTGCAGCGGGCTGAGGAACCCCGACGGCTCGTCGTCCCTGCCGGTTCTGGAGGGCAACGTGTTCGTCGGCCGCCCCGGCGACGGCTTCGGAACGGTCTCCGAAACGTCTGGCAAAACGCGGACGTACGGTCCCGACACGCAGGCGTTCGTGGACGCATTCGGCGCGGGGAACCGCTGCTACTTCATAGAAGAAAGGAAATAAGTTGAAGCGCCGCCCAGATGGCGGCGTTCCCAGTCAATGCGCCCCGCTCGGTGGGCGGGCCCTACCACGGGAGGGTCGCAGTTTACTGCGACTGTCACTTGCAGAACTAAACGCAAGTTCGCGAAAGTAAGCGCAAGTTTAGTGCTAAACTTTGCCCTTTAACGATTTGCTGAGAGATGGGGAATGTCGGGAAAGATCGACCTCGGCAGGTTCCGACCGGTTTTTCCGCTTTTCTTGTCTTTGAGGTGGCGTTGGGCGCGGCGTTTTGGTACAATGCTCCCGCTGCCCGTCCCGCAGGTCGAAGTTGCGTTTGTTGCTGCGAGCAGGCTGTTTTGTTGCCCTCCTTTCGGAGGGCTATTTCATATCCCTATTTTCCCGTCGTCGTACCTTTCTCTTCCTTGATGCCTGCCTTTCTGAGGATGGCCTTGTCTGCGAGCTTCTGGAACTTCTGCCCCAGCAGGAACGGGTGGAGCGTGACTTCGTTGTTCGGGATCCTGCGCACGCCGAGTTTGTCGAGGAACTTGCGTCCGGGCTCGCCGTGCTTCTCGACGAACAGGTCGTACGCGCACCTGTCGCCGAGCGTCGGGCGCGTGTAGCTGTTGACGTGCGACATGATGAGGTTCACCCCGTCCTGCGTGAGCGGGTTGAACGAGACTCCCTTGACGAGCACCCTGCGGATCTCCTCGTGGACGCGCTCGACGTGCGGCTTCTGCGTGGCGCAGTACGGGTCCGTGAACCAGACCCTGACGCCGCGCGGCTCGATGCGCGTGGGGTTGTGGTCCGGGTCGGGGCGCCAGTTCTCGATCATGTACGGGTCGCTGAACTCCGGGCCGTTGTCGGTGAGTATGGCCTTGAAGAGCGCGACGAACAGCGCCGGTCCCGCGACGCCCCACAGCATGTTGAACAGGCGCGTCGTGGTCTGCGCGGTCCTCCTGTTCCGGAGGAACGCGAGCGCGAGGCCCGTGGCAGGGAAGATCATCGTGTAGAGGACCTTCCCGCTGATGGACCCGATGACGGTGTCGAGCTCGCACGCCACGACGCCGACATGCTCCTTGAGCCACTCCCACATCTCGCGGATGGTCCGCCCCACGCGGCACTTGGCGTCGGTCTTCGTCTCCTGCACCTTCTCCGGCCTGCCGCCGCGCGAGCAGGCGAAGGGCTGGTCGTGCCGCTTCGCGTGGAACAGGCCCCCGTTGATCCAGTCGTAGACCGTGCGCACCTTCGTCTTCCCGAACGTGCCGGGGTTGTTCGCGACGACGTTGCGGACGGACTGCCCCTTGCGGATGCAGGGCGACAGGACCGCGTCCATCGCCGCGACGGCCTCCTCTCCCACGCGCACGCCGAGGCGGCTGTTGACGAGCGTGCCCTCGTAGTTGGCCTGGGCGCCGGGGGCGAGATAGTACTTCTTGCGCATCGGGCAGTTGCGCTCGGACTCGCACCCGTTGCAGACGTACGGGGACCTCGCGAGGCGCGGGCAGTGCGACTCGAAGAAGTCCGGGCACGTCTCGAAGCAGCGCGGCTGGTTCTTCCGCAGCCGCTCGCCGAATCCCGTGAAATCCTTGCGCATGCACTCGTCGAAGCGCGAGCACAGCCTGTTGGAGCATCCGAGGCGCTTGTCGCTGTCGATGCGCCTGGCGATGATCTCGCGCACCACGGTGGAGTCGGGACGCCCGACCTCCACGGCGATCTGCGCGACCTTCATTCCGCATCCGAGCAGGAACTCGATGCGTTTCCTTTCGTCGATTCCCATGTGCTTTGCCATGATTGTTCTCCTTGTTCGTTGTCCGCGGGCCGCCAGCAGGGCACGCGCCCCTGTCCCGGTGGCCAGACGGCGAACATGATGCGACTTCGCGGAACTAAACGCAAGTCCCTCCCCGGGGAGGGAAGGAGGGGTTTCCCGTCACTTCTCGACTCAACCCCTGTAACCAAAGGAGTAAACGCAAGCCATTCTTGCGTTCAGTTCCGCAAATGACACAGTTTACTGCGACCGCCGATTCGGTCGCAACGCGATTGCCACCGGGCGGTGAATGTGGTATGATAGGCGCGTGCGCACAGGGTGAGGTATGGCTTGTGTGCCGAAAAAAGGAGCGCGAAGATGAAAAGGACGATGAGACGGTCTGTGGTCGGACTGGTTGCCGCGGTGGTTGCGTTTGCGGCTGCTGCGCAGGGTGCGCAGGCGCTCGTGCTGGCGGAGCGGGGGAAGCCCGCCGCATGTGCCATTGTGGTGGCGAAGGACGCCGGGCCGTCGTTGAAGTACGCGGCCGAGGAGCTGCAGTTTTACGTGAGGAAGTTGACGGGCGTGGAGTTGGCGGTGGAAGCCGCCAAGATGGCGGTTCCCCATACGGCTACGATCCGCCTGGAGCAGACGGACGACTACGGGACGGACGGCTTCCGCCTGACGGCGCGTCCGCCCGACCTCGTCATCCGCGGCGGCGTGCGCGGCTGCCTGTACGGCGTGTACGAGCTGCTGGAGACGTATGGCGGCGTGGGCTGGTACGCCTCGTGGCGCACCGTAGTGCCGAGGCTGGACCGCCTCGCGGTGCCGGCGGACCTCGACGACGAGCAGCGTCCCGCGTTCAAGATGCGCATGACGAGCTGGCTCGACGCGACGCACGGCGACTTTGCGGCGCGTCTGCGCCTGAACGGCGCGCGCGCCCACCTGCAGGAGAAGCACGGCGGGGCGGTGTGCCGTTTCGGGAAGCACATGGGAAGTTGCCACACGTTCAGCTTCCTCCTGCCGCCGAAGAAGTACTTCGCGGAGCATCCCGAATACTTCGCGATGCGCGACGGGAAGCGCGAGCTGCACGAGAAGAGCGCGCGGTGGGGCTACACCCAGCCGTGCCTCACGAACCCGGACGTGCTGCGGATCGTCACCTCCAACGTGCTGGAGGCGATCAAGGCCGACCCCACGGCGGGCATCTACGGCGTGAGCCAGAACGACAACCGCCTCTACTGCCAGTGTCCCGCGTGCGCGGCGGTGGACGAGGAGGAGGAAAGCCACGCCGGCACGGTCGTGCGCTTCGTGAACGCCGTCGCGGAGGAGGTGGAGAAGCACTATCCCGACGCGATCATCGAGACGCTCGCCTACCAGTACTCGCGCAAGCCGCCGAAGAAGACGCGCCTGCGGCACAACGTGATGCCGTGCCTCTGCTCCATCGAGTGCGACTTCCACAAGCCGCTCGACGTGAGTCCCTTCAAGAGCAACGTCGACTTCGTGGAGGACATCCGCGGCTGGACGCGCCAGACGGACATGCTCTACCTCTGGGACTACACCACCAACTTCCGCAACTACCTCCACGCCTTCCCCAACATCATGGCCCTGCAAGGGAACCTGAAGTTCTTCCGCGCGAACAACGTGAAGTACATGTTCGAGCAGGGCGACTCGCTCGGCCTCCACGCCGACTTCGGCGAGCTCCGCGCCTGGCTGCTCGCGAAGTGGATGTGGAACCCCGACGCGCCGATGGCGCCGCTCCTCGACCGCTTCTTCAAGGGCTACTACGGCGCGGCCGCGCCGCACGCGCGGAAGGTGTTCGACGACCTCTACTCCCTGCCGCGCGACTCCGTGACGCAGCGCCTCGGCATCTACGAGGTCGTGACGAGCACGAACATCCCCACCGCGTTCTTCGAGCGCGCGGAGAAACACTGGCTCGCCGCCGCCGAGGCGGTGAAGGGCGACCGCATCTGCGCGCGGAACGTGGAGGCGGCGTATCTCTCCACGATGTTCTCGCTCCTGTATCGTCTGCCGCGTCCGCGCACCGTGTGGGTGACGCGCCATCCCGAGAACTTCAACTACGACCGCTGCCGCGCCTACGCGCAGCGTCTCCTCGCCGCGCGCAAGCCGTTCAACCTCCGCTTCGCGGAGAGCGGCGAGCGGGAGAAGGCCTTCCGCGAGGAGATCGCGGCGATGGCGGCGGCGACCGTGCTGACGACGGGGTGCGACCGCGCGGAGGTGCCGGCGTCGCGCCTGCGGCTGTCCGTGCCGGGCGTGCGGGGCGAGTACGCGAAAGACGCCGGCACGCTCAACGGCACGGCGATCAAGCTCTTCAACACGCACTACGAGTGGAGCGTGCGGCTCGACCTCGCGTCGGTCGCGTACGATCCCGACGTCATGTACAAGGTGCGCGTGCGCGTGCGGGTGGAGAAGGAGCCGGACGCGAAGGGCGAGGCGTTCTGGGCGGGCGTGTACGACACGCCGGCGAAGAAGGGCCGTGGCAGCATCTCGGTGAAGGCGGAGAAATGCGGCGACGGATACGTATGGTACGACGTCTGCAAGTGGAAGCCGAAGGACGGCCAATATTTCTGGCTGGGTCCGGGCCGTTTCAAGAAGGATGGCGGCGTTTCGGCGATCAAATCCGTGTGGGTCGACCGCGTCGAAATCTCCCGCGTGGACTAGGCAGCCACCCCATACGGGCGCAACAAGTTGCGCCCCTCCCGCGTGGGCCGAAACGGGAGGGGCGCAATTTATTGCGCCCGAAAACGGCGCATGGGCCGAAACGGGCTTGCCTACGGGGATGGGATTATGGTAAGATACTGACGATTTCAAAAGGAGTTGGCGATGACGAATACGAATAAAGCATGTTGGTTGGTGCTTACTGCCCTGTTTTTTGCGGCAAATGCTACCGCCAAGACATGCACGTGGACCGTGCAGGGCGGCAATTGGGCCGATTCGGCGAACTGGGCGGACGGCGCCGTGCCGGAGGACGGCGACAGCGTGGAGTTCGCAGGATCGGGAGGTGGCGGCTTCATCCAGCTGCAAGGCGGGGCGACGGCCGCGCTCGCGGGCATCCTCAATGCGGACTCGAGTTCCGGATGGTCGCTCACGGACGGCACGGTCAACTGGGCCGACGGCACGGTGGTCTTTGAAAACGCGGCGAACTTCAAGATATACGCGCAGCTCGCCTCGTCCGACACGACGACGTTCGTGAAACGCGGCGCCGGCTCGCTCTTCCTCTACGCCACGAACACGGCGCTCAGATGCGCCTTCGTCGTGGAAGGGGGGCGCATCCTCCCCGTGGACGACCTGTCGTTCGGCGGCGTGCCGGAAACGCTTCGCGCCGACGCGATCACCCTGCGCGGGGGGGCGCTTTTCAACGGCGACGCGGGGAACCTCGTCACGATCGCGCCGACGCGCGGCGTCACCGTGGACGGCCTCGGGTATTTCGCGGGACGGGCCCCGGATACGCTCGTCGTCGCCTCGCCGATCACGGGGAACGGCGACGTGTGCGTCCTCCAGCAAAGCGGCGCCGTGCGCTTTGACGCCGCCAACACCTACACGGGCGAAACCGTGCTCGGCGACACGCAGCACCCGTTCAAGTTCGGCCCTGACCTCAATTTCTCCGTCGGTGCCGACGGCGCGTTGCCCGCGACGACGCGCCTGCGCAGCGTCATCGGCGGCGCAAGGCTCTCCCTCGACGGCACCATGCAGCGGATCGCGGGCCTCGACGGCGGCGCGAAACTCGCCGTGAACGGACCCGGCACGCTCCGCTTCGGCGCGGCGGACGACGGCGCGCTGTCGCTCACGAACGTCTCGCTCGCGGCGGATGCCGCGCTCGTCTACGCGGGAGCCGGTGTGCTGGACGTGAAGCTCTCCTCGGCCGTGACGGGCACGACGTTCCGCCTCGATTCGGGCACGCTCGCGCTGAACGCGGCGAACGCGCTCGGCACGGCGACGCTCTCGCTCTACGACGGCGCGGCGGTGACGGTCGGGACGGGCGTCCTGCGCAACCTGCTCGTCCTCGACGGCGCGGCCTCCGTCACGGCAACGGAAGCGGTGCGCTTCGCGGAGGGCGTTTCGGGCGGGACGACGCTGACGCTCGCCGGCGACCAGGCGTACACGTTCGGCACCGCCGACGGCATCCTCCGCCCGCTGGACGCGACGCCGTCCCCGCAAGGCGCCTCCACCGTCACGCTCGACGGCTGGCTCGCGACGACGCAGGACGTCTCGTCGTTCGCGAAGACGGCGGACTGCGTGGTCTTCACCACGCTGACGCCGGGCGACCAGA